>NZ_JBIAIG010000005.1:0-122575 GCF_042871235.1 Streptomyces sp. NPDC005931
AAACGCCCGGTTACATTCCGAACCCGGAAGCTAAGCCTTACAGCGCCGATGGTACTGCAGGGGGGACCCTGTGGGAGAGTAGGACGCCGCCGAACGATTATTACGGGAAACCCCGCACCATATGGTGCGGGGTTTTCTGCGTTTAGGGCAGGGAGAATCGCCTCCGGCATCCTCGCCGATCAGAGGCGTCCTGCCGACTTCAAGGACAGGTACGTGTCCGCCAGTGCCGGTGCCAGCTCGTCGGGGGTCGCGTCCACGACCGTGACGCCATGACGACGGAGTTGCTCCGCCGTCCGCGCGCGTTCCGTGTGGGCCTGAGCGGCTGCCGCCGCCTCGTAGACCGCGTCGACGTTTCCGCGTGCCTTGGCCATGCCGGCGATGTACGGGTCCGCCACCGAGGCCAGCAGGACCGTGTGCCGCTGGGTGAGTCGTCCCAGGACGGGAAGCAGGCCCTCCTCGATGGGGGCCGTGTCCAGGGTGGTGAGGAGGACGATCAACGAGCGGCGGGGGGCCGCCCGGAGGGCCGTCGCGGCGAGGCCCCGGGCGTCGGTTTCGACGAGTTCCGGTTCCAGCGTGGCCATGGCGTTGACCAGGGACGGCAGCACGTCGCCCGCCGTGCGGCCCTGGACGAGGGTGCGGACCCGGCGGTCGTAGGCGAGGAGGTCGACGCGGTCGCCGGCGCGGGAGGCCAGGGCGGCCAGGAGCAGGGCCGCGTCCATGGAGGCGTCGAGGCGGGGGGCGTCGCCGACGCGGCCCGCGGAGGTGCGGCCGGTGTCGAGCACCAGGAGGATGTGCCGGTCGCGTTCCGGACGCCAGGTGCGTACCGCCACCGCGGACTGGCGGGCCGTCGCACGCCAGTCGATGGAGCGGGTGTCGTCCCCCGGGACGTATTCCCGCAGGCTGTCGAACTCCGTGCCCTGACCCCGGGTGAGCACGCTGGTGCGGCCGTCCAGTTCGCGCAGGCGGGCCAGCTTGGAGGGCAGGTGCTTGCGGCTGGTGAACGGGGGCAGGACGCGGACCGTCCACGGGACGTTGTGCGTTCCCTGGCGGGCGAACAGGCCGAGTGGGCCGTAGGAGCGGATGGTGACGCGGTCGGCGTGGCGGTCGCCCCGACGTGTGGGGCGCAGGAGAGTCGTGATGCGCCGGCGTTCGCCCGGGGGCACGGTCAGTCGGTGACGGGAGGCCGCGACCTCCGTGCCGGGCTGCCAGCTGCTCGGGGGCCAGGCGTCGCGGACGCGGGCGCGCAGCGGACGTCGAGACGGATTGGTGAGCGTCAGCGTCACGTCCGCGGCGTCGCCGAGGCGTACGGAGGTGTCGCCGGAGCGGATGAGGCCGAGCCGGCGGACGGGAGCGGCCAGGGCGTAGTCGCATGCGCAGGCGAGGGCCAGGGGAGCGTTGACCGCGAGGATGCCCGTCCAGCCGGGTTCCCAGATGCCGACGGGGAGGGAGCCGAGGGCCGCGAGCAGGGCGGCGCGTCCGGTGGGTGCCATCAGCGGGGGACCGGGACGTGGGCGAGGATCGCGTTGATGACCGAGTCGGTCGTGACGCCTTCCATCTCGGCCTCCGGGCGGAGCTGGACGCGGTGGCGCAGTGTGGGCAGGGCGAGCGCCTTGACGTCGTCGGGGATGACGTAGTCCCGGCCGGTCAGCCAGGCCCAGGCGCGGGCCGTGGCGAGCAGGGCGGTGGCTCCGCGGGGGGAGACGCCGAGGGTGAGGGACGGCGACTCGCGGGTGGCACGGCAGATGTCCACGACGTAGGCGGTGATCTCGGGGGAGACGGTCGTCTCTGCGACCGCGCGGCGGGCCGCTTCCAGGTCGGCGGCGTTCGCGACGGGGCGTACGCCGGCGGCGCGCAGGTCGCGCGGGTTGAAGCCCCCGGCATGACGGGTGAGGACGTCGATCTCGTCCTGCCGGGAGGGCAGCGGGATGGTGAGCTTCAGGAGGAAGCGGTCCAGCTGTGCCTCGGGGAGGGGGTAGGTGCCCTCGTACTCGACCGGGTTCTGCGTCGCGGCGACCAGGAAGGGGTCAGGCAGGGGGCGGGGGGTGCCGTCGACCGTGACCTGGCGTTCCTCCATGGCCTCGAGGAGGGACGACTGGGTCTTGGGGGGTGTGCGGTTGATCTCGTCCGCGAGGAGGAGGTTGGTGAAGACCGGGCCGGGCTGGAAGGAGAACTCGGCGGTGCGGGTGTCGTAGACGAGGGAGCCGGTGACGTCGCTCGGCATCAGGTCCGGGGTGAACTGGACGCGCTTGGTGTCGAGCTCCAGGGCGGCGGCGAGGGCGCGGACGAGGAGCGTCTTGGCGACGCCGGGGACGCCTTCGAGGAGGACGTGGCCGCGGCAGAGCAGGGCGACGACGAGGCCGGTCACCGCCGGGTCCTGGCCGACCACGGCCTTGGCGATCTCGGCGCGCAGGGCTTCCAGGGAGGCCCGGGCGGCGGCCGGGTCCCCGGTGTGCGCGGCGTTGTCAGTGGTCGGGTCCATCATGGACGGCGTACCTCTCTTTCGAGGGCGTCGAGTCGGTCGGCGAGGGTGATCAGGCCTGCGTCGTCGCCGGGCGGCGGGCCGAACAGGAGAGCGTGCAGGGACCGCCTGCCGCCGTGCAGGTGGGCGGAGAGTGCGGGGAGCAGGGCCTCGGGCGCGTGCGCCTGGGTGACGGGGACGCCGACGAGGGGGGCGAGGCGCGTGCGGGTGGCGGAGCGGAGAGCGGCGGCGGCGCGGTCGCGGGCGTTCGCCCTGCGGTAGAGGCGGGCGCGGCCTTCGACGGTCTCGGAGGCGCGGATCGCCACGGGGAGTCCTTCGGGCACGAGGGGGCCGAGCCGGCGTGCCCGCCACAGGGCGGCGACGCCGGCCGCGACGAAGAGTTGCAGGGTGCCCCAGAGCCAGCCGGAGGGGAGCAGGTCGAACAGGCCGCGCTCGCCCTCTTCGGCGGCGGAGGTGTCGGCGAGCGAGGGGAGGTACCAGACGAGATGGGGGCGGGAGCCGAGGAGTTGCAGGGCGAGCGAGGCGTTGCCGTGCTCGTCGAGGCGGTCGTTGAAGAGGATGTCGGGAGCGCCGAGGACGACGGTGTCGCCGCTGCCGGTGGGCGCCGGGAAGCGCACCAGGGTCGCGAGGCGTTCGCTGGGGTAGCACTCGTCCGCGTCGACGTGGGTGGTGGTGTAGCGCAGGCCGCCCGTGTCGGCGGTGCCCGCGCGGCGGGCTGCGGGCAGCTCGCAGCCGGGGGAGAGTGTGGAGTCGAGGCTGGTGGCCGGGGCGGCGGTGACCCCGGGGGCGAGCCGTTCGACGGATGCGCTGCCGGACGCGACCAGGACGGTGCGGCCGCCGGAGTCGACGAACGCCGAGTGGAGACCGGACTGCTGACGGGGGGTCAGGCGGTCGGGGCTGGAGACCAGGAGGGTGGTGTCGGGGCCGACGGCGGCCGCCACCTCCTCCAGGGTGGTGACCACGCGCGTGTCCACTCCGCGGTCGGCGAGGAGTTCGGCGACGGCGCGGCTGCCGTAGGGGTCGGCGGAGCGCGGGTCGAGTTCGCCGTGGCGGGCGTCGGAGCGGACGACGGCGATCACGACCGCCGCCACGAGCAGCAGCAGCACCGCCAGGGCGACGCCTCGCGCGCGGGTCCACGCCTGGCGGGCGGTGGGCGAGGCCGACGTGGACGGGAGTGTGGCCTCGGTCGTCATCCGGTGGCTCCCCCGGGGGTGTTGTGGCCCGTGCCGCCGGTGCCGCTGCTCGCGAGCTGCGGTCTGCTGCGTTCCAGGTCGCGGTCGAGTTCGGCGATCAGCAGGTACGCGTGTTCCGTCGCGGCCCGGCCGCCGTATGTGACGTCGTCGAAGCCGCGGGCCGCGGTGTGCAGCCGGGTGGTGTGGTCCGGCAGGACGCGGCCGGCTTCCGCGGCGGCCTCGTCGGCGGTGCGGCCGGGGCGGAGGTCGAGCAGGGCGCGCTCCTCCAGGGCGCGGACGATGGCCCGCATGCGCTCCTGGACGGCCTGGTTCCAGTGGCCCTGGGCTGCGTGCGCCTCGGCCGCGGCGCGGTGGTCGGCGGCGCTGCGCGGGCGGTCGTCGAACAGGGCGGCGGAGGAGGTGGGCCGACGGCGCGGGGTGCCCAGCCGCCACCACAGGGCCGCCAGGACGGCGATCACGGCCGCGATGACGACGACCAGTCCCAAGGTGCCGCCGGGGGCCGCCGTGGAGGCGGTGTCGAGCAGATCGCCGACCCACCTCCAGAAGGCGTTGAGGGCCCGCTGGAACCAACTGGGGTCGTTCTCGTGGTACAGGTTCCTGGACAGTTCGCGCCGGGCCGCCTCCCGTGCGGGGTCGCGCGGGGTGGTGAGGGGCGGCTCGTCGTCGCCCAGCAGCGTGTGCAGGGTCCTGCCGGCGGCCCCGGGCAGTGCCTGTACCGATGTGGTGAGAACTCCCCCCGTGGTGTTCACCGCATCAGCTCCCCGGGGTGGTGCCGGTGCCGTAGCCCTGGATGCCGGCGGCGCGGGCCAGTTCGAGGTCGAGGGCCTCGCGGCGGATGCGCTGGTCGATGTACAGCAGCACGGTGACGCCGGCCGTGATCGGGAACGTGATCATGGAGCCGATCACCGAGCCGATACCGCTGACGACGAGGAACGTCCAGCCGAGGTCGCCGCCGGCGCTGTTGAGGAAGCCGGTGACGCCGTCCCCGCTGAGGGCCGAGGCGAGGAAGGTGAACGGGATGACGATGATCGACGCGACGACGTTCGCGATGATCGTCGCGAGCAGTTGGATGCCGAACACCCGCCACCAGGAGCCGCGCACGAGCTTCGCGGAGCGGCTCATCGCCTTCAGGATGCCCTGCTTCTCGAGCATGAGCGTGGGCGAGGCCAGGGTGAAGCGGACCATCAGCCACACGGCGAGGACACCCGCGCCGATGATGCCCAGGGCGGTCAGCGCGACGCCCGCCTCGGGGCCGGCCGCCGCGGTCACGAGGATGCCGGGCAGCGCGCCGGCGACGACGATGCCGACGGCGATGAGCAGCAGCAGGCAGATCAGGCCGAACAGCTTCAGGACCTGGGGACGGGCGTCGCGCCAGGCCTCGCCCGTCGTGACCGACCTGCCGAGCACCGCGCGGCTGGTGACGGTCGTGAGCAGGGCGGTGGCGGCGACGGTGCCGACCAGGGTGACCAGGAAGACGACCCCGGAGTTGAGCAGGGCCTCGCCCAGGGCGCGGGTCAGCTCGCCGAGGGTGGCGCTGGGGTCGTCGAGGGCCTCGCTGCTGGAGGTGTCCAGCAAGAGCCCCTGCAACAGGACGACCACGATCTCGGTGAGGACCGCGACGGTCAGCGAGATGCCGAGGACCGTGCGCCAGTGGGTGCGCATGGTGGAGACGGCGCCGTCGAGGATCTCGCCCACGCCCAGCGGTCGCAGCGGGATCACACCGGGCTTGGCGGCGGGCGGCGGGCCGCCCCAGCCGCCTCCCCAGGCACCGTGTCCGCCGGGGCTGCCGTAGGCGCCGCCCCAACCGCCGGGGGCGCCCGGGCCACCGGGGGGCTGGGCGCCCCAGCCGGGGCCGGGAGGCGGGGGCGGGGGCGCCTGGCCGGGGCCCGGCGGGGCCGCCGGACCGGTGGGCGCGGACCACTGGCTGGGCGGCGGCTGTTCCTTGGACCACTTCACGCCCGGGTCCTGTGGGGCCCGGCCCTGGTCGCCCTGCTGCTCCGGCTGCTGCGGCCGGTCGGCGGGCTGGTCGGGATCCGGGCGGTCGGCGGGCTGGTCGGGCCTCGGGCGGTCGGCGGGCACGGCAGGGCCGGACGTGCCCGGCTCCTGTCGGTCGGACGGGGCGGATCCGGGCGAGGCCCAGCCCGGAGTGTCGTTCATCGTCGCTCCTTCACGGTGCCCGTCCGCGGTCGCGGCGGCAGGTTGGCTGCCATCGTGCCATGGGGTGGTCTTGGGGGGACGTGCCGAGGTAAGGGCTGCGTACCTTCAATTGTCCGCTCGATAAGGGGCAGACTGACCGCATGGCTGATCAGTACGCGCACAGCGGCGACAACAAGCGGCCGACCGAGATCCCGGCGATCCGCTGGGAAGAGCCGCCGGAGGGCCCCGTCCTGGTCGTGCTCGACCAGACGAGGCTGCCGGCCGAGGAGGTGGAGCTGGTCTGTACGGATGCGTCCGCGCTGGTGGAGGCGATCCGTTCGCTCGCCGTGCGCGGTGCGCCGCTCCTGGGCATCGCGGGGGCGTACGGTGTCGCGCTCGCCGCCGTGCGGGGCTTCGAGGTGGACGACGCCGCGGACGCGTTGGAGAGCGCCCGGCCCACCGCGGTGAACCTCGCCGTCGGGGTGCGCAGGGCGCGCTCCGCCTACCATGTCGCGCTCGCCCGCGGCGGTGACCCGCGGCAGGCGGCCGGGGCTGCGCTGGCCGCGGCGCGGCAGCTGCACCGGGAGGACGCCGAGGCCAGCGCCCGCATGGCGGAGCACGGGCTGGCGCTGCTGGACGAGCTGCTGCCGGGCGGCGGGCATCGGATCCTCACGCACTGCAACACCGGTTCGCTGGTGTCGGGCGGGGAGGGCACGGCGTTCGCGGTGGCACTGGCGGCGCACCGCTCGGGGCGGCTGCGGCGCCTGTGGGTGGACGAGACGCGTCCGCTGTTCCAGGGCGCCCGTCTGACGGCGTGGGAGGCGGCCCGCAGCGGCATGGCGTACACCCTGCTCACCGACAACGCGGCGGGATCGCTGTTCGCGGCGGGCGAGGTGGACGCGGTGCTGATCGGGGCGGACCGCATCGCGGCCGACGGGGCGGTGGCGAACAAGGTCGGCAGCTATCCGCTCGCGGTGCTCGCGCGGTACCACCATGTGCCGTTCATCGTGGTGGCCCCGGTCACGACGGTGGACCCGGAGACTCCGGACGGGGCGTCCATCGAGGTCGAGCAGCGTCCCGGCCACGAGGTCACGGAGGTCACGGCACCCCAGGTCCCGGCTGCCGGGACGGAGGCGGGAGGCGGCATCCCGGTGGCCCCGCTGGGGACGCAGGCGTACAACCCGGCGTTCGACGTGACACCGCCCGAGCTGGTGACGGCGATCGTCACCGAGGAGGGTGCCGTCTCGCCCGTGACGGCTCAGGCCCTGGCCGAGCTGTGCGCCCGGTCGCGCGCGGTGACGAGCGGTTGAGGACGCCGTACCAGTCCTTCCGGGCGGCCTTCGGGTCCGCGGGAGCGGGCGCCGGTGCCCTCCGGCGGGCGGGGCTGCGGGCGAGGGCAGACAGTGACACCCTCGTACGACTATGGTCACGAGGCAGTGACGTGCCTCACCTGCGTCTTCGCCGCTGTTATGAGAATGGGATGATGTCGTTTATGAAGGGACGAGTCCTTGTCGTCGACGACGACTCCGCACTGGCCGAGATGCTCGGCATCGTGCTGCGCGGTGAGGGTTTTGAGCCGTCTTTCGTAGCCGACGGCGACAAGGCGCTGGCCGCCTTCCGTGACACCAAGCCCGATCTGGTGCTGCTGGACCTGATGCTGCCCGGCCGGGACGGCATCGAGGTGTGCCGCCTGATCAGGGGGGAGTCCGGGGTGCCGATCGTGATGCTCACGGCCAAGAGCGACACCGTCGATGTCGTGGTCGGACTGGAGTCCGGCGCCGACGACTACATCGTGAAGCCGTTCAAGCCCAAGGAACTGGTCGCCCGGATCCGGGCGCGGCTGCGCAGGTCGGAGGAGCCTGCCCCCGAGCAGCTCGCCATCGGCGACCTCGTCATCGACGTGGCCGGGCACTCCGTGAAGCGGGACGGGCAGTCCATCGCGCTGACCCCGCTGGAGTTCGACCTGCTGGTCGCGCTGGCCCGCAAGCCCTGGCAGGTGTTCACCCGCGAGGTGCTGCTCGAGCAGGTCTGGGGCTACCGCCACGCCGCCGACACCCGCCTGGTGAACGTGCATGTGCAGCGGCTGCGCTCCAAGGTCGAGAAGGACCCGGAGAAGCCGGAGATCGTGGTGACCGTTCGAGGCGTCGGTTACAAGGCAGGGCCGAGCTGACATGTCCGGGGACAGTGCCGCTTCGGCGCCCGGCCGTTCCGGGGGCCGTCCGAAGCGGCCTGTCGGCCGGAGGACGGCGGGCTCCCGCTGGGGCCGTCTGCTCGAGGACGGACTGCTCCAGGGCGGGGTCCAGGGCAGCCCGGTCATCCGTCTGTTCGTGCGCTGGGTGCGCCGGCCACTGCTGCCCGTCATGCGGCTGTGGCGGCGCAACATCCAGCTCAAGGTCGTCGTCACCACCCTGCTGATGTCGCTGGGCGTTGTCCTGCTGCTGGGCCTGGTTGTCATCACGCAGATGCGCAACGGCCTGCTGGACGCCAAGGTGAAGGCGTCGCAGAGCCAGGCCACGGGCGGGTTCGCGGTGGCCGAGCAGAAGGCCGACGAGGCCGCCAGCGTGACCGGCACCGACGGCACCACCGCGGACGGGCGGCCCTCGCAGAGCGTCATCCAGTGGATGAGCGACCTCGTCGAGTCGCTCTCCAGCGGTGGCCAGGGCGCCTTCGACGTGGTCACGCTGCCCGTGGGCGGCGAGAGCGGCAGCGGGCGCGGCCCCCGCGCCTCGGGACACGTCGATCCGTCGCAGAGCGTGCCGAGCGCCCTGCGCGAGCGGGTCGACACCGACACCGCGGCGGCACAGAGCTACACGCGGATCGTCTACAGCAACGGCCAGGCGTCCCAGCCCGGACTGGTCATCGGCAAGCAGGTCAGCGACCCCAACGGCGACCCGTACCAGCTGTACTACCTCTTCCCGCTCACCCAGGAGGAGAAGTCGCTGAGCCTGGTCAAGGGCACCCTGGCGACGGCCGGGCTGTTCGTCGTGGTCCTCCTCGGGGCGATCGCCTGGCTCGTGGTGCGGCAGGTGGTGACGCCGGTACGGATGGCGGCGGGGGTGGCCGAGCGGCTGTCCGCGGGCCGACTCCAGGAACGTATGAAGGTCACCGGCGAGGACGACATCGCGCGGCTCGGCGAGGCGTTCAACAAGATGGCGCAGAACCTCCAGCTGAAGATCAGTCAGCTGGAGGACCTGTCGCGGATGCAGCGCCGCTTCGTGTCGGACGTGTCGCACGAGCTGCGGACGCCGCTGACCACCGTGCGGATGGCGGCCGACGTCATCCACGAGGCGCGCGAGGACTTCGATCCGGTGACCGCGCGGTCCGCCGAACTGCTCGCCGACCAGTTGGACAGGTTCGAGTCGCTCCTCGCCGATCTGCTGGAGATCAGCCGCTTCGACGCGGGTGCGGCGGCCCTGGAGGCGGAGCCGATCGACCTGCGGGAGGTCGTGCGGCGGGTGGTCAGCGGGGCGGAGCCGCTCGCGGAGCGCAAGGGATCGCACATCAGGGTCGTCGGCGACCAGCAGCCCGTGGTCGCCGAGGCGGACGCGCGGCGCGTGGAGCGGGTGCTGCGCAACCTGGTGGTCAACGCCGTGGAGCACGGAGAGGGCAACGACGTCGTCGTCAAGCTCGCCGCGGCGGGCGGCGCGGTCGCGGTCGCGGTGCGGGACTACGGCGTGGGGCTCAAGCCGGGAGAGGCGACGCGGGTCTTCAGCCGCTTCTGGCGGGCCGACCCGGCACGCGCGCGTACCACCGGTGGGACGGGCCTCGGGCTGTCCATCGCCCTGGAGGACGCGCGGCTGCACGGCGGCTGGCTCCAGGCGTGGGGCGAGCCGGGTGGCGGCTCGCAGTTCCGGCTGACGCTGCCGCGGACCGCGGACGAGCCGCTGAGGGGGTCCCCGATACCGCTGGAGCCCAAGGACTCGCGGCGCAACCGCGGACTCGACGACGCCGGTCTACAGCGCGGCGGCAGCGACGGCGACAAGCGCGCGACGGTACCGGCCCAGCCGGCGGACACGGACACCTCCGCCCGCGCGGCGCGCGACCCGCTGGCCGCGCGGCCGGGGACGGTGCCTCCCACGGCCGATCCGACGGCGCTGCCCGGGAACGGGGCGCGGGTCGTGGCCCGGCCGGGTGCCGACGGACGCGCGGAGTCGTCCCTGGGAACCGGTGCCGGTGCCTCGGGGTTCTCCGGGGCGCCTGCGGCTTCCGGAGCCTCGGGGGCCGCCTCCGGGGCGGGCACGCCCGGCACCGCGCGGGACTCCGGAAGCGGCGGGGCACCCCTGGCCGACGGAGGTGCCGGGCCGAAGAGGGCCGACGAGGCGAACCGGGGTGACGAGGCGAAGTGGGACGAGCGATCCGCTTCGGGGCCGGCACGTGCGCCGCGGGAGCGCCGGGCGGGCGAGGCGGACAGGGAAGGTGAGACGTCGCGTGGGCGGTGAGCGGGTGAGGCGCGGTCGGGGGACGCCGCCCCGGGCGGTGGCGTACGCCACCGCGGGGGCCGTACTGCTGGCCGGGTGCGCCTCCATGCCCGACAACGGGGACCTGCGGAGAGTCGAATCCACGCCGCGCCAGGACGCGCAGGTGCGGGTGTTCGCCATGCCGCCGAGCCAGGACGCGACGCCCACGGAGATCGTGCAGGGCTTTCTCGAGGCGCTGACCAGTGACGATCCCCGTTACAGGACGGCGCGCCAGTATCTGACCCCCCAGGCCGCGAAGACCTGGCGGCCCGAGCTGTCCACCACGGTGCTGGCGGACGGGCCGGGCGCCCAGGCCGGCAGTCCGGGCCGGGAGGAGAGCCACGAGGTGTCCTTCACGCTGACCGGCACGAAGGTCGCCATGGTGGACGCGGAGCAGTCGTACGCGCCCGCCTCCGGGCCGTACAACAAGCTGGTGCACCTCACACAGGACCCGAAGAGCGGGCAGTGGCGCATCGACGGGGTGCCGCAGGGCGTTGTCATGGGCCAGTCGGACTTCCAGCGCAACTACATGTCCGTCAACAAGTACTACTTCGCCTCGAACACGGGGTCGGCGAGCACGGGCGGGCCGCCGACCGCGGTGGCCGATCCGGTCTACGTACGCAGCCATGTGGACCCGACGACCCAGATGGTGCGTTCGCTGCTGAACGGGCCCACCACCTGGCTGGCCCCCGCCGTCCGGTCCGGTTTCCCCGCGGGCACGGCGCTGCGCAAGGGCACCGGGACGCTGACGCCCGACGAGCGGGGCAGGCTGACCGTTCCGCTCAACGACCGGGCGGCCGACGTCGGCACCGACCGGTGCGAGGAGATGGCTGCGCAGCTGCTGTTCACACTGCGTACTCTCAGCCCGGCGGTCGAAGAGGTCGACCTGCGGGCCGACGGCAGGCAGCTGTGCTCGCTCAGCCGCGGCGGCGCCGAGACGGTGGCCTCGCGGGGCTCGATGCACCGCCCGGAGTATCTGTACTTCGTTGATGACAGGGACCGGGTGGTGCGGATCGCCGCGGGCAGCAGCGGCACCGAGCCGGACCCGGTGCCGGGGGCGCTGGGCGACGGCGACAAGGCGCTGCGGTCGGTGGCGGTCGCGCGCGACGAGCGCACCGCGGCCGGGGTCGGCATCGACGGCAGGCTCCTGTACGTCGGGGCTCTGGTGTCGGGCGGCTCGCTCGGGGAGCCCGTGCTGCAGAGCCGGGGCAAGACCGAGGAGGACCGTCTGACCGCGCCCAGTTGGGACGCGCAGGGCGGCCTGTGGGTGGCCGACCGCGATCCCGCCGCTCCCCGGCTGCTCCTCCTCGAGGAGGGTGCGGACGAACCGCTGACCGTGCGGACGCCGGGGCTGGACGGGCGGATCCAGTCCGTCCGGGTGGCTGCCGACGGGGTGCGGATCGCGCTCGTCGTGGAGCAGGGCGACAAGCGCTCGCTGCTGGTCGGGCGCATCGAACGCGGTGGCCCGGACGGGAAGACGGGTGGACGGCCGGCGGTCACCGTGCGCGAACTGCATTCGCCGACTCCGGAGTTGGAGCAGGTGACGGCCATGTCGTGGGCCGGGGACAGCCGGCTCGTGGTGGTCGGGCGCGAAGAGGGGGGCGTGGAGCAGATGCGGTACGTCGAGGTCGACGGCTCCACGCCGGACGTCCCGGCGCCCGCCGCCCTGACCGGCGTGAAGGAGGTCACCGCCGCGGAGCACGACAGCCTGCCGCTGGTGGCCTACTCGGTGGACGGGATCGTGCGGCTGCCCTCGGGCGACCAGTGGCAGAAGCTGACGAAGGGGACGGCGCCGGTGTATCCGGGCTGAGGCCGCGGCCTCACCCCGGCCTCGGTCCCGGCTGCCATACCGGCCTTGGTGGCCTCGGTCCCGGCACCGGTGCCGGGACCGGTCCGGTCCGCGGTCCCCTTCCCCGGTTCTGTCTCCGGCCCTCTCTCGTGCCCGGGTTCCGGCCGGCCCTCTCTCGCCTGCCCGGCCACGGCACCGGTTCCGTGGCCCGTCACGCGTATGAACGGGTTGTCCACAGGGGTTTTCCACAGGGCTGGCCGGGCCGGGCGTGCGCGGGCAGAGTGGGGCCATGCGCGGGTGGTGGCAGGACTTCGGCGACCTGGTGCTGCCGGCCGAGTGCGGTGGGTGCGGCAGACCCCGGACCGTGCTCTGCCCACGTTGCCGTACGGCGCTGGGCGGGGCCGTGCCGCGCCGGGTGCGGCCGGAGCCGGCGCCGGCCGGGCTGCCGGTCGTGCACGCCGCGGCGCGGTACGCGGACGAGGTACGTGCGGTGCTGCTCGCCCACAAGGAACGCGGTGCCCTGGCCCTCTCCGGCCCGCTCGGCGAGGCACTGGCGGGCGCGGTGCGGGCGGGCCTGCGGGAGGCCGGCCGTCTCGGCGCCGGTCCCGCCGGCCCCCGCGGCGCCGTGCTGCTCGTGCCCGTGCCCTCCGCGCGGCGGGCCGTACGGGCGCGCGGGCATGATCCGGGGCGGCGGATCGCCCTGGCCGCGGCCGGTGAACTCCGGCGCTGCGGGGTACCCGCTCGAGTGCTTCCCGCGGTGCGGCAGCGGCGGCGGGTGGCCGACCAGTCGGGGCTCGACTCCCGGCAGCGGCTGGCCAATCTCGCCGGTGCCCTGGCGGTGGCCCCCGGCTGCGGCCGACTGCTCCGCGCGGGCCCGGTGGTGATCGTCGACGACCTGATGACCACGGGGGCCTCGCTGGCCGAGGCCGCGCGGGCGGTGCGGGCGGCGCTGCGGGCCCCGGGGCCGGAAGTGAGCGGTGGTTCGAGCAATTCGGTGCCCGCGCCCGTGTACACGGGTGAGACATGGGAAGGCAGAGGGGAACAGCGGCCGGGGCCAGGGCAGGAGAGGACGGGGCGGCATGCCGGCCGGGCGGGGACGGCGGACGCGTGCGGCGCCGACGAGGGGCCGTTGTGCGCGGCGGTCGTCGCGGCACCGCCGGACACTTTCGAAATAAACGGGCACTGACCGAGAACTTGCGTAGTTGCAGGTAATGAGAGGACCAATTCACCTGAATGGAGGTACGGCGCAGTAGAGGGTGACGCCATCCGTCCGGGCGAGATATGTTCGGTTGTGAGGGAAAGCCGCAGGCCACACCTCTCCAATGCGGATGCCGTGCCGTGGGGTTTTCGCTATCACCCGCGCCGGTGGAGTGGAGATCTCGCCCACGGGGGAGGAGGTGGAAGTCACCGAGTCCGAGGTTCCGGGACTCACCGGAGCCTGGTGCAAAAGGGAGATGCTCCGCCACGAGGCGGAGCGATCCGGGAACGGAGTTCTGCGTGGACATCGTCGTCAAGGGCCGCAAGACCGAGGTGCCCGAGCGGTTCCGGAAGCACGTGGCCGAGAAGCTGAAGCTGGAGAAGATCCAGAAGCTCGATGGCAAGGTGATCAGCCTCGACGTCGAGGTGTCCAAGGAGCCCAACCCCCGACAGGCCGACCGCTCCGACCGAGTGGAGATCACGCTCCGCTCCCGCGGTCCGGTGATCAGGGCGGAGGCGGCGGCGAGCGACCCCTACGCGGCGCTCGACCTGGCAGCGGAAAAGCTGGAAGCCCGGCTGCGCAAGCAGCACGACAAGCGTTTCTCAAGGCGCGGGGCACGGAGGATCTCGGCCGCTGAGGTCCCCGACCACGTCCCCGGCGCGGCGACACTCAACGGCACTGGCGCCCTCTCACTCGAGGAAGAGCGGGATGCAGTCCCCACCAGGAAGATCGGCTCGCTGGAGGTACAGGGTGACGGCCCCCTCGTCGTCCGCGAGAAGACCCATGTGGCCGCTCCCATGACCCTCGACCAGGCGCTTTACGAGATGGAGCTGGTCGGGCACGACTTCTACCTCTTCGTCGACTCCGAGACCAAGGAACCGAGCGTCGTCTACCGACGGCACGCCTACGACTACGGCGTGATCCACCTCAGGACCGACACGATGGTCGCCCAGACGCATTCCCCCGAGGCGGGCGGGACGCTCGGCGGCTGACCGGCCTGCCGGGCGAGAGCTGATCCGGTGCCCCTGGTGCGCGTGTGCGCCCCCAGGGGCACCGGTGTGCGACCCCTTCGCCCCGCAGCTGTCACCCCGGTGACGTCCGGGCATGGAATCATGGCGGCAACGGCTCAATCGGTGGGCCGTTGCCTTGGGTTGGCGATGGCTCAGGACCGCGGGCCGCAGCCTTCAGGGGGAGGAACGATGGCGGACAGCTTGGGACCGATGCGTGACGAGGATGCCGACGGCGGCGTCGTCGGCATGGGCCCGGACGCGGACTCTCCACGCAAGGAGCCGATCAGAGTCCTTGTGGTGGACGATCACGCCCTGTTCCGTCGTGGACTGGAGATCGTGCTCGCGGCCGAGGAGGACATCCAGGTCGTCGGAGAGGCCGGCGACGGCGCCGAGGCCGTGGAGAAGGCGGCCGACCTGCTGCCCGACATCATCCTGATGGACGTGCGGATGCCCAAGCGGGGTGGTATCGAGGCGTGCACCTCCATCAAGGAGGTCGCCCCCAGCGCCAAGATCATCATGCTGACGATCAGCGACGAGGAGGCCGACCTCTACGACGCGATCAAGGCGGGGGCGACCGGTTACCTCCTCAAGGAGATCTCCACGGACGAGGTGGCCACCGCCATTCGCGCGGTGGCCGACGGCCAGTCACAGATCAGCCCGTCCATGGCGTCCAAGCTGCTGACCGAGTTCAAGTCGATGATCCAGCGCACCGACGAGCGCCGTCTGGTGCCCGCTCCCCGGCTGACCGACCGCGAACTCGAAGTCCTCAAGCTGGTGGCCACGGGCATGAACAACCGTGACATCGCCAAGGAGCTGTTCATCTCCGAGAACACCGTGAAGAACCACGTGCGCAACATCCTGGAGAAGCTGCAACTGCACTCCAGGATGGAGGCGGTGGTCTACGCGATGCGGGAGAAGATCCTCGAGATCCGGTGACGGCCCGGTGCTCATGCGAGGGCGCGGGCGAGCTCCAGGACCAGCGGCTCGCGCAGCTCCGGGGCCTCCACCCGCTCCACGCGCACGTTCGTGCAGTCCACCCAGCCCGCCGCCTCCACCAGAGCCCGGGCCACCGCCGGGACCGCCTTCCGGTCGTCCAGTGTGACCTGCCTGGCCACCAGGGTGCGGCCCTCGCGGGCCGGGTCGACCCGGCCCACCAGCCGGCCACCGGCCAGTACGGGCATCGCGAAGTAGCCGTACACCCGCTTCGGTTTGGGGACGTAGGCCTCCAGGCGGTGGGTGAAGCCGAAGATCCGCTCCGTACGGGCCCGTTCCCAGATCAAGGAGTCGAACGGGGAGAGCAGGGTCGTACGGTGACGCCCGCGCGGGGGTGTCGCCAGGGCCGCCGGGTCGGCCCAGGCCGGTTTGGCCCAGCCCGCCACGCCGACCGGGACGAGGCCCGAGTCGGCGATCACCGCGTCGACCTGCTCGCCCTTGAGGCGGTGGTAGTCGGCGATGTCCGCGCGGGTGCCGATGCCGAGTGACTGGCCGGCCAGGCGCACCAGGCGGCGCAGGCACTCGGTGTCGTCCAGCTCGTCGTGCAGCAGCTCAGCCGGGATCGCGCGCTCGGCCAGGTCGTAGACCCGCTTCCAGCCGCGGCGCTCGACGCACACCACCTCGCCGTGCATCAGGGCGCGCTCGACGGCGACCTTGGCACCCGACCAGTCCCACCAGTCACTGGTGCGCTTGGCGCCGCCCAACTCGGTCGCGGTCAGCGGGCCTTCCGCCCGCAGCTGCTTGACGACCTGCTCGTAGACGCCGTCCGGGAGCTCGTGGCCCCACTGCGGGCGGTTGCGGTAGGCGCGCCGGCGGAACGCGAAGTGGGGCCACTCCTCGACGGGGAGGATGCAGGCCGCGTGCGACCAGTACTCGAAGGCGTGCGGCGGCTGGGAGCCGGTCTTCCAGTACGCCTCCTCGACCGTCCTGCGGCCCACGGCGCCGAGGCGGGCGTAGGGGACGAGCTCGTGGGAGCGGGCGAGGACGGAGATGGTGTCGAGCTGCACCGCCCCGAGGTGGCGCAGCACGCCCCGCACGCCCGAGCGGCGGTCGGGGGCGCCGAGGAAGCCCTGGGCCCGCAGGGCGATGCGGCGGGCCTCGTCCGCCGAGAGTTCCGTGTCCGGGCGCGGGAGGGTCGTCATACGTCCGCACGATAGAGGGCGGCACTGACAACGGCGGTCGGGGCGGTGGCCCCCCGGGCCGTCCGGTGGCGGGGTCGCGCACCAGCGGCACGCCACCGCCGCCGCAGACGACGACGGTGTCCTCGCCGAGCAGGGCACGCGGACGTCACGTCCGCGCCGGTACGTACGGTGCCGTCGACGGCAGACCCAGGTCGGACGGGAGCAGGGAGCCGATCCAGCAGTCCCGCAGCACGCCCTTGTTGTTGATCGCGGAGCGCAGGGTGCCCTCGATGGTGAAGCCCGCGCGCTCCGCCACCGCGCGGGAGGCGCGGTTGCCCACCTCCGCGCGCCACTCCACGCGGTCGAGCGACATCGTGGTGAAGGCCCAGCGGACGGCGAGGACGGCGGCCTCGGTGGTGTAGCCGTGGCCGCGGTGCTCCTTGGCGCCCCAGAACCCGATCTCCCCCGCGCCCGGGGACCGCATGGTGATGCCGAGCATGCCCGCGAGCTCCCCGGAGGCGAGGAAGACGCCGAAGGTGAACATCGAACCGTTCGCCCAGCCGTCGGGCACCATCTGCTCGGTGAAGCCCCGCGCGTGCTCGGGCAGGTAGGGAGCGGGGATCGTGGTCCACCGCTGGATGTCCGGATCCTGGCAGGCGGCGAGGACGGCGGCGGTGTCCTGCGAGCCGACCGCGCGCAGCACGAGACGGTCGCCGGTGAGCGTGACGGGTTCCATCGGCCGATTCTGCTCACGGGGTGGGCGACGGCGCCATTCGTTTCGCCGCCCGTGAAGGGACGATCACCCTTCGCGCAATCAACCGGCCGGTCCCGGCACCAACCGAAGGGCCCGGACGTTGGACTCTTCGAAACAGGTGTGGAACAGAAACGCGGCAGCGGACGGTCGCGGTCCCGGCAGGTCTCCCGGCGTGGTGGGGTCCTCGCATACGATGGCCGTTGCTCTGTCTGTGAAATGGCAACCGACCGTCCCAGGCCCGACCGGCAAGGAGACCAACCCCCGTGTCCGTCCTCTCGAAGATCATGCGTGCAGGCGAAGGCAAGATCCTGCGCAAGCTGCACCGCATCGCGGACCAGGTCAACTCCATCGAAGAGGACTTCGCAGACCTCTCCGACGCCGAGCTGCGGGCCCTCACCGATGAGTACAAGCAGCGGTACGCCGACGGTGAGAGCCTGGACGACCTGCTCCCCGAGGCGTACGCCACTGTGCGTGAGGCCGCCAAGCGCGTGCTGGGCCAGCGGCACTACGACGTCCAGATCATGGGTGGCGCCGCGCTGCACATGGGGTACGTGGCCGAGATGAAGACCGGTGAGGGAAAGACCCTCGTCGGCACGCTCCCCGCGTACCTGAACGCCCTGTCCGGTGAGGGCGTCCACATCATCACGGTCAACGACTACCTGGCCGAGCGCGACTCCGAGATGATGGGCCGCGTCCACCGCTTCCTGGGGTTGAGCGTCGGCTGCATCCTCGCCAGCATGACCCCGGCCCAGCGCCGCGAACAGTACGCCTGCGACATCACGTACGGCACGAACAACGAGTTCGGCTTCGACTACCTGCGCGACAACATGGCGTGGTCGAAGGAGGAACTCGTCCAGCGCGGCCACAACTTCGCGATCGTGGACGAGGTCGACTCCATCCTCATCGACGAGGCCCGTACGCCGCTGATCATCTCCGGCCCGGCCGACCAGGCCACCAAGTGGTACGGCGACTTCGCCAAGCTGGTCAAGCGCCTCAAGCGCGGTGAGCCCGGCCAGCCGCTCAAGGGCATCGAGGAGACCGGCGACTACGACGTCGACGAGAAGAAGCGCACCGTCGCCATCCACGAGTCCGGTGTCGCCAAGGTCGAGGACTGGCTGGGCATCGACAACCTCTACGAGTCCGTCAACACCCCGCTCGTGGGCTACCTGAACAACGCCATCAAGGCCAAGGAGCTCTTCAAGCGCGACAAGGACTACGTGATCATCGACGACGAGGTCATGATCGTCGACGAGCACACCGGCCGTATCCTCGCGGGCCGCCGCTACAACGAGGGCATGCACCAGGCGATCGAGGCGAAGGAAGAGGTGCCGATCAAGGACGAGAACCAGACGCTCGCCACGATCACGCTCCAGAACTTCTTCCGCCTCTACAAGCGCCACGACCACGACGGCAAGGAAATGCCGGGCCTGTCCGGCATGACCGGTACGGCGATGACCGAGGCGGCCGAGTTCCACCAGATCTACAAGCTCGGCGTGGTCCCCATTCCGACCAACCGGCCGATGGTCCGCAAGGACCAGTCGGACCTCATCTACCGCACCGAGGTCGCCAAGTTCGAGGCGGTCGTCGACGACATCGAGGAGAAGCACCGCAAGGGCCAGCCGATCCTCGTCGGCACCACCTCGGTGGAGAAGTCCGAGTACCTCTCGCAGCAGCTCAGCAAGCGCGGCATCCAGCACGAGGTGCTGAACGCCAAGCAGCACGAGCGCGAGGCGCAGATCGTCGCCCAGGCCGGCCGCAAGGGCGCCGTCACCGTGGCCACGAACATGGCCGGCCGTGGTACGGACATCAAGCTCGGCGGCAACCCCGAGGACCTCGCCGAGGCGGAGCTGCGTCAGCGCGGCCTCGACCCCGAGGAGCACATCCAGGAGTGGGCGCACGCCCTGCCCGAGGCGCTGGAGCGCGCCGAGGCGGCGGTCAAGGCCGAGAAGGATGAGGTCGAGCGGCTCGGCGGCCTCTACGTGCTCGGCACCGAGCGGCACGAGTCGCGGCGCATCGACAACCAGCTCCGCGGTCGTTCCGGCCGTCAGGGCGACCCGGGCGAGTCCCGCTTCTACCTCTCGCTCGGCGACGACCTGATGCGTCTGTTCAAGGCCCAGATGGTCGAGCGCGTGATGTCGATGGCGAACGTCCCGGACGACGTGCCGATCGAGAACAAGATGGTCACCCGCGCGATCGCCTCCGCGCAGTCGCAGGTCGAGACGCAGAACTTCGAGACCCGTAAGAACGTCCTGAAGTACGACGAGGTCCTCAACCGCCAGCGCGAGGTCATCTACGGCGAGCGGCGCCGCGTCCTGGAGGGCGAGGACCTGCACGAGCAGATCCAGCACTTCATGGACGACACGATCGACGCCTATGTGCAGGCGGAGACCGCCGAAGGCTTCCCCGAGGACTGGGACCTGGACCGGCTGTGGGGCGCGTTCAAACAGCTCTACCCGTGCAAGGTCGGCATCGAGGAGCTGGAGGAGGCGGCCGGCGACCGCGCCGGGCTGACCGCCGAGTTCATCTCCGAGTCCATCAAGGACGACATCCGCGAGCAGTACCAGACGCGTGAGGGGCAGCTCGGCTCCGAGATCATGCGTGAGCTGGAGCGCCGGGTCGTGCTGTCGGTGCTGGACCGCAAGTGGCGCGAGCACCTCTACGAGATGGACTACCTCCAGGAGGGCATCGGCCTGCGCGCCATGGCCCAGAAGGACCCGCTGGTCGAGTACCAGCGCGAGGGCTTCGACATGTTCACCGCGATGATGGACGGCATCAAGGAGGAGTCCGTCGGCTACCTGTTCAACCTGGAGGTCCAGGTCGAGCAGCAGGTCGAGGAGGTCCCGGTCGAGGACGCCAAGCCGGTGGCCGACCTGGAGAAGCAGGACGCGGTGCCCGCGCAGGCGGGTGCGCGCCCGGAGATCCGTGCGAAGGGGCTCGACGTCCCGCAGCGGCGGAACCTGCACTTCTCCGCGCCTACCGTGGACGGCGAGGGCGGCACCATCGAGGGCGAATTCGCCGGTGACGAGGAGCCGGTGCGCTCGGAGGCCGACGGCCTGACGCGCGCGGAGCGCCGCAAGCAGGCGCGGGGTGGGCGTCGCCGCAAGAAGTGAGTCGCTCCGGGAGGAGCGCGACAGCGACGGCCGGGGGCCGGGCACCGTGGGGTGCCCGGCCCCCGGCCGTGTGGCGGCACGTCTCCCGGCTGGGTGCCGGGGGCCGACGGGTCTTCGGGGGACAGGGCGGCCAGGGACTCCGCGCGTGGTGTCAGCGGGGTGGGCCGGCGTGTGGGGCGGGGGTGCCCAGTTCCACGGCGGTGCAGCGCCAGCGCAGGTCCCTGCCGCGTTCCAGGCGGAAGGCCATGGCCCGCAGCCGGTCGCCGGCGCCGATGCGGGCGAACACCTCGATGGCGCCCTCGCGGGGAACGTAGTAGCCGATGTCCCGCACGACCGGGCGGGCGCCCCGGGTGCGCAGGGGCCGGAACTCGGCGAGCCGGACCAACTCGTCGTAGGCCCGGCCGGCCGTGTGCCGCAGCATCGCGTGCACGGGCCGCTGACCGCTCAGGACGGCGAGCAGCAGCTCGGCGAAGTGATCGGTGGGCCGGAAGGGCGGGACGGGACGGCAGGGGGCCGGGGCGGGGGGACGCGGGGCGGCGGCGGGCGCGGTTCCCGCGGTCTGCCCGCCGGTGCTCGACGTGGGGGTACGGGCGGCGTCCCGGCCGGCGCGGGTCGGGATGGCCCGGGAGGCCCGTACGGACGCCCGCTCGGTGGCCGCCGGCGCGGGGGCCTGGGGGCGCCGTGGTGGCGTGGTGCCGCCCGGGCGGCGGGGGTCCCGGCGGGCGGGGGGCCGGGTGGTGGCGCGGTGCTGTGTCCTGGTCATGACCTTGTGCATGGGGACCCCGTTCGACGGGCCCGGGAGTCGTCGCCGGCCGCGAGGGCCAGGGATACCGGGCGGTAACTTCGTGGTTGGGGACCTTGTACGGGGCCGGGCGGAGCGACGGCAAGCAGGGCGGGAGCGCGTCGGTGCCGCCGCAGGATTCACTTATCCGGGTGATCGGCGCGCCCGCGAGCCCGTACCGGCGGGGGCGCACCGGGTGAATCACGGGCCGGCAGTGGACGCGGCGGAGGGGGTGGACGGGAACTCGATGGGGGACCCCCGCACGTATCCTGAAGGCGCTCCGGGTCCGGATCGGTCCAGCAGCCGGCACCGGGAGCGGCGGCACCCGGTGGAGAACCCGAAGGTCCTGAAGACCCCCGAGATCACGAAAGCGGCCGACATGCGCGTCTACGTCCCCCTGACCCTTCCCGGTCTCGCCGCGGCGTACGAGTCGGGCGAGCTGGGGGACGGGCCGTTCCTCGCGTACGCCGTGACGCCCGCGCTGCGCGAGTGGTACCTCTCCGACGACATCGAGGAGCTGGAGTACGCCGCGCTGAGCCGGGCCGCGTTCGCCTCCCTGCGACTGCTGGCGGCGGATGCCGACGCGCCGCGGCGCCGGGTCGTGGTCGCCGCGGACGTGCCCGACAGGGCGGCCTCCGCCGACCCCGGCCGGGGGCTCGACCCGGCCGGGGTCGGTGAAGTGCGGGTGGCCGGGCCCGTACCGCTGGTCAGGGCGGCCGCGGTGCACGTGGACGCGGCGGACGCGGAGACGGACGTTTCGGCGGCGGCCCGGGCGCTGCCCGCGGCGGACGGCGGGGACGACGACGGGCAGTTCGTCGTGGACGGCGCGGAGGACCACGAGCTGCTGTGGTACGCGACCCAGGAGATCCCCAACCTGGTGGGCCGGGAGGGCTGAGCGCGGTCCGGTCGGTCCGGGAGAGCGGTGACGGCGGCCCGTCCCTCTCCTCGATGTCGTCGGCGACGGGTACTTTTCATGGGCATGGGGATGCAGAAGGACGCGCACATCGTCTGGGACTGGAACGGAACGCTGTTCCACGACCTGGACGCGATCATCGGGGCGACGAACGAGGCGTTCGCCGAGCTGGGGCTGGAGCCGATCACGCTGGAGCGGTACCGGGAGCTGTACTGCGTGCCGGTGCCGAAGTTCTACGAGCGGCTGATGGGGCGGCTGCCCAGCGACGCCGAGTGGGAGCTCATGGACGCGACCTTCCACCGGTACTACACCGAGCACCGGGTGCGGTGCGGGCTGGCCGAGGGTGTGGTGGAGCTGCTGGCGCAGTGGTCCTCGGCGGGGCGCAGCCAGTCGATCCTGAGCATGTACGGGCACGACGACCTGGTTCCGCTGGTGCGCGGCTTCGGCATCGAGACGCACTTCGTCCGGGTCGACGGGCGTACCGGGCCCTCCGGGGGGAGCAAGGCGGAGCACATGGTGCGTCACCTCGGCGCGCTGACCGGCGTGGACCCGGCGCGCACGGTGGTGATCGGCGACGCCGCGGACGACGCGCTGGCCGCGCGGCACGTGGGGGCGCAGGCCGTCCTCTACACCGGCGGCTCGCACAGCCGCGGCAGCCTGGAGGCGGTGGGCGTGCCGGTCGTCGACACCCTGGAGGAAGCCGTCGCGGAGGCGGCCCGCCTGGCGGCGTGAGCCGGGCCGGCCCCGGGCCTTCGCCCGTCGGTGTGCCCCGCCCCCAGCGGCAGCGGCATGGGCACTGTGCAGAACGTCAAACTTCCCGCCCCGGTTTTGTACACATACGGCTCATGACGGCGCCCCTGTAAGGAGCGATAGCCTGGTGGCGTGATCAGCGCGATATTTCGCGGGGACATCGGCGTCCCCGTTGTGCGCCCGGAGAGCACGGACGACATCCGTGACCGGGCGGCGGTCGCTGATTTTCGCGGGCGGGACGGGGACCCGAGGGTACCCGGGACGCGGAACACTCACCGGACACACGCGCCGCAGAAGGCGGTGTCGCAGCATCCGGGCGCGTCGACATTGGCCGAGAAGCCCCCGCTCCTCTCCCTTCGCGGCATAGCGTCGGAACGAACCGGACACCCCGCGTCGTGTCACCACACCGCAAGGGAAGAGACCGAACTTCCTTCTACGTCACGCAACGGCGCGCGACAGGAGCCAGAGGACAATGCAGACCAAGCTGGACGAAGCCAAGGCCGAGCTGCTCGAGAGGGCCGCCCGGGTTGCTGAGAACAGCCCGGCCGGGGGGAAACTACCGACCGGGACGACGGACGAGAGCGCCCCCGACCGGGACTCCGTGCTCGCGTTCCTCCAGCGCTACTACCTGCACACCGCCCCGGAGGACCTCACCGACCGTGACCCGGTCGACGTCTTCGGAGCCGCTGTTTCCCACTACCGGCTGGCCGAGAACCGCCCCCAGGGCACGGCCAACGTCCGGGTGCACACCCCGACGGTCGAGGAGAACGGCTGGATGTGCAGCCACTCCGTCGTCGAGGTGGTCACCGACGACATGCCCTTCCTCGTCGACTCCGTCACCAACGAGCTGACCCGTCAGGGCCGCGGCATCCACGTGGTCATCCACCCCCAGTTCGTGGTGCGCCGGGACGTCACCGGAAAACTGATCGAGGTGCTCGCCACCCCGGCCGGCGGCGACCTCCCGCACGACGCCCGCAACCTGCCGCACGACGCGCACGTCGAGTCGTGGATCCACGTCGAGATCGACCGCGAGACCGACCGCGGCGACCTCAAGCAGATCACCGCCGATCTGCTGCGCGTGCTGTCCGACGTCCGCGAGGCCGTCGAGGACTGGGGCAAGATGCGGCAGGCGGCGACCCGGCTGGCCGAGGGGCTGTCCGACGAGCCCGTCCCCGGCGACCTGCCCCTGCAGCAGGTGGAGGAGGCCCGCGAGCTGCTGCACTGGCTGGCCGACGACCACTTCACCTTCCTCGGCTACCGCGAGTACCAGCTGCGTGACGACGACTCCCTGGCCGCCGTCCCCGGCACCGGTCTCGGCATACTGCGCTCCGACCCGCACCACGCCACCGACGAGGGCCACCCGGTCAGCCCGTCCTTCGAGCGGCTGCCCGCCGACGCCCGCGCCAAGGCGCGCGAGCACAAGCTGCTGGTGCTGACCAAGGCCAACAGCCGCGCCACCGTGCACCGGCCGTCGTACCTGGACTACATCGGCGTCAAGAAGTTCGACGCGGACGGCAACGTCATCGGGGAGCGCCGCTTCCTCGGCCTGTTCTCGTCCGCCGCCTACACCGAGTCCGTCCGCCGTGTGCCGGTGATCCGGCGCAAGGTCGAGGAGGTCCTGGAGCGCGCCGGCTTCTCGCCGCACAGCCACGACGGGCGCGACCTGCTCCAAATCCTGGAGACCTATCCGCGCGACGAGCTGTTCCAGACCCCGGCCGGTGAGCTCCAGGCCATCGTCACCTCGGTGCTCTACCTCCAGGAACGCCGCCGGCTGCGGCTGTACCTGCGCCAGGACGAGTACGGGCGCTACTACTCCGCCCTCGTCTACCTCCCGCGCGACCGCTACACGACGGGCGTCCGCCTGCGGATCATCGACATCCTCAAGGAGGAGCTCGGCGGCATCAGCGTCGACTTCACCGCCTGGAACACCGAGTCGATCCTCTCCCGGCTGCACTTCGTGGTGCGCGTCCCGCAGGGCACCGTGCTGCCCGAGCTGTCCGACGCCGACAAGGAGCGCATCGAGGCCCGGCTGGTCGAGGCCACCCGCTCCTGGGCCGACGGGTTCGCCGAGGCACTCAACGCCGAGTTCGGTGAGGAGCGCGCCGCGGAACTGCTGCGCCGCTACAACAACGCCTTCCCCGAGGGGTACAAGGCCGACCACACGCCGCGCGGCGCGGTCGCCGACCTGGTGCGCCTGGAGGAGCTCGGGGAGGAGCGGTCCTTCGCCCTCAGCCTGTACGAGCCGGTGGGCGCGGCCCCCGAGGAGCGCCGCTTCAAGATCTTCCGCAAGGGCGAGGCGGTCTCGCTGTCCGCCGTGCTGCCCGTGCTCCAGCGGCTCGGCGTCGAGGTCGTCGACGAGCGGCCGTACGAGCTGCGCTGCGCGGACCGCAGCGTGGCCTGGATCTACGACTTCGGCCTGCGGATGCCGCGGACGCCGGGCGGCGGCGTGGACTACCTGGGCGACGACGCCCGCGAGCGGTTCCAGGACGCCTTCGCCGCGACCTGGACCGGCAAGGCGGAGAACGACGGCTTCAACGCCCTCGTGCTGAGCGCCGGGCTGACCTGGCGGCAGGCCACCGTGCTGCGCGCGTACGCCAAGTACCTGCGCCAGGCGGGCTCCACCTTCAGCCAGGACTACATGGAGGACACCCTCCGCAACAACGTCCACACCACCCGGCTGCTCGTCTCGCTGTTCGAGGCGCGGATGTCGCCGGACCGGCAGCGCGCCGGGTACGAACTGGTGGACGCCCTGCTGGAGGAGGTCGACGCGGCCCTCGACCAGGTGGCGTCGCTGGACGAGGACCGCATCCTGCGTTCCTTCCTGACCGTGATCAAGGCGACGCTGCGCACGAACTTCTTCCAGGAGACGAGCGGCGGCGAGCCGCACGACTACGTCTCCATGAAGTTCGACCCGCAGGCCATCCCGGACCTCCCGGCGCCGCGCCCGGCGTTCGAGATCTGGGTGTACTCGCCGCGCGTCGAGGGTGTGCACCTGCGCTTCGGCAAGGTCGCCCGCGGCGGTCTGCGCTGGTCCGACCGGCGTGAGGACTTCCGCACCGAGATCCTCGGCCTGGTCAAGGCGCAGATGGTGAAGAACACCGTCATCGTGCCGGTCGGCGCCAAGGGCGGGTTCGTCGCCAAGCAGCTCCCGGACCCGTCCGTGGACCGGGACGCGTGGATGGCGGAGGGCATCGCCGCCTACCGGACGTTCATCTCGGCGCTGCTCGACATCACCGACAACATGGTGGCGGGCGAGGTCGTGCCTCCGGCGGACGTCGTCCGGCACGACGAGGACGACACCTACCTGGTGGTCGCCGCCGACAAGGGCACCGCGACCTTCTCCGACATCGCCAACGAGGTCGCCCAGTCGTACAACTTCTGGCTCGGGGACGCCTTCGCCTCCGGCGGCTCGGCCGGTTACGACCACAAGGGCATGGGCATCACCGCCCGCGGCGCCTGGGAGTCCGTCAAGCGGCACTTCCGCGAGCTGGGTGTGGACACCCAGAGCGAGGACTTCACGGTCGTCGGCATCGGCGACATGTCCGGTGACGTGTTCGGCAACGGCATGCTGCTCAGCGAGCACATCCGCCTGGTCGCCGCCTTCGACCACCGGCACATCTTCATCGACCCGAACCCGGACGCGGCCGTCTCCTACGCCGAGCGCCGCCGGCTGTTCGAGCTGCCCCGCAGCTCCTGGGCCGACTACGACACCGCACTGCTGTCGGCCGGCGGCGGGGTGTTTCCGCGCACCGCCAAGGCCATCACCGTCAATTCCCAGATCCGCGAGGCCCTCGGCATCGAGCCCGGCGTCACCAAGATGACCCCGGCCGACCTGATGAAGGCGATCCTCAGGGCACCGGTGGACCTGCTGTGGAACGGCGGCATCGGCACGTACGTCAAGGCGTCCACCGAGTCCCAAGGCGACGTCGGCGACAAGTCCAACGACGCCATCCGCGTCGACGGCAAGGACCTGCGCGTCAAGGTCGTCGGCGAGGGCGGCAACCTTGGTCTGACCCAGCTCGGCCGGATCGAGTTCGCGCTGCACGGCGGGCGGATCAACACCGACGCCATCGACAACAGCGCCGGCGTGGACACCTCCGACCACGAGGTGAACATCAAGATCCTGCTGAACGGTCTGGTCACGGACGGCGACATGACGGTCAAGCAGCGCAACAAGCTGCTCGCCGAGATGACCGACGAGGTCGGCCGTCTGGTGCTGCGCAACAACTACGCGCAGAACACCGCCATCGCCAATGCCCTCGCCCAGTCCAAGGACATGCTCCACGCCCAGCAGCGCTTCATGAAGCACCTGGTGCGCGAGGGCAGCCTCGACCGGGCGCTGGAGTTCCTGCCGACCGACCGCCAGATCCGCGAACGGCTCGCCTCCGGTCAGGGCCTGACCGGCCCGGAGACGGCCGTGCTGCTGGCGTACACGAAGATCACGGTCGCCGAGGAGCTGCTGCACACCTCGCTGCCCGACGACCCGTACCTGAAGGTGCTGCTGCACGCCTACTTCCCGACGGCGCTGCGCGAGCAGTTCACCGAGCAGATCGACCACCACCCGCTGCGCCGTGAGATCACCACGACCGTGCTGGTCAACGACACGGTCAACACGGGCGGTACGACCTATCTGCACCGGATGCGCGAGGAGACCGGAGCGTCGCTGGAGGAGATCGTCCGGGCGCAGACCGCGGCCCGCGCGATCTTCCGCTCCTCGGTGGTGTGGGACGGCGTCGAGGCCCTCGACAACAAGGTCGCCGCGGACGTCCAGACCCGGATCCGGCTGCACTCGCGCCGGCTGGTGGAGCGCGGCACGCGCTGGCTGCTCAACAACCGGCCGCAGCCGCTGGAGCTGGCCGAGACGGTGGCGTTCTTCGCGGAGCGGGTCGAGCAGGTCTGGTCGCAGCTGCCCAAGCTGCTGCGCGGCGCGGACCTGGACTGGTACCAGCAGATCTACGACGAGCTGACCGGCGCCGGGGTCCCGGACGAGCCGGCCACCCGCGTGGCCGGGTTCTCCTCCGCCTTCCCGACGCTGGACATCGTCTCGGTGGCCGACCACATGGGCAAGGAGCCGCTGGACGTCGCCGAGGTGTACTACGACCTCGCCGACCGGCTCGGCATCACCCAGCTGATGGACCGCATCAGCGAGCTGCCCCGCGCCGACCGCTGGCAGTCCATGGCCCGTGCGGCGATCCGTGAGGACCTGTACGCGGCGCACGCGGCGGTCACCGCGGACGTGCTGGCCGTGGGCAACGGCACCTCGACGCCGCAGCAGCGGTTCAAGGTGTGGGAGCAGAAGAACGCGGCGATCCTCGGCCGGGCCCGTGTCACGCTGGAGGAGATCCAGAGCTCGGACACCTTCGATCTGGCCAACCTGTCGGTCGCGATGCGGACGATGCGCACGCTGCTGCGCACGCACTCGTAGCCGGCAGGGAGCCCGCACGCACACGGGGGCGCCCCGGGCAGGGAGCCCGGGGCGCCCCCGCGTCGCCCGTCCCCCGTTGTGGTGCCTCGGGTGGAACTTCCCGGGGAAGGAGTGGCGGACCCGGCATTTCGGGCTAAGGCTGTGATATGGCCGCCCGCTCCTCGACCGCCGCACCCGCGAGGCCCGGTACCCGACCCGCCGCGCCCCGGCCGTCCGCCGTCGCGGGGGCCGTCGCCGGGCTCGTCGCGGGGCTGGTCCTGGTACTGCTGCTCGTGGTGATCGTCCGCCTTCCGTGGGCCGGTGACCTCGGCATGCACGCGGCGACCCTGCAGCGGCTGCGGCACGACCTGCTCGACCCCGGCGATCCGCTGGTCGACGCGGACACCCCGAGCCCGTACTACTCGCCGTGGACGGTGCTGCTGGGCGCCGTCGCCCGGGTGAGCGGTCTGTCGGTGTTCGTCGTGCTGCGGCTGGCCGCGGTGGTCTCGCTGGGGCTGCTGGTGACGGGCGTGTGGCGGTACACGCGGACGCTGGGCGGGCACCGGGCGGCGCCCGCGCCCGCCCTGCTGAGCCTGCTGTTCCTGTGGGGCACGGCCCGGTTCCTGTGGAGCGGGTTCCTGGGGCTGCACTCGCTCGCGCTGACGGTGTCGTATCCGAGCACCTTCACCCTCGGCCTCGCCTTCCACCTCTGGGCCTGGCTGACGGGGGCGCTGCGGCGGCCGGACGCGGGACGGTGGCAGTGGCTCGGGATGGGGGCGCTGTGGGCGGTGATCCTGCTCTGCCACCAGTTCTCGGGCGTCGTGGCCTCGGTGGGCGCGGTGGCCACGGTGCTCGCCGCGCGGCCCTCCCGGGCGGTGTGGCCGCGGCTGTGCGCCGGGCTGCTGTTGGGTACGGCGGTGCTGTGGGCGTGGCCGTACTACGACTTCTTCGCGCTGCTCGGAGCCGGGAACGACCTGGAGATCGTGCACCGGGTGCTCTACGAGGACCTGTTCGCGCGGTTCGGGCTGGCGCTGCTCGGGGTGGCGGCCCTGGCCGCGCGGTGGTGGCGGGACCGGTGGGACCCGCTGGTGGCGTTCTTCGCGCTGGGCCTGCTGGTCGTCGTGGCCGGGTGGCTGACCGGCCACTACTCGTGGGGGCGCGCCCTGCCCGCCGTGCTCGTCCCGGCGCAGCTGGCGGCGGCCCTGGAGGTGTTCGAGGCGGGGCGGCGGGGGCTGCGCGCCGCGTGGGCGGTGGCCCTCGCCGGGGCGCTGGCGGTGGGGGCGTGGACACAGGCCGGTGCGGTCGGGTACGTGGTCCCGCGCGAGGCGCTGCCGGCGGCGGTCGCCGCCGAGTACCGGCAGCCGTGGACGGGCTACTACTGGATCACGCCGTGGGTGCGGTACGGGGACGTGGTCATGGCCGAGAAACACCCGGCCCGGCAAATCCCCGCGTACGGCCCCTATACGGTCGCCCCCGGCTACCCCGACGTCTTCCTGCCGGACGAGCGGCGCCGGCTGGCGGCCACGCGGGAGTACTTCGCCAAGGGGACACCGGGGAGCGTGCGGCGGGCGGTCGAGCGGCGGTACGGGGTGCGGTGGGTGGTGGACGAGCGGGGCGCGCTGCCCGCCGCCGGCCTGCGGCCGGTGGCCCGGGGGCCGCACGGGCAGGTGCTCTACGCGGTGCCCGGAGGACCGGGGGAGCCGGGATCCCGGGTGCCGTAGCGGTCGTGGGCGGTGTGGCCGGCGCCCGCCGGGGAGCTCAGCGCAGGATGCCGGCCGCCAGGCGGACCGCGCGGCGCACGCGGGGGCGGGCCAGCCGCCGTACCGCAGGGCGGACCAGGTGTGCCGTCACGCCCGCCGGCTCCCAGCGGACCTGGAGACGGCCCGGGCCGTGGCCCTCCGGTTCGACGCTGACGCGGTGCGGGGCGGCGCCGGAGCGGTAGGGGACACGGGCGGTCAGCGCGCGGAAGGACAGCGGCGCCAGCAGCAGTCCCGTGTGGGACAGGCCCTGGTGGGTCAGGCGCAGCAGGGGGTGGCGTGTGCCCTCGAAGCCGTGCAGCGGGAGGCGTGCGGCCGCCAGGTCGAGGCGGACGCGGCCCTCGTGGACGCCGGGGCGGACGGGGGAGAGGCGGAAGGGCACCGTGAGGCGCCTCCGGCCGGGGGCGAGGAGGAGGGTCGCGCGCTGCGGGCCCACCGGCAGCCGCAGGGCCGGGTCGTAGGTGCGCACGGTCAGGTCGAGCGAGGCGCCGGGGCCCCGGGTGATCTCCGTGATCTCGTGCCGGAACTGGGCGCTGAAGAACGGCCGGGTGTCCAGCTCCAGGTCCGACAGGTCCAGTTCGCGGCGGGCGGCGGCGGACTCCGGGACCTGGTCGCCCCAGTGGGGGCGGCCCTGCGCGTCCCGCGTCACCTGCCGTGGGGCCACCCCGTGGCCCAGCCCCCGCGCGGCCAGCCGCGCCTCGTCCAGGCGGCGGTCGCGGACCAGCTGGAGGACGACCCGCTCGGCGCGCGGCAGCCGGGCGTAGGCGCCGGGGGCCAGGGTCTCCAGGTAGGGGTTCACCAGGTCGGCGAAGGCGGTCAGCCAGGCGTCGTCCCGGTGGGGCAGGTCGCCCGCGTACATCCGGAAGTCGTGCTTGAGGAACTTGTGGTCCTTGTCCTCGCGCAGCGACTCGTGCCCGCTGTCGGCCAGGAAGGCGTCGATGAGGCGCTGCACGTGGATGCGGTCGCGGACGTTGTCGAGCTTGTGCCGCTGGTTGGAGATGGACGCCGCGTCCTGGTCCGCGTACGGGGCGACGTACCAGGTGTAGACCGGATCCGGGACGATCGTGAACGTCTTGGCCAGGCAGTACGCCTGGGCCGAGAAGAGCTGGTCCTCGTAGTGGATGCCTTCGGGGAAGCGCAGCTCGTGCCGGTCGAGGAAGGCGCGGGCGTACATCTTGCTCGTCGACAGGTGCTCGAAGAACAGCCTCGGGTCGGCCTCGATGCCGTCGAGCGTGCGGCGCTCCCGCACCAGGTGCGGCATCCAGGTCGACTGCCGGCCGCTGTCCACGCGGACGCGCCGCACCGCGCCCATCGCGAAGTCGATGTCCCGCTCGCGGTGTGCGGCGAGCAGCGAGGCGACCGCGTTCTCGGGGAGCTCGTCGTCGCTGTCGAGGAACATCAGGTACGGGGCCCGTGCGATCTCCATGGCGCGGTTGCGGGGGGCGCTGCACCCGCCGCTGTTGCGCGGCAGGCGCAGACAGCGGATGCGGCTGTCCTGCGCGGCCAGCCGCCGTACCACCTCGGGGGTGCCGTCCGTGGAATGGTCGTCGCTGATGACGATCTCCAGGTTGCGGTGGGTCTGACGGCGCACGCTCTCCACCGCGCGGGGCAGGCGTTCGGCGTCGTTGAAGACGATGACCGTCACGGTGACGTCGGGCGTGCGCCTGCTCATGACGGGATCGCCTCCTGGGGGGTCGGGGCCGGGGTGCGTTCCTCCGGCGGCAGTACCGCAGGCAGCGACGCCTCGTCCTGGCCGAGGAAGACCCGGCGCACCACGCGTTCGGCGGCGCGGCCGTCGTCGTACTCGCAGAACCGGCGCCGGAAGGCGGCCCGTGCCTTCGCCGCGCCCTCGTCGTGCCAGGCGTCGGTGGTGAGGATCTCGGTCAGTTCGTCCTGGGTGCGGGCCACCGGGCCCGGCGCCTCGGCCATCAGGTCGAAGTAGACGCCGCGGGTGGTGCGGTACGTCTCCCAGTCGTCGGCGTGGATCACGATCGGGCGGTCGAGGTTGGCGTAGTCGAACATGATCGACGAGTAGTCCGTGACCAGCGCGTCGGCGGCCAGGCACAGGTCCTCGACCGGGTCGTAGGAGGAGACGTCCACGAGGCGGCCGGTGCGGCGCAGGCCGGTCAGCGGGGAGGCGGCGCCGTCGTAGAAGTAGTGGCCGCGCACCAGCAGCACCGTGTCGTCGCCGAGGCGGTCGGCGAGTGCCGCGAGGTCCAGCCGGGGGGTCCAGCCGGCCTCGTAGTCGCGGTGCGTCGGAGCGTACAGGATCGCCCGGCGGCCCGGGCCGATGCCGAGCCGTTCGCGGACCGCGCGGACGTCGTCGGCACCGGCCGTGTAGTAGACGTCGTTGCGCGGGTAGCCGTGGTCCAGCGAGACGTAGCCGGACGGATAGGCCCGCTCCCACATGCGGGTGGTGTGGCTGTTGGCGGAGACGCTGTAGTCCCACTTGTCGACGCGTTCCAGCAGCGCCTGGAAGTCCAGGCCCTGGGCGGCCGCCGGGTACGCCATCTGGTCCAGGCCCATGCGCTTGAGCGGGGTGCCGTGGTGGGTCTGGACGTGGACCGCGTCCGGGCGTTTGACCACCGCGTTGGGGAAGTTGACGTTGTTGACGAGGTAGGTGGCGGTGGCGAGGACCTCCCAGTAACGGCGGGTGCCGGGCACCACGTGGTCGGTGCCGGGTGGCAGCAGGGCCGCGTTCTCTGCGGTCACCACCCACACCGGACGGACGTGCGGGGCGAGTCGGGCGAGCTTCGCGGCGATCGCGGCCGGATTGCAGGCGACCCCGCGGTTCCAGTAGGCGGCGAACACCGCCAGCTCGGGGTCGACCGGGCTGCGCAGGGCGGCGCGGTACTGACGGTCACGGACCAGGGCGCCGAGCTGCCGCCCGCGGGTGACGGCGGCGGACCTGACGGCGCGGCGGGTGCGGTTGGCTGCCTGGAAGGCGCGGTACTTGGTGTACGCGCCCTCCTCGAGCAGCGAGCGGCGGACCCCGTCGAGGCCGGCGGGGCGCCGGTGGTCCTCGGGGCGGTGCCGTACGGCGGCCAGTGAGGCCCGGCGGAAGAACTCCCGGGCCACCTCCTCCGGCATGCCGCCGCGGGCGAACACCCGCAGGCAGTCGCGGACCATCACCTCGTAGAGCACGGTGTGGGCGGCCCGGCGCTCCCGGGTGAGGCCGAGCAGGTTCTCGTAGCGCTCGACGAGGGCGTAGTGCTGGTCGGGGGTGGGCGGGGGCAGGCTCTCGGGGCGCAGCCGGCGGTCCTCGTAGGCGATGAGCGGCAGGCAGGCGATGCGGTCGGCGAGGAGGAGGGCGGCGAGGGCGGCGTACGGCTCGTCGCCGGAGGTGAGCCGCTCCTCGTGGGTCCGCCAGAAGTCGGCGCGCAGGACACGGGTGCCGAGCAGCGGGGTGGTGCGCAGCAGGGCGCTGCTGTCGTCGAGGGCGAGGTCGGTGCGGCCCGCGCGGGCGAGCAGGGGGCCCTCGGCGGACGGCAGCCCCGAGGTGCGCCAGGTGCTGCGGACGTGGTCCACGAGCAGGACGTCCACGGCGTCGGGGAGTTCGGCGACGCGTTCGGCGACCGTGCGGGGGCCGCCGGGCGGCAGGCCGTCCTTGGCGCGGACGAAGTGCAGCCAGCGGCCCGTGGCACGCGCCGCCCCCGCCGCCCGGGCCGCCGCGTCGGACGTGCCGTCGGGCAGGGGCAGCACCTGGACGAAGGGGACGTGCCGCTCGGCGGTCTCCCGGGCCCAGTCGCCGACGGCGGCGACGACGACCTCGGTGTCCGGGAGGGGACGGGCGGCCAGGGAGTCGAGGAGGCCGGTCAGATGGTCCTGGGTGTTCGGTCCGTGGACGATGACACTGAGCTCGGGCATCACAGGGCTCCTTCGTCTCGTCGTCGCTCCGGGCAACCCTCACCGCCGTGGTGGCATCCCTGGCCATAGTGGCATCAAAACGGATGAAAGGATTGTCGGGCGCGCGAATCCGGCGCCCATCGGGTCACTTCGCCGTGAACTTCTCGTACTCCTTGAGCACGTCGTCCGTCGGCCCGTCCATGCGCAGTTCGCCGCGCTCCAGCCACAGCACCCGGTCGCAGGTGTCGCGGATGGACTTGTTGTTGTGGCTGACCAGGAACACCGTGCCCGCGTGCTTGCGCAGTTCGCGGATGCGTTCCTCGGAGCGCTTCTGGAACCTGCGGTCGCCGGTGGCCAGCGCCTCGTCGATGAGGAGGACGTCGTGGTCCTTGGCGGCGGCGATGGAGAAGCGCAGCCGGGCCGCCATGCCGGAGGAATAGGTGCGCATCGGCAGGCTGATGAAGTCGCCCTTGTCGTTGATGCCCGAGAAGTCGACGATCTCCTGGTACCGCTCCTTGATCTGCTCGCGGGACATCCCCATCGCGAGCCCGCCGAGGTGGACGTTGCGCTCGCCGGTCAGGTCGTTCATCAGGGCGGCGTTGACGCCGAGCAGGGACGGCTGGCCGTCGGTGAGGATGCGGCCGTTCTCCACCGGGAGCAGCCCGGCCACCGCCTTCAGCAGGGTCGACTTGCCCGAGCCGTTCGTGCCGATGAGCCCGATGGCCTCACCCCGGTGGGCGATGAAGGACACGTTGCGCACTGCGTGCACCCGGCGCACGCCGGCCGCCTTCTCGGCCTGCTTGCGGCGCAGGATGCGGTTGAGGGCGGCGGTGGCGGAGCCGCGGCCGGCGCCGGTGCCGTTGACCCGGTACACGATGTCGACGCGGTCGGCGATGACGGTGGGGGTCTTCTCGTCGGTGGTGTCAGCCACGGCCGTAGGTCTCCTCAGCCTTCCAGAAGTAGATGAAGCCGCCGACTCCGGCGAGCAGGGCCCAGCCCGTCGCGATCAGCCAGACATGGGCCGGGAGCCGACTCGCGTCGAAGCTGTCGATCAGGGCGAAGCGCATCAGGTCGATGTGAACGGCCGCCGGGTTGACCTGGAGCAGCGGCCCCACCCAGGACGGCAGGCCGTCGTGCCCGCCGAGGGTCTGGTCGATGCTCCACATCACGCCGGACGCGTACATCCAGGTGCGCAGCACGAACGGCATCAGCTGGGCGATGTCGGGGGTCGCGGCGCCCAGCCGGGCCAGGGCCATCGAGACACCGGCGTTGAAGGTGAACTGGAGCACCAGGGCCGGGACCGCCAGCAGCCAGGACGGCGCCACCGGCACGCCGAAGACGAGCAGGATCACGACCAGGGCGGCCATGGAGAACAGCAGTTGCTGGAGCTGCTGGAGGCAGAACGACAGCGGGAGCGCGGCCCGCGGGAAGTGCAGGGCGCGGACCAGGCCGAGGTTCCCGGAGATCGCGCGGGTGCCGGCCATCAGCGAACTCTGCGTGAACGTCCACACGAACACGCCCGTGACCAGGAACGGGACGTAGTCCGGGACGCCGTCCTTGGTCTGGAGCAGCACGCCGAAGATGAAGTAGTACACCGCCGCGTTGAGCAGAGGCGTCATCACCTGCCAGAGCTGGCCCAGCTTGGCCTGGCTGTACTGGGCCGTGAGCTTGGCGGTGGCGAAGGCGGTGATGAAGTGCCGGCGCGCCCACAACTGGCGGACGTAGGCGGGCAGCGAGGGGCGGGCGCCGCTGACCGAGAGGCCGTGGCGGGCGGCGAGGACCGTGAGGTCGTCCTCGGCCGGGCGGACCGGTGCGGGGGGCGGTGTGTGGAGGACCTGACTCACATCCGCTGCTTTCGCTAGGTGGAGGGGTGGCGGGTGCGGGCACGGCCCGCCGTCGGCGCGCGTGCGCACGCTGCACGCGGACTCACCGCACCGCGCCGCCGCCGCGTGCCGCCGGCCGCGAGCCACGAGAGACCGCACGACGCCACATACGTCGGGACGGGACCGTATCGTCGCAACGTGAGCGTAGGTCGAACTACGACGGAACGCAACCGTTCCGTCGTAACGGCCTGGCCGCCTATGCTGGGGCGCATGACGACGAACGCCGACGAGCCCCGGCCGCGTCCGCGGCGCCGGGCCCCCGCCGGGGCCGCCGTACTGCGCGAGGACGTGACGGAGGCGATCCGGGCGGCCGTCTTCGAGGAACTCGCGGCCGTCGGGTACGCGCGGATGTCCATCGAGGGGATCGCGCGCCGTGCGGGGGTCGGCAAGACCGCGGTGTACCGGCGCTGGCGGTCCAAGCTGCACCTCGTGCTCGACCTGGTCTCCGCCCTCGCCGTGCAGGGCCTGCCCACGCCGGACACCGGCTCCCTGGAGGGCGACCTGCGGCTGCTCTACGAGGTCAGCTCACGCGCCCTGCGCCACCCCGTCGCCTCCCAGGTCCTGCCCGACCTCCAGGCCGAGGCGGCCCGCAACCCCGACATCGCCGAGGCCCTGCAGAAGGCACTGCGGGAGGGGCAGGACTCCGTCGCCAAGGGCATCGTCGCCGCGGCCGAACAGCGGGGCGAGCTGCGCGCCGGCATCGACCACGACCTGGCCCTCGACCTGGTGTCGGGCCCGTTGTACTGGCGTTCCGTGGTGATCCGCAGCCCGAAACTGCCCCAGGGCTACCTGGCCGCCCTGACGAAGGCCACGGCGGGGGCGCTCAGGGCGCTGTGAGCCCCAGGCTCCGGTCCTTCTCCCCCTAGTCGGCCAACCGCCGTGCCCGGTACGTCAGTTCCCCGGCGTCCAGCACCCGGTCCCCGTGTCCCGGCAGGGGCACGTGCAGGGCGTCCGTCCAGCGCTCCGGTACCGCCGAGGCCCCGTACACCGCTCCCGCCGGTCCTCCCGTCACCGCCCCCACCGTGTCGGTGTCGCCGCCGAGGTCGACGGCGCGCGCACGGCGTCCCTCGTAACCGGTCGTGGTGCGCAGGGGCCCAGAGGGCGGAGCCCGGACAGGGCCAGACCGCACCGTTGAACTCCGTGGCGCGGTCGGGGTGCCAGGACGGGGCGAGCACGGTCGCGTAGCGCTCGCGGTGGCCGGGGTGCACCGCCCGTAGGGCGTCCTCGACGGCGGCGAGGGGGTCGTCCCCGGCCAGGGCCACGCGCAGCAGTTCGTGGTGGACGGCGGTGCCCTCCCAGTCGCGCGGTCGCCGTGGGTGAGCGCTGCCAGGCGGCGGGCGGCGTCCATGGTGGCCGCCCGGCCCCGGGGCGCGAAGTACCCGGCGGACGTGGCGTCCCGCGTCAACGCCCCTTCGCCCGCCGCCCGTCGGTCGGCCCGGAAGGGCAGCGCGGCGGCCACGTCCACGGGTCGCCGCGCTGCTCGGCACGGCTTCCGTCTGCAGGCCGATGTCCTTCGGGTCGGCCGCGGCCCAGCGCTGGAACCGGCGGAACGCGTCGGCGGGTTCGAGGCGGCCGCACGCCGGCAGCGACTCGGCGACCAGGACCGCCACCTGCGTGTCGTCGGTCGCCTCGCCCGGCTCCCAGCCGCCGCCCCCGCACATCTCACCGCCCCTGCCCGGCCGCGGGAACCGTGCCGAGAAGGCTCCCTCGGATCCGAACTCGAGGGGCGCGCCGAGCGCGTCGCCCACGGCCGACCCGACGACGGCGCCCACGGCCCGCTCAGCACCACCCGGGGAATGCGCATCATGCGCACTCATGCGCCCACGGTAGCCACGCGCCGCCTCCGGCCGTGCCGGAGCAGGCGCCGGACCCTCGCGCCGAGCACCGAGACGGCGCCGCGCGGGCCGGGCGCCACGCGCAGGGCCAGGGCGCCGGAGTGGGTGGCGTAGGGCCGGACGAGGACCACGCCGTGGCGCCGGCTGGGCACGGCACGGCGGCGCAGCAGGCCCGGGCCGGAGAGCGCGTGGGCGGTGACCTCGCTCCGGCTGCCGTCCCGGAAGGTCAGCCGCAGCCGCAGGTCCCAGGTGGCCGTGCCGAGCGCGGCCAGGCGGTCCGGCGGCACGGTCGTGACGGCCTGCCAGGAGCCCGCACCGGAGGGGGTCAGGGGCACGGTGCGGCGCAGGACGGTGCCGTGACCGTCCCGCCCCGCCCGCACCGCGCCGGGGCTGCCGTCCCGCCCCGCGGTCACCGCGCCGCCGTCCCGGAGCCGCCACTCCACCGTCACGCCGTCGGGGCCCGCCTCCGCCACCCGGCCGTACAGCTCATGCAGGCGCAGGTGCAGCCGGGTGCCCCCCGCGCGGGGGTGCAGCCGCGCGTCGACGGCGAGCGGGAGCAGCGGGACCGGGCGGGTCAGCAGGGGCTCCAGGGTGACGCCGGGAAGGTCCGCCGACCAGACCGGAGTGCCGTCCGCCGCGCGGGCGTACGGCGGGCTCAGCCGCGCCGGACGCGCCGCGAGCTCCTGGAGGCGGGCCAGGTCGCGCGGCTCGGGCGAGGACAGCACGACCCGTCCGATCAGCGCACCGGGGGCGACCGGGTCGCGCTCCCAGTCGGCCGCGTCGTACGCGCCGAGGAACTGCCGGGTGTGTGCCCACCACGCGCGCCGGTAGCCCTCGTCGCGCAGGCGCAGCTCGCGGGCGTACATCCGCAGCTCGTGGTCGAGGAACTTGCCGCGTGCCTCCCGCGCCAGCCGTTTCCGCCCGGCGGTCAGCAGGATGTCGTGGGCCGTCCGGCACGCATGGGTGCGGGCGCGCCAGTTGGCGACGTCCGCGCGGTCCAGCGAGATCGACAGCCGCTCGGCGGACCGGCGCACGTGCCAGACGTAGACCCGGTCCGGGACCAGCGCGACGCGCGGGGACGCCGCCCACACGCGTGCGGTGAAGACGAGGTCCTCGTAGGGGAAGCGGCCGTCGGGGAAGCGGATGCCGTGCTCGCGCAGGAACCCGGTGCGGTACAGCTTGTTCACGCAGACCGTGTCGTACACCAGGCGCGGACACCGCTCCGGGCGGTCGAACACGGCGTATGCGGCGTACAGGTCGCCCTCCCATGGCACCTCGCGTCCCGACGGCAGCTCGCGCCGCACGCACAGACCGCCCGTGACGTGGGCGTCCGCGCCGACCGCGGCCGTGAGCAGCGCGTCCACCGCACCGGGCGGGAGCACGTCGTCGCTGTCCAGGAACATCACGTACGGCGCGGTCACCGCGTCGAGCCCGGTGTTGCGCGGGGTGCCGCAGCCGCCGCTGTTCACCGGCCGCCGGATCACCCTCAGGCGCGGCTCGGTCGCGGCGAGCCGGTCGAGCAGGCCGGGGCTGCCGTCCGCCGAGCAGTCGTCGACGGCGACGACCTCGCGCACGGCGGGGCCCTGGGCGAGCGCCGAGCGCACGGCGTCGGTCACGTGCGCGGCGTCGTCGTGGCCGATGACGACGACGGCGACCTGGGCGGGGGAAGCGTTCATGGCCGTCCCTGCACGGGGTTCGCGGCGGCTGGGGGAGCATCGTAATCCGGGTGAATGACGCGGACCTGTTGACACACCATCAAATGGCACGATCCTACGATCAACGCCACAGAATCAAATGTGTGATCATCGGACGGATGAAGCGGGTGGGCGCGGCGCGGGCCCGCGGGGTGGCCGTGGGGGTTCCCGTCGTCGTGATGCTCGCCGTGGGGCTGTGGGGGCTCGACCGGGGCGGCATGTGGGGCGACGAGAGCGTCACCTTCCTGGTCGCGCAGCGCACGGTGCCGCAGATCTGGCGGCTGCTGCACGAGGTGGACGCGGTGCACGGCTTCTACTACCTCCTCATGCGCCCGGTCCTCGCCGTCCACCCAGGCGAGGTCGCCCTGCGGCTGCCCTCGGTGGGCGCGGCCTGCGCGACGACCGGCCTGGTGGCGGCGCTCGGTGTGCGGCTGGCCGGGCCCCGGGTCGGCCTGTGGGCCGGTCTCCTGTACGCCGTCACCCCGCTGACCGGCCACTACGCCCAGGAAGGGCGCTCGTACGCGCTCGTGGCGGCGGGGGCGGCCGGGGCGACGCTGGTGCTGGTCCGGGCGGTCGACCGGACGGTGACGCGGTCGCGGTGGTGGCTGTACGGGGGTGTCGTCACCACGACGTGTCTGCTGCACGAACTGGCGGTGCTGCTGCTGTGCGCCCACGCGGTGACGCTGGCGGCCCTGCGGGCGCCGCGGCCGGTGTGGGCCGGCTGGGGGCGGGCCGCGGCGGTGGCGGTGCTCCTCCTGCTGCCGCTGGTGTGGGTGTCGCACGGGCAGGCGGCGCAGGTGGGGTGGCTGGCGGAGCCGGGGTGGGACAGTGCGCGGCGGCTGGCGCACCGTCTCTTCGTGGGTCCGGCCGGGGCGGTCCTGTGGGTGTCGGTGCTGCTGACGGCGCTCGCACTGACGCGCCGACGGGTCGCGGCGGTCGCGCTCCCGCTGCTGGTGCTGCCGCCCGGCCTCCTGATGGCCGTCTCCCAGGTCCGGCCGCTTTACCACGACCGCTACGTCCTGTACGCCGTCGCGGGCGCACCGCTGCTGGTGGCGGCGGGGGCCGGCGTGGTGGCCGACGCGGTGGGGCGGCTGGGGGCACGGCGGGTGGCCGGCGGGAGGGGAGAGCGGTGTGCGGGCGCGGGGCAGCCGTGTGTGGGTGGGGCGCCGGGGGATCGGTGCGGCGGTGGTCCGGTCGGCGCGCACGGGTGGCGAGCGGGCGGCCCCGCTGACATGCGGCCCGGCGGAGCGGGAGCCGGTTGGCGCCCCGGGGAGCCGGTGCGGGACCGATGCGCGCAGGCGGGGGAGCCGTGCGACGGCGGGGCGTCGGGGCGGCGGCGGAGGGCGGCTCCTGCGGTGCGGCGCCGCGCCGGCGGGCGCCCGCGCGGCGGGCGACGGCCTCTCTCCCCACCCGTCGGCGCCCTCCTCGCCCTCCTCGGCGTCCTGGGGATCGCGCTGGCCTTCCTGCACCACCTCCCCCTCCACCGTCAGGACCGCTCCCCGGCCCACCGCCCCGACGACCTGGCCGCCGTCGCCGCGCTCGCCGGGCGGCAGATCCGGCCCGGTGACCCCGTGCTGTTCCTCCCGTCGGCCGGGCGGCTGGCGGCGCTGGCCTATCCGCGGGGTTTCCGGTCGGGGCGGGACATCGCGCTGGGGGAGTCCGGGCCGCGGTCGGGCACCCTGTGGGGTCGTGAGACGGCCCCCACCGAGCTGCGGCGCCGGCTCGCCTCCGTGGACCGCGTCTGGGTGGTGGCCGAGCCGTACGCGCTGCGGCCGGGCTGGTCGCCGAGCGATCCGGCCGAACGCGCCAAGCTCGCGGTGCTGCACCGGCAGTTCGTCCCCGCGGAGCAGCACTCCGGCCGCGGTGTCGTCCTGCGGCTCTACGTCCGCGGTACGGCCGCTACGGGTGGGCCGGATCCTGCGCCGACCGTGCGGCAGCGTCCAGCGCGGTGGTGAGCTCGTCCAGGCGGGTCCGCAGCTCCCGGATCCCGTCGAGGTCGAAGCCGGTCGCGGTGGTGATCCGGCGCGGCACCTGGCGGGCCCGCTCGCGCAGGGCGGCGCCCTCGTCGGTCAGGCGCACCTCCACCGAGCGCTCGTCGCGCGCACTGCGCTCCCGGCGCACCAGCCCGGCCGCCTCGAGCCGCTTGAGCAGCGGGGACAGCGTGCCCGAGTCGAGCCGCAGCTGCTCGCCGAGCCTCTTCACGGGCAGCGTGCCCCGCTCCCACAGCACCAGCATCACCAGGTACTGCGGGTAGGTGAGCCCGAGGTCCTTGAGGAGGACGCGGTAGACACCGTTGAAGGCGCGGGACGCGGCGTGCAGCGAGAAGCAGATCTGCTGGTCCAGCCGGAGCCAGTCGTCGCCGGACCCCTGCGGCGGGGCGGGGACGGGGGTCGGGGTCGGAGTCATGTTCCCAGGGTAGCTCTTGTGAGCCATTTGGTTGTACACAATTTAATTGTGTGCTCTACTGGTGGGTGTCGGCGGCCGGATCACGGGGCCGGCCGCCCGGTCACGACTCGAGAGGGAAGGTTTTCCATGGACGCGCTCTACACCGCTGTCGCCACCGCCACCCACGGCCGCGAGGGCCGCGCCGTCACCTCCGACGGCAAGCTGGACGTCGCCCTCGCCGCACCCGCGGAACTCGGCGGCAGCGGCCGGGGCACCAACCCGGAGCAGCTCTTCGCCGCCGGTTACGCGGCCTGCTTCGGCAGCGCGCTCGGCCTGGTCGGCCGCGCCGCGAAGGTCGACGTCAGCGACGCCGCCGTGACCGCCGAGGTCGGCATAGGCAAGGAGGGCGAGGGCTTCGGGCTCGCGGTCACGCTGCGCGTGGAGCTGCCCGACACCGTGGACGGGGCGACCGGCCGCAAGCTGATCGAGCAGGCCCACCAGGTCTGCCCCTACTCCAACGCCACCCGCGGCAACATCCCGGTCGACATCGTCGTCGAGTAAGCCCTGCGGCCCGCCTGGCCGCCTCATCTCCCGACCCGCGCCAGCACCTCCCCCGTCTCCCTGCTCCACGCCACCACCACCGCCTCCTCGGGGACCGGATGCCAGCGTGTGAGCAGTAGCCAGCGCACGTCGTAGCGGCGGACGACGGCGGCACGCTCGGCGCGGGTCGAACCGGGCGCGAGATACGCGCGCACGTCGGCGACCCGGCGCGCCCGCCGCCGCTCGTCGAGCGCCGGGTCCGGCCAGATCGGCGCGGCGAGGTTCGGCCCGTACCCGGCGAGGGCGTGACCGGCGAAGTAGCCGTCGGTGATGACCACCTCGCCGCGGCCGATGTACCGCGCCGCCCAGTCGTACGCCGGCCAGCGCGTCGGCTGTCGGAAACCCACCGGGTCCACCGACGGCGGCACCACCGCCCCGGCGTGCACGGTGAGGAACCCCGCGCACGCCCCGGCCGCCGCCGCCCCGCCCAGCACCCGGCGCGCCCGCCGCCACGGCCGGGGCGCCGCCAGTTCCACCGCGAGCGCGAACTGGGCCGGCACCAGCACGGCCCACAGTGCCCTGCCGTAGGTGTAGTGGCCGCTGATCCAGCCGTACGCCACCACCAGGCACTCCAGGACGAACATCAGCACCAGCGGATCGCGCGCCGACCGCCGGGCCCTGATCACCAGCGCCGGCACCCCGAGCAGCAATCCCAGCCAGGAGTTCTCCCCCATCCCCTCGTACAGCCGCCGGTGCATCGCGTCCATGCCGCTGTCGCCCACCAGCGTCAGGACGTCGTAGTACGGCCACGGCAGCGCCACCGCCGCCGCGCACGCCCCGGTGAGCGCCCACCGGGCCGCGACCGGCCCGCACCAGCTGCGCTGCCGCGCGGCCACGAGCGCCACCGCCCCCGTCAGGGCGGACGCGGCCGTCACCGGATGGGTGAGCAGGATCAGCGCGTACAGCACCCCCAGCCCCGCGTACCCCCACCAGCCGGACAGCCCGCTCGGCCCGACGAACCGGACCGGCGCTCCCGCCGCGCCCTGCGGGGAAGCACCCGCGAGGGCGAGGGTCCACGCCCAGGCCAGCAACGTCAGCCCGATCGCGAGCGTGGACGGGTAGCCGAGGCTCGTGGTGAGCGACAGCAGCCCCGGGTAACCGCTCCAGATGATCCGCGCGGTGCCCCACAGCAGCGTCATGGAGAACAGCGCCGGCACCGGCGCCCACGGGCGCGGGGTGAGCACCCGGACGAAGCGGCCGACGCCGATCAGCAGCAGGAGCAGGTGCACGGGCCCGGCGAGGGTCAGGACCTCCCAGCCGGACAGCCCCGTCAGCCGGGCCAGGGCGCCCTGGAGGACGGCGTAGGGGCCGTAGTACGGGCTGCCCGTGCCCGGCAGGTCCGCCATCGTGTGGGCCGGGTGCAGCAGATCGTCCTTGAGGCGTTCGACGACCGCCGCGTGCTGCCCCGCGTCGCAGCACAGCGGTCTGCGCCAGTACGTCAGCGTCAGCACCAGCCAGAACAGGCTGCCGAGGACCAGGTAGGGGCCGGCCCGCCGGGCACGGCGGCCGCGCAGTGCCGTCGCACCGCGTGCGGCGCGCCGGACGAGGAGCCCGGCGCTCACAGGACTGCGGAAGGAGGGAACGTTCTGGGCATGAGGTCACTGGTTCCCGCCCACGACGGCACCGTGACGGCGCGTCACCTCAACGGGCGAGCCGGCACCTCGACCGAGCCGGGCACCTCGACGGCCGAGCCGGCACCTCGACCGGTGAACTGGTCACCCGCGCCCCCGCACAGCTCCCGCTGCGCCTCGGGCGGCCAGCGCGGGAAGCGGAACCGGGTGCGCTCGACGGCGCCCGTCAGATTCCGCCAGAACCGCCCGGGAGTGAGGGGCGCGCGGACCGACTCCCGCAGTTCGGCCAGCCGCCCGCACTCCAGGGCCGCGCGGGCCGCCGAGAGTGCCTCCGGTGAGGTCCGCGCCCGCGCCAGGTCGGCGGCGGACGGCTTGCGCACCGCCCAGTCCGCGAACACCCAGTGGTTGCGCAGGAACTTCTCGTGGCCGGGCCAGCTCCAGCGCTCCAGCTCCAGGTGCGCGCCCACCGGGCTCGCCAGCCCCCAGGCGTCGTTGACGTAGGCGTCCAGCGGCGCCGCCGCCCCCGTCACGCCGAGATGCCGGCCCACGATCACCACGTGGTACGGGGCGTCCGCGCGCACCGGCGCCGCGTGCAGCCGCCGCCGCCCGTCGAAGTACAGCAGCGTGGGCCGCGGCCCGTGCACCGCCCCGTCCAGCATGCGGCGCCCCTCGGGCAGCGCGGGCCAGTTGTTCACCCAGGTGGAGGTGCGCACCGGGTTGTGGTCGCCGAGTCCCTGCACGTCGGAGCCGCGCACGTTGAACGACATCGGCGTGCTGCGCACGTCGAACGGCACCCTGAGCGGGCTCACCACCGTGCCCAGCCACACCAGCAGCAGGGCGCCCGCCGCCGCGGTCACCCGGGTCGCCGGGACGACCAGGACCGGCAGCAGCACCAGCAGCAGCGCGGGCAGGACCATGCGCGCGTGCATGTAGTCACCGCCGACCCGCATCACGTAGGCCGCCAGCAGCAGACCCGCCGCCACGGGCGCCGCCAGCACCGCGAGCGAGGCCCGCTCGGGGACCCGCTCCGCCCGCAGCCGACGGGTGCGCCGCACCACGAGGACGAAAAGCGCCGTCAGCACGGCGAGCGCCGGCCACACCCAGTACGGGCCCAGCGTCTCCTGCACATAGCCCGCCCCCCGGCCCCAGTCGCTCGCGCCCGCCTCCTTGGCGATGGCGGGCAGCGGCACCAGCACCCCGTAGTAACCCGCCCGGAACACCTCGTACCCGAGGGGCAGCGCACCCGCCGAGACGAGCAGAACGGCGGCGTGCCGGCGCGCGGGGCGCAGCACGTACCCCTGGGCGGCCAGGAAGCACACCGCGGCCACCGCCAGGTCGGGCCGGACCAGCGGGCCCAGCCCGAACACGAACGCCGCCGCGCACGCCGCACCCACACCCTGCCCGCGCCGGACGCCGGTCAGCAGCCACCACGACAGACCGGTCCAGAATGTGCCGAGCCCGCTCTCCAGCCCGGAGGTCATGTACGACCAGAACGGCGGCACGGCCAGCAGCACGCACACCCCCGCCGGCACCGGCAGCCGCGCCCCCCGGTGCAGCCGGCAGGCGCCGTGCAGGGCGAACGCGAACCCGGCCGTGCTCAGCAGCAGTCCCACCCCGACCGCGAGGAACGCCGGGTCCTCCCCCGTGACGCCGGTGACCAGCGCCAGCAGCCACTGCCACAGCGTCCCGGTCGAACTCTCCGCCCGTTCCCCGACGTTGAACACCGGCCCGTTGCCCGCCAGGATCTGCCGCACCGGGCGCAGATAGATCAGCCCGTCGTCGCAGATCCACCGGCGCCGGTACCCCAGTACGAACAGCGCCGCCGTGGGCGCGGCGACCAGCGCCGCCCGCCACAGCCGCGGCGGGCCGGGCAGCCGCCGAGCGGTCCGCGGAAGCCCGGCGAGCGGACCGCGCTGACCTGGGACGGAGCGGACCGCGCCGGGGGTCGTGGGTGTCGTCATCGCTCGATCAGCGCCTTCACCCCGTCGGCGGTGTCCGGCGCCCGGCGGGCGGCGGACAGCAGGGTGCCGCCGAGCTCGCCGAGCATCAGCAGCCGCACCACCCGCTCGGCGGCGTGCCCGTCGTCGAACTCGCAGAACCGTTCCCGGAACGCCGACCGCAACCGGGCCGACTCCTCGTCCCGCCACGTCCCGGAGGCGAACAGCCCCGCCAGTTCCCGGTAGGAGCGCGAGACGTGGCCCGGCGCCTCGGCGGTGATGTCGAAGTAGGCGCCCCGGCTCGCGGCGAACGCGCCCCAGTCGTCGGCGTGGACCACGATCGGCCGGTCGAGGTTGGCGTAGTCGAACATCAGGGCCGAGTAGTCGGTGACCAGCGCGTCGGAGGCCAGCATCAGGTCCGCCACGTGCGGTTCGTCCGTCGCGTCCACCAGCACGCCCCGGCGGTGCAGATCGGACAGGCCCAGCCCGCGCGCGATGCCCGCGGCCAGCGAGGGGTGCAGCCGGACCACCAGGGTGTGGCCCGCGCCCAGGTCCGCGGCGAACCGGGCCAGGTCGATCCGGTCCACATGACCGCCCCGGCGGTAGTCGCGGCGGGTGGGCGCGTAGAGCACCACGGTGTCACCGGCGGGGATGCCGAGCCGCTCGCGGACCGCCGCGCCGCGGGCCGGGTCCGCGCCGACCAGCACGTCGTTGCGGGGGCTGCCGGTGCGCAGCGAGGTGAAGTGGCACGGGTAGGCGCGGCTCCACACCAGCTCGGAGTGGCGGTTGGCGACCAGGCTGTAGTCCCATCGGTCGGCGCGGCGCAGCATCTGCGGCACGCTGAACCCGTACCGGGCCCCGGGCTTGTCACGCAGGTCCGCCCCCATGTACTTGAGCGGGGTGCCCTGGTGGGTGTGGACGTGGACGCTGCCGGGCCGCTTGACCAGGGTGCCCGGCCAGTTGACGTCGTTCACCCAGTACGTGGCCCGGGCCATCACGGCGTGGTAGCGCGCCGACCCCGGGGTCACATGGTCGGTGCCGGGCGGCAGGGAGCCCACCGCGTCCGGCCGGACCACCCACACGCCGTGGATGTGCGGGGCGAGTTCCCGGGCCTTGGCGTAGACGGCGGCCGGGTCCCCGGTCATGCCGCCGTGATGGGCCGCGGAGTAGACGGCCAGACGGGGGTCGAGCGGACGCCGGGACTGGGCGGTGTACCAGGCGCGCCGCGCGCCCCGCGCCGCCTTCCCCAGCAGGCGCCGCCCCCCGTCCGCACCGCTCCCGCCCGCCGCGCGCAGGCCACGCAGGGCCGCGTACGACGCGTAGGGCGCCGTGGCCGGCAGCCGCATCTCGGTGCCCCTGCGGCCCTGCGGCGGGGTGAAGCCCGCGGGTACGCGGCGGCGGTGGAAGGCGCGGATCTCCCGGTAGAACTCCGGGCGGTCCGCGGGGCTCACCCGGTCCTCCTGCTCGAGCACGAACAGCATGTGGTCCAGGGCCCGCTCGAACAGCAGCGGGCGCGCCCAGTCGAGGTCGGCGCGCCCCTCGAGGAAGGCGAACAGCCCCTCGTACTGCGGGAAGATGTCGAAGTGCCGGCGCCCCGGTGTCCGGGTGATCGCCCCCTGCCGGCGCTGCCGGTACTCCACGCCGATCCGGTCCAGGCAGGCGATGCGGTCCGCCAGCACCATCGACCGGTAGGTGACCGGCGCGTCCTCGTACAGCCCGGGCGCGTACCGCAGGTCCTGCTCCAGCAGGAAGGCCCGCCGGTACGCCTTGTTCCAGGCCACCAGGAACAGGTGCAGGTACTGCGGGCTCTCACGGATCCGGATGGTGTCCAGCCCCGCGGCGGCGAGCAGACCGGCCGAGGTGCTCGGGCCGCCCCTTCCCCACCAGTTCGTGCGCACGTGGTCGAAGACCAGGATGTCCGGGTCGCCCGTCAGCCGCAGCCGCTCGCCGACGGCGGCCAGCAGGCCCGGCGTGTAGAGGTCGTCGCTGTCGAGGAAGAGCACGTACTCGCCGCGCGCCTGCTCCAGCCCGGCGTTGCGGGCCCGGCCGAGCCCCACGTTCTCCGGCAGGTGCAGCACCCGCAGGCGGGGGTCCCGGGCCGCGTACGCGTCGAGGATCGCGCCGCAGTCGTCCGGCGAGCGGTCGTCGACGGCGATCACCTCGATGTCGCGGTACGACTGCCCGAGCACCGAGTCCAGGCACTCGTGCAGGTACCCCTGCACCTTGTAGACGGGCACGACGATGCTGAAGCGGGGCACGGGTCAACTCCTCACGAGGGCGGGTGCCGGGGCCGGGGTGCGCTCGGCGAGCGGGATCACGGGCGGCACCCGCTCCGGGGGCTCGCCCAGCAGCACCCGGCGGACGACGCGCTCGGCGGCCCGGCCGTCGTCGAACTCGCAGAACCGTTCCCGGAACGCGGCCCGCAGGGCGGCGGCCGAGGCGTCCGCGTAGGAGCCGTCGCGCAGGACCGCCGTCAGTTCACCGGGGGTGCGCGCCACCCGGCCCGGCGGCGTCTCCATCAGGTCGAAGTACACGCCCCGCGTCTCGCGGTAGACGTCCCAGTCGTCGGCGTACACGACGATCGGGCGGTCCAGGTTGGCGTAGTCGAACATGATCGACGAGTAGTCGGTGATCAGCGCGTCCGCGGCCAGGCACACGTCCTCGGTGGAGCGGTGGTGGGTGACGTCGATGATCCGGCCGCGATCGCCGGTCGCGCCCCGGTCGTAGAAGTAGTGGGCGCGCAGCAGGATCACGAACTCCTCGCCGATCGCGTCGGCCAGCGCCCGCAGGTCGAGGCGGGACTCGAAGCCGGTGGCGTGGTCGCGGTGCGTGGGCGCGTACAGCAGGGCCTTCCTGCCCTCGGGAACGCCCAGTTCGCGGCGGACGCGGGCCACGTCGTCGGCGGTGGCCGTGTAGTAGACGTCGTTGCGCGGATAGCCGTACTCGAGGGTCTCGTGCGCGCCGGGGAAGGCCCGCTCCCACATCCGGGTGGAGTGGCGGTTGGAGGAGAGGTTGTAGTCCCAGCGGTCCATGCGCTCCAGCAGCTTGGTGAAGCTGCCGGTGGCCGCCGCCACGACCGGGTACGTGGCCTGGTCGACGCCCATCGTCTTCAGCGGGGTGCCGTGCTGGGTCTGCAGGTGCACACTGCCGGGGCGCTTGACCACGGCACCCGCGAAGTTGGCGTTGTTGATCAGATAGGTGGCGCGGGCCACCACGCTCCAGTACTTCCGGCTGCCGATGACCGCGAACTCGATGCCGTCCGGCACGGTGTGCGCCTGGTCCGCCTCCACCAGGAACACCGACCGGACGTGCGGGGCGAGTTCGCGGGCCGCCGCGTGGATCGCCGCCGGGTTGCAGGCGTAGCCGCGGCCCCAGTAGGCGCAGTACACGGCCAGGTCGGGATCCAGCGGGCGGCGCAGCTCGCGGCGGTACAGCAGGCGGGTGCGCAGCCCCCGGGGCCGCGGCACCGCCGAGACGGCCCGCGTCACCGACCGGTTGGCGCCGCGCAGGGTGCTGAACGCGGCGTACGACCCGCCGGCCAGCACCCGGTGCTGCACGCCTAGGCTGCCGCCCGGGGGCCGGTGGCCGGCGGGGCGGTGACGGCGGTACAGGGAACCGGCCCGGCGGAAGAAGGCGCGGCGGCCCGAGGGCAGCCGGTGGGAATGGGCGGCCGTCTTCAGCACCGCGGCGAAGAGCTGGTCGAACAGCGGGCCGGACCGCTCGGCGGACAGGTCCCGGGCGGCGGCGCGGGTGAGCACCCGTTCCACCTGCTCCAGCAGGTCGTGGTGGTGCTCACCGGGCACGTTCAGTCGGCTGCCCTGCCGGCGCAGCAGATGCCGCACGACGACCGAGCGCAGCACCGCCACCCGGCCGGCGCTCAGCATGACCGCTCCGCCCCACCCCACGTCCGTGAAGTGCCCCTCGGGAAAAGCGAGGTCGTGCTCGGTCACGAAGGCGCGCCGGTAGGCGGCGCTCCAGGCGGGGAGCTGAACGCCGGTGAGGTGCGGGGCGGCGTCCGGGGGGAAGGCGCCGTCCGGGGTCTTTCCCAGCAGGGACGCGGCCGGATTGGTCGGCTCGCCCTCCCACCAGGGCGTGCGCTCGTGCTCGAAGTGCAGCACGTCCACGTCGCCCGTCGCGGCCAGCCGCGCGTCGAGGGCGGCCAGCGCTCCGGGCACCAGGACGTCGTCGCCGTCGAGGAACAGCAGGTACGTCCCGGCCGCCGCCGCCATTCCGGCGTTGCGCGCCCCGGCGAGACCGGCCGACGGCGGCGACTGCACGGCGGCCACCCGGGAGTCCCGCCCGGCGTACCGGGCGACGACGTCCGCCGCGGGCGAACCCGGTGCGTCACCGACCGGGATCAGCTCGAAGTCGCCGAAGGACTGGGCGAGGACCGAGTCCAGTGCCTGGGACAGCCGACCCGCGACCCCATGGGACGGGACGACGATGCTGAAGCGGGGCATGGTGCTCTTTCCGTAGGGGTACTCGGGGCGACCGCGGCGTCGGGGCGGGCGGGGCGCCGGCCGGGCCGGCCCGCCGGTCGCCGGGCCGGCGGCCGGGTCGGGGTGGGCCGCGACGGACCGGGGGGCATGCGAACTCCCGAGGAGGTCAGGCGCGGTGGGCCGCGGACACGGGGACGGCGGGCTGCTGCGGCACCGACGTCACCGGCGGGCACGCGGACCGGCCGGCGGCCGACCGCGCCGGACGGCGCTCGTCCAGCGGCACGACGGGCGGCACCGGGCCGGTCTCCCCGAGCACGACCCGGCGGACCACCCGCTCGGCGACCCGGCCGTCGTCGTACGGGCAGAACCGGGCGCGGAACACGGCCCGCAGCTGGGTCGCGCGGGGACCGCACCAGTGACCGCCGAAGAAGATGTCGACCAGCTCGTCCTCGCTGCGCGCGATCGCGCCCGGCGGACAGGACCGCACGTCGAAGTAGACGCCGCGGGCCGCCTCGTACGCCTCCCGGTCGCCGGTGTGCAGCACGATCGGCCGGTCCAGGCCCGCGTAGTCGAACATCAGCGAGGCGTAGTCCGTGACCAGGGCGTCCGAGGCGAGGCACAGCGACGCCAGGCTCGGATGGCCGGTGACGTCGAGGACCCGGCCCGAGGCGCCGGCCGGCCACCGGGCCGCCCCCTCGGGACCTCGGGCCAGCACCACGAATCGCGGGCCCAGCCGGCGCGCCACCCGCTCCAGGTCCAGCAGCGGTCGCTGGGTGCGCCGGTAGTCGCGGGGGGCCGGGACGTACAGGATCGCCACCGCGTCCTCGGGGACGCCCAGTGTCTCCCGCAGCCGGGCCACGTCGGCGTCCGTCGCCGTGTGCAGGGCGTCCGTGCCCGGCGCGCCGTACTCGAGGGTGGTGTAGCGGCCGGGGAACGCCCGCTCCCAGGTCAGGGTGGAATGGCGGTTGGCGGAGACCACGAAGTCCCACTGGTCCACGTCCTGCAGGAGCCGCGCGAAGTCCGTCTCCCGGGCCGCCGCCGGGTGTTCCTGGAGGTCCAGTCCGGTGTGCCCCAGGGGAGTGCCGTGCAGGGTCCGCACGAGGACCTGCCCCCGGCGTTTGACCGGGCGGGGTTCGAAGCCGGTGTCGCTCACCAGGTACTTCGATCGGGCGAGCGCGCTCCAGTAGGCGGTGGTGCCGGGGGCCAGGCGCCGCGTACCCGGCGGAACGGTGTGGTGGTCCCCGGGGCGGGCGACCCACGCGGTGCGGATGTGCGGGGCGACCTCGCGGAACGCGGACTCCAGCGCGCCCGGGCCGCCGCCGTGACCGCGCCCGGCGCCGGCGGTGAACACGGCGCGGTCGGCGCGCAGGGGCAGCAGGCGCTGGAACCGGTAGTGCAGCCGCAGGGCGGCGGACCGCAGGGCGCGCGCCAGCCGGCCCGCACCCCGCGTCGCGCGGCGGCGCAGGGCGGTGGCCAGCCGGAGTGCCTGGTAGGTGCGGTGCAGCCCGAGCCGGATCAGGGTGTGGTGGACCCGCATGCGGGGGGAGACCGGTGCCCCGGGGCTGCGGTGCCGGCGGTAGTGGCCGCGGGCCCGGCGCAGGAACGCGGCGTGCGAGCCGCGCGGCAGCCGGTCCCGCCGGGTGTACACGGTCACCAGGTGGTCGAGCATGCGGCGGAACAGCACCGGGCGCCAGTGCGCCAGTTCGGGGCGTCGGTCGAGGAACGCGAAGACCCGGTCGTACTGGTCGAACACGTCGAAGTGCCGCGAGCTGGTGGTGCGCAGGATGCCGCCGGTGCGCCGCTGCCGGTAGTGCACGCACACCCGGTCCAGCGTCGCGATCGACCCGGCCGTCATCAGCACCGGGTAAGTCCACGGCGTGTCCTCGTAGTAGCCGGACGGGAAGAGGAAGCCCTCGCGCTCGACGAAGTCCCGCCGGTACGCCTTGTTCCAGGCCACCATCAGCAGCCCCAGCAGCCCCGGCCGGTCCTCCAGCCGGAACGGCGCCGGGCCCCGCTCGCCGAGCAGCGCCGCCGCCCTGTTGCGCACCGTCTCGCCCGACCAGTACGTGCGCGCGTAGTCGTACACCAGGACGTCCGGCTCGTCGGTCTCCTTCAGCCGGTCCGCGAGGCGGAGCAGCGCGTCCGCGGTGAGGGTGTCGTCGCCGTCCAGGAACACCAGGTAGTCGCCCGTCGCCAGCGCGATCCCGGCGTTGCGGGCGGGGCCCAGGCCCGCGTTCCACGGCAGGTGCACGGGCCGCACCCGCGGATCACGAGAGGCGAACTCGTCGATGATCTCGCCGCAGGAGTCCGGCGAGCAGTCGTCGACGGCGATCAGTTCCAGGTCGGGGAACGACTGGGACAGCACCGATTCCAGGCACTCGTGCAGGTACGCCTGGACCTGGTACGCGGGGACAATGACACTGAACCTGGGCAAGGGACATCCATCGGTCGGCGCGGGCGTTCGGCCCGGGAACGGCCGCTGGGCCGACTTGGTTACGCCGTCCGTGGCATCCGGGGGAAGTTTGTCACCCGAAAAGGCGGACCTGGTGCAGGTCCGCCCCTTCCGGTGGCTCCGTTGTGGTGGCTACTTCACCGCGCCCGCCATCACACCGGAGACGAACTGCCGCTGGAACGCGAAGAACACGATCAGCGGGACCACCATCGAGATGAACGCGCCCGGTGCCAGCACGTCGATGTTGTTGCCGAACTGCCGTACCTGGGTCTGCAGCGCGACCGTGATCGGCTGGCTCCCGGAGTCCGTGAAGATCAGCGCGACCAGCATGTCGTTCCACACCCACAGGAACTGGAAGATGCCCAGGCTGGCGATCGCCGGCCCGCCCAGCGGCATCACGACCCGCAGGAACAGGCGCAGTTCGCCGGCCCCGTCGAGCCGGGCCGCCTCGAGCAGCTCCCTCGGGATCTCCGCGAAGAAGTTCCGCAGCAGGAACACCGCGAACGGCAGTCCGAAGCCGACGTGGAAGAGGACCACGCCGACCAGCGAGCCGAAGATCCCCAGGTTGCCGAAGAGCTCGGCGATCGGGATCAGCGCCACCTGCACCGGCACCACCAGCAGCCCGACCACGCCCAGGAACCACCAGTCCCGGCCCGGGAACTCCATCCAGGCGAACGCGTACCCGGCGAGCGAACCGATCACCACCACCAGCACGGTCGCCGGGACGGTGATGTACACCGTGTTCAGCAGCGAGCCGGTGATGTCGTCGTTCCCCAGCAGCGTCTCGTAGGCGCCGAAGGTGAGCTTCGAGGGCTCGGTGAACACCGTCCACCAGCCGCTGGCGGCCATGTCCTGCGGGGTGCGCAGACTGGCCAGCAGCAGGCCGATCGTGGGCACCAGCCAGAACAGGCCGACGACGACCAGGAACACGCGCACCGCGCCGCCGCTCACCGCCCCGGCGAGCCGCGCGCCGAGGGACCTCCTGGCCCGGACGGTGCCCGCGGGCGGCGGGGCCGCCGCCTCGGTGAGACTGCCGGCGTCCGCACTCATCGCCGCACCTCCCGCCTGAGCCTGCGGATGTTGAACCACATCACCGGGATCACCAGCAGCAGCAGGAACACCGCGATCGCGCTGGCGATGCCCGGCTGGTCCTCGGAGAAGCCCTTGCGGTACAGCTCCAGCGCGAGGACGTTCGCGTCGTCCTGCGAGGAGCCCGGGGCGATGATGAAGACCAGGTCGAAGATCTTCAGCACGTTGATCATCAGGGTGACGGTGACCACCGCGAGCACCGGCGCCAGCAGCGGCACCGTGACCCGCCGGAACACCTGCCACTCGTTGGCCCCGTCGACCCGCGCGGCCTCCAGGAGTTCCCGCGGCACCCCCGCGAGTCCGGCCGCGATCAGCACCATCGCGAAGCCCGCCCACATCCAGATGTACGAGCCGATGATGGCGGGCGTGACCAGCGACGGACCGAGCCAGTCCAGGCCGTTGTACGGCTCCTTGAAGTTGCTCGCCGGCAGCCGCAGCTGCGCCCCGTCGGCCTTCGCGGACAGGGAGAAGGCGCCGTCGTCCCCGGCCGTGGCCGTCTCCACCACCCTGCCGTCCTTGACGGCCTCGATCCTCATCCCGGCGTAGCCCAGTTCGGCGGCGTCGACGCCGTTCAGCGTGCCGACGCCCTTGCCGCGGGTGAAGTCCTGCCAGGTCGTGCCGGTGATCCGGTCCGGCTCCGGCTCCGGCCTCGCGGCCGGTGCCGCCTCGTCCGGCATCACGCCGGGGGCGACGCCGACCAGCGGCAGCGTCACGGTGTCACCGGTGCTCACCGTGCCCTTGGTGACGAACGCGCCCCCGCCGGCCGGCTCCAGCGGCGACTTGCGGCCCGGGTGCGCCTTGGGGAACGCCGAGGACTGGGCGAAGGTGTCGTGCACCCCCACCCACACCGCGTTGGCGACGCCCTTGTCCGGGTCCTGGTCGTACACCAGGCGGAAGATGATGCCCGCCGCCAGCATCGAGATCGCCATCGGCATGAAGACGACCAGCTTGAACGCCGTGCCCCAGCGCACCCGTTCGGTCAGCACCGCGAAGATCAGACCGAGCGCGGTCGCCACCGTCGGCGCGAACACCACCCAGACGACGTTGTTCTTCAGGGCGGTGCGGATGCCGTCGTCGGTGAACAGCGCCCGGTAGTTGTCGAGTCCGGCGAAGCCGTCGCCCGACTGGTCGTAGAAGCTGCGGACGACGGAGTACCCGATCGGGTAGACCACGAGCGCCCCGAGCAGCAGCAGCGCGGGCAGCAGGAACAGTGCCGCCACGGTCCTGCGGGTGCCGGTGACGCTCTTGCGCGACCTGGGAGCGGCAGGGGCCGGAGGGACCCCTGCCGCCGTGTCCGACGCCATGACCGGATCAGTTCCCGTACGCCGCGGCCGCGTCGGCCTCCAGCCGCTGCTGGGTGCCCGCGACGTCCTTCGGGTTCTTCAGGAAGTCCTGCAGCGCCTTCCACTCGCCCTTGCCCGGCGTGCCGCCGAAGGCCTGCGGGGCCTGGTCGGACATGTCGAAGCGGAAGTCGTCGCCGGCGTCGACGAGTGCCTTGGCCATCCTCTGCTGCACCGGGTTCGGGTACGCGGAGTTCGGCACGTTCTTGTTCGGCGACAGGTAACCGCCGAGCTTCGCCTGGATGCTCGCCGCCTCCGGGGAGGCGAGGAAGGTGGCCAGGGCCTGCGCGGCCTTGGAGTCCTTCAGGATCACCGCCGCGTCGCCGCCGGACACCACGGGCGCGGTGTCGCCGACCGGCGGGAACGGGAACACCTTGGCGTCCGTGCCGACCTTCGCCTCGGTCTCGCCGATGTTGACCTGCACGAAGTCACCCTCGTAGACCATGGCGGCCTTGGGCTGGTCGCCGCCGGTGAAGGTCTGGGTCACCGAGGCCGGGAACTCCGTCTGGAGGGCGCCGTTCGCACCGCCCGCGAGGTAGTCCTTCTTGCCCCAGATCTCCGCCAGCGTGGTCAGCGCGTCCTTCACGGACGGGTCGGTCCACTTGATCTCGTGCTGGGCGAGCTGGTCGTACTTCTCCGGGCCGGCCTGGGAGAGATACACGTTCTCGAACCAGTCGGTCAGCGTCCAGCCGTCGGCACCGCCGACCGAGAACGGGGTGACACCGGAGTCGTAGACCGTCTGCGCGGTGGTGAGCAGCTCGTCCCAGGTCTTGGGCTCGCTCGCGCCGGCGTTCTCGAAGACCTGGGCGTTGTACCAGATCAGCGACTTGTTGGCGGCCTTGTAGTAGACGCCGTACTGCTTGCCGCCGACCTTGCCGATGTCCTGCCAGCCCTGCGAGTAGTTCTTCGCCAGCTCCTTGGTGGCCTCGGCGCCGAGCGGCTTGGCCCAGCCCTTGTCGACGGCCTGCTTGATGGCGCCGGGCTGTGGCAGCAGCGCCACGTCCGGCGGGGCGCCGCCGGCGATCTTCGAGCCGAGGAAGTTGATGATCGGGTCCTGGGCGGGGACGAACGTCACCTTGGCACCGGTGCGCTTCTCGAACTCCGCGAGGACCTTCTTGAAGTTGGCCTGTTCGACGCCGGTCCAGACGGCGGCGACCTCCAGGCTCTCGCCGTTCAGCTTGGGGAGGGTGACCGTGGCGCCGGTCTGGTTGCCGCCGCCGTCGTTGTCGTCGCTGCCGCCGTCGTCGTCGCCTCCGCACGCGGTGAGCGAGAGCGCGAGCACACCCGCGACGAAGGCCGCGGAGGCCCTCGCGGCTCTGCGGGTGCGGAAAGTTGCCGAGGGGTTGTCGGGCGACCTGCGTATCCGGATGATCCTGCTCGTCCTGCGCATCACTGCCCCGTTCTTCGTACTCGTCGAACGTCGAGCGCTGTCCCGTGCGCTCTGGTCTACGCCCGGGGGGTCGAGGGCGGCAAGAGCGCGTCGCGTGTCAAGCGGGAGATCGTGACCGCGTCGTGACTCCGCGGGCGACCGGGGGCCGACGGGGGCAAATCCGTGTGGTGGCAGGGAAGTTGTTGGTGGGGCGTGGGTGAGTGGAGGGGCCCGGGTGACGGGTGACACCGGGCCCTGCGGGGGCGGGATCCCGGCGTCCGGTCACGGCGGCGTCGGCGGGTTCCGCGCCGCGGAGTCCGCCGGGCGACGCCGCAGCGCTACAGGAGGGACGGGACCTTGGCTGCCGAGACCTCTCGGGCGGCCCGTTCCAGGGCGCTGGCCAGGAGGGCCAGGTCGGTCGGGCCGTTGCCGAGTTCGCGGACCGGGCGGCGGGTCGGAGGGTCGCCCATGCGGTGCCACTCCAGGGGGACGACCGTCGGGCGCAGCGTCGCCGTGCGCGGGATGCGGCCCGTGACCCGGCCGCCCTGAACCGGCGTCACCCGCCCGCCCCGCTGCATGAGTCGGCCGCGCCCCGGCGCCGGCTCGTCCGGGCCCGCCGCCGGCGCGTCCAGCGCGACCCGCAGGGACGCCCGCCGCACCGGCTCCGTCTCGGCCGTACGGGCACACGGGCCGGTGGCCGTCACCAGGTGCACGCCCAACCGCGCACCGTCGCGGGCCACGGCCTCCAGGGCGCGCATCACCGATCCGGCCGCGGGCCTGCCCGGCGACCCGAGCGCCGGGGAGACCAGCGCGTCCAGGTCGTCCACCACCACGACCAGCCGGGGCAGTGGCGGCGCGGCCTCCGTCTTGCGCCGGGCCGCCCCCGGCCGCAGGCGCAGCGTCGAACTGGGCGGACTCTCCAGGTCGCCGTCGTGGTCGCCGGTGCCCGGCGCGGGGCGCGACGCGGCCGTGCGCTGGGCGATCATGCGGTCGGACAGCTCGCGCCCGGTGTGCCACTCCGCGAAGTCGGACCGGCCGAGCAGTTCCGCGCGCCGCTTCAGCTCCGCGCTCAGCGACTGGGCGAACTCCCGCATGCGGACGGGGTCGTTCGCACCGAGGTGGGTGGTGACGTGCGGTACGTCCGTGCACACGCGCAGACCGTCGCCGTGCCCGGGGCCCGGCGAGGTGCCGCCCCGGCCGTCGACCAGGACGACGGCCAGTCGGTCGGGGCGCTCGGCGGCGGCCAGCGAGGCGACGACCGCTCGCAGCAGTTCCGTACGGCCGCTGCCGGGTGGTCCCTCGACCAGCAGGTGCGGACCGTCGGCGGCGAGATCCGCGACGACCGGACCGCGCGGCCCGGCGCCCAGCACGGCGGTCACGCGCCCGCCCAGCGCCTCCGTGTCGTCGGCCGCGTCCGCCCAGCGGGCCATCAGCGAGGCCGGGGTGGCGCGGGCCAGGCCCAGCTCGTCCAGCAGCCGCGCCGACTGCGGCAGCGGTGCCGACACGCGCGCGTGCCGCTCACCGGCGGGGCCGTCGGTGCGCAGCGGCGCCAGGGCGCGGGCGAACCGCTCGGCCCAGGCGCGGGAGACGGCGTCGACGGTGGCGACCGTGCCGTGGCCCACGGGGCCGGGAGCGGTCCCGGAGCCCGCCGGGGCGACGCGCACCAGCCGCAGGGCGGTCGCCACGTCCCCGCTGAGCAGGGCGACGGCACCGCACGCGCGGAACGGCGGCGCCACGGCGCAGGCCGCCTCGTAGGTCTCGGTCACGGGGGACGCGGGGGAGGCGGCGGCCGTCTCGGCGAGACACACCACGTGGATCCCGGCCCGCGGCCCCTCCACGGCCAGCCGCGCCACGGCCTCCCGCAGATCGGTGCCCCCGGGATCGCCGTCCACGACGACGACGGCGTACGGACCCGTGAACCCGTCCGCCCCATCGGGTCCGTCGTCGTCCGCGCGGGCCCAGGAGGGGCGGCGGGCGGGTGACCCGGGGTCGGGGGCCCGCCGGGGGACGGACCCGGACGGCGCCCGACCGGCGGCGTCCCCGGGGACCGGGCCGCCCACCTCGCGCGGGGCGGCACCGGCCGTGCCGCCCGCGGCCCGGCCGGTCGGCTGCCGGGTGACGAGGCCGTTCGCCCGGCCCAGTACGGTGCCGGTCGCCTGCTGCGGGAAGCCGCCGGCCGGGGACGTCCGCGGGTGCCGAGTCCCGTGCTCGTGGTCGTCCAGGCGGCGCAGGAGTTCGTCGACGCGGGCCGTGGCCTGTTCGCGGTCGTGGGCCAGGAGGAGACGGCAGTCCTGCCCGTGCCCCGGGCGCACATGCGGCAGCCAGCCGAGCCATGACCATTCGGCGGAACGCTCCTCCAGCGGGCGGGAACGGTCCGCGGCGATCAGGACGATCTCCAGGGAGTCGGGGGAGTGCAGCGCGGCGAGCTGGGCGAGCACCGCGCGGGTCAGCCCGGCGAGCCGCTCGCGCGGACCGGCCAGGCCCAGCGCGCCGACCTCGCGCAGCCCCGACGTCACCGGTACGGCGGGCAGCAGACCCGAGCCGTCCGGCGCCGCCCGGTCTGCCGTGCCGAGCCGCACCGCCAGCGCCTCCGGGTGCCCCGGTCCGCGCTCCCACAGCCGGGGGCCCGGGCCCAGTGCCGTCAGCAGCAGCGCGGCGGGGTCCGGCCAGGTCTCGGGCAGGCCCGGCGCGAGCACCGGCGGTTCGGGTGCGGCACCGGCCGCCGGTTCGCCGGTGCCGTCCGGTCGGACCGCCTCCGGCTCCTGACGTCCGCCCGCCAGCCGCCGCGCCCAGGCGGTGAGCCCGCCCCGCCTGCGTCCGCCGGGCGGCTGCGGGAGGTCGGTCCCCCGCAGCGGGGTGCCCCTGCGGGTGGTGGCCGAGGTGCCCTCGGCCGGTTCAGCAAGGAAGGCCGGGAAGTGTGCCGTGCCCTCGGTGTGGGGCAGCCCGTCCGGCGGGGCCTCCGCGGCACCCGCCGGGAGCGGGGCGTCCCCGGTGTGCGCCGGGTGCGGGTCCGCGCCGGCCGGCCCCGGCCGCGAGACACGGCGTCCCCCGGGCATGCGCGGCTCGTCCGCCCGGGCGGACGAGCGCGCCGAGGGTCCGTCCGCGCCCGGTGGTACGCCGTCCGGCCCGCGGGTTCCGACACCGGGTGCCCCGCCCTGCCTCGGCACCGTCGGGGGTTCGCCCGGTCCGGCTCCGTTCGGTGACGTGCCACGGGTGGCCCAGCCCGCCGAACCGTGCCCGTGGTGGGTGGCGCCGTCCGGAACCGCGTCCGGCGTCGCCGTGGCGCGCGGGTGCGCCGGACCGTCGGTGTCCTCCCCGCGCTGCGGCGCGGGCACACGGACGTGACCCTCGCCGTCCGGGGTCGTCCGCGCCCGCGCCCCCGGACCCTCTGCGGGGGTGAGCCGGAGCGCCGACTCCCCGATCCGCAGGAGCGCCCCCGGTGCGAAACGGACCGGGCCGGGGCCGACCGGACGGCCGTCCAGGGTCGTGCCGTTGGTGGAGCCGAGGTCGGCGACCGCGACGCGGCCGTCGGGTCCGACCGTGACCGCGCAGTGGATCCGGGAGACGTCCGGGTCGTCGAGCGGCACGTCCGCGTCGGCGGAGCGGCCGATGCGGATCTCGCCGCCGTGCAGCAGGTGGACCCCGCCCGCGTCGGGACCGGCGACCACGTGCAGCCGGGTCGGGGCCTCGTCCAGCTCGGGATGCGGCTCGGGCTCGCCCGGGGCGCCCACGTACAGCACGGAGCCGTCGATCAGGGGCGGCTCGCCGAGGGTGCAGCGCTGGGCGTCCAGCCGCTGGTCACCGGCGTACAGCACCGGGGTGCCGGAGGTGCCGGACGCGCCGTCGGCGCCGGAGACCGCCGAGGCCAGTGCGGAGGCGACCGCGGCCAGGGCGGTGCCGGCGGGCGCCGTGACCAGCACGTCGCAGCTCGCGGCCCGGTCCCGCGCGGGGGAGGACGGGCCCAGCGGGTCCACGACGGTCAGCCGGATCTGCATCGCCGTCAGCTGTCCCTTCTGCGCGGGCGCCCGCGACACGGGGGGACGAAGCCGTCCCGCGGTCCCCCACCGCGGACTTCCCCCACCGCCACACGCGCACGTACGGCCAGTTCTGCACGCATCCTCGCACCTGCCACCGACAGCGCGCCCGCCGCCCGCCATCGAATGATCTTGATTGGTCGGCTCTGCCCATAAAAATGCCTGACCAGGGCCCTGTGAATGATCGTTTCGGGTCGACTTGAGATCGGTCACGTCCGCCGTGCGGCAACCAAACGGAACGAGTCGAGCGTCTTTCCTTCGAACACGGACGGGAACCGGTACGTAAGACCCACGGAAAGACGACGCCGAGGCAGCGAAGTGAAGACGGCCGTCATCAGCTGTACGTCGGCAGGCCGGTGTCCCGCGCGGCGGCACTACAGTGGGTCGGAACACTCCGCAGCACGGTGGACCACGGTGTACGCCAGCCAAGCAAGCAGCAGGGAGCGCATGACGTGCGGCCGGTAGGCAGCAAGTACCTGCTCGAGGAGCCGCTCGGACGCGGCGCCACGGGCACCGTCTGGCGAGCCCGCCAGCGGGAGACCGCGGGCGCCGAGGCGGCCGTGCCCGGACAGCCCGGCGAAACCGTCGCGATCAAGGTCCTCAAGGAGGAGCTCGCGAACGACGCCGACGTGGTGATGCGCTTCCTCAGGGAGCGCTCCGTCCTGCTCCGGCTGACCCACCCGAACATCGTCCGGGTCCGCGACCTGGTCGTCGAGGGCGATCTGCTGGCCCTGGTCATGGACCTCGTCGAGGGCCCCGACCTGCACCGCCACCTGCGCGAGAACGGCCCCTTCACCCCGGTGGCCGCCTCGCTGCTGACCGCGCAGATCGCCGACGCGCTCGCCGTCAGCCACACCGACGGCGTGGTGCACCGCGACCTGAAGCCGGCCAACGTCCTGCTGAAGCAGACCGGCGGCGAGCTGCACCCGATGCTGACCGACTTCGGCATCGCCCGGCTCGCCGACTCCCCGGGCCTGACCCGCACCCACGAGTTCGTCGGCACGCCCGCGTACGTCGCGCCCGAGTCCGCCGAGGGCCGCCCGCAGACCTCGGCCGTCGACATCTACGGCGCCGGCATCCTGCTGTACGAGCTGGTCACCGGCCGCCCGCCGTTCTCCGGCGGTTCCGCCCTGGAGGTGCTGCACCAGCACCTCAGCGCCGAACCGCGCCGCCCCTCCACGGTCCCCGACCCGCTGTGGACGGTCATCGAACGCTGCCTGCGCAAGAACCCGGACGAGCGGCCCAGCGCCGAGAACCTCGGCCGCGGCCTGCGCGTCGTCGCCGACGGCATCGGCGTGCACGCGAACTCCGCACAGATCGCCGCCGCCGAGAGCGTCGGCGCGCTCCTGGCGCCCGACCCGGCGCCCGCGCCGGTGCCCGGCGCGCCCGGTGACGCCGACCCGACGCAGGTGCTGCCGCACGGCGCGGGCGCCTACGACCCCAACGGCGCGACCAGTGTGCTGCCGCAGACCGGTGGTCCGGCCGGTGCCGCCGACCCCACCGCCGTCCTGCCGCACCGCGGCGTGGCCGATCCGACGGCCGTCATGCCGCCGGTGCCGCCCGGGCAGCAGGGCGGCCCGGGGCAGCCCGGCCCCGAGGAGCCGCACCCCTGGCAGAACCAGCTCCGCGCGGCACGCGACCGCAACGAGCAGACCCAGGTCCAGTACCTCGACCCGAGCCAGGACCCGCTGCGCCGCCGCCCCCAGCGGCAGGTCGCCCGTCCGCAGCAGCAGCCGCAGCGCCCGCAGCAGCCCCGTCGGCAGCCCCCGCCCGGCCCCGGCTACGGCCAGCCGCAGCAGCACCAGCCGCAGCCCTACGCGCCTCCGCATCCCCAGCGCCCGCAGCCGCAGCCGCAGCGCTACGCCCCGCCGCCGCAGCCCGAGCCCCGGCGCCCGGCCCGCGAGCCCCGGCAGCGCAGCGCCAACCCGATGCGGATCCCCGGGCTGGGCTGCCTCAAGGGGTGTCTGTTCACGATCGTCATCCTGTTCGTCGCCGGCTGGCTGATCTGGGAGCTGAGCCCGCTCCAGGAATGGATCGGCACGGGCAAGGGCTACTGGGAGCAGCTGACCGACTGGTTCGGCACGGCGACGGACTGGCTGGAGCAGTTGGGCGGGGGCTCCGGCGGCGGCTCGGGCACCGGCTGACGGCCGAGCTCCGGAAGCCGCCGGGTTTGCTGATTTGTCGACATCCAGCGGGTGATTTCCGTATCCGCTGTGAAGGCCGGCTCCCCGGACGCGTAGTTTTGGCGACAACACGCGTCGGTAGGAGCAGTCTTGGCACGGAAGATCGGCAGCCGGTACACCGCCCACCAGATCCTCGGTCGGGGCAGCGCCGGCACGGTGTGGCTGGGGGAGGGGCCCGAGGGCCCCGTGGCCATCAAGCTCCTGCGCGAGGACCTGTCGTCCGACCAGGAACTCGTCGGGCGCTTCGTGCAGGAGCGGACGGCGCTGCTCGGCCTGGAGCACCCGCACATCGTCTCCGTGCGCGACCTGGTGGTGGACGGCAACGACCTCGCGCTCGTCATGGACCTGGTCCGCGGCACGGACCTGCGGACCCGTCTGGACCGGGAGCGGCGGCTCGCGCCCGAGGCCGCGGTGGCGATCGTGGCCGACGTCGCGGACGCCCTGGCCGCCGCGCACGCGGCGGGGGTCGTGCACCGGGACGTCAAGCCGGAGAACGTGCTGCTGGACATGCAGGGCCCGCTCGGGCCGGGCGGCTCGCACCGGGCGCTGCTGACGGACTTCGGGGTGGCGAAGCTCATCGACACCCCGCGGCGGACCCGTGCCACGAAGATCATCGGGACGCCGGACTACCTGGCGCCGGAGATCGTGGAGGGCCTGCCGCCGCGCGCGTCGGTGGACATCTACGCGCTGGCCACCGTCCTGTACGAGCTGCTCGCCGGTTTCACGCCGTTCGGCGGTGGACACCCCGGCGCGGTCCTGCGCCGTCACGTCACGGAGACGGTGGTGCCGCTCCCCGGCATCCCGGACGAGCTGTGGCTGCTGCTCGTGCAGTGCCTGGCCAAGGCCCCGGCGTCGCGGCTGCGGGCCTCGGAGCTGGGGGCGCGGCTGCGGGAACTGCTGCCGATGCTGGCGGGCATGCCCCCGCTGGACGTCGACGAGCCGGACACCGAGCCGGTGGAGGAGGCGCGGGAGGACGCGGCGATCCCGGCCGCCGGGCAGCCGGTGCGGCGCCGCGGCGCGGTCCCGCTGGTGCCGGGCGCGAAGCCGGCCGACTCCAACCGCGACACGCACACCTCGATGCGGGTCCCGGGCCCCGACGAGCTGGCCGGCGGTGCCCGGGGCACCGCCCGCGCCCCCCGGGCGGCGGGCGCCCCCCGGCCCGGCTCCGCCCGCAACCGTGCCCTCGCCCGCCGGCGCCGCCTGACCCTGGCCGCGGCGGCGGTGGCCCTGGCCGCGGCCCTGGGCATCGGCGTCTGGCTGGCCGCCACGGACGACGAGACGTCCCCCACCCCCGACACCACCCACCACTCCGCCCCGGCCTCCCCCTGACGCCACGGTCACCGCCCCCACCGGCCCGCCCGCACGCACCCGGCGTGGCTCGCCCGGTGGAGCCGTTACGCTGGAGGCGTGGCAGTCGTCGATGTATCCGAAGAGCTCAAGTCCCTCTCCTCGACCATGGAGTCGATCGAGGCCGTTCTGGACCTCGACAGGATGAGGGCAGACATCGCCGTGCTCGAGGAGCAGGCGGCCGCGCCGTCCCTCTGGGACAACCCGGACGAGGCGCAGAAGATCACCAGCAAGCTCTCCCACCTCCAGGCCGAGGTCAGGAAGGCCGAGGGGCTGCGCGGCCGGATCGACGATCTCGCCGTGCTGTTCGAGATGGCCGAGGAGGAGGACGACCCGGACACCCGCGCGGAGGCCGAGTCCGAGCTCACCGCCGTCCGCAAGGCGCTGGACGAGATGGAGGTCCGTACCCTGCTCAGCGGCGAGTACGACTCCCGCGAGGCGCTCGTCAACATCCGCGCCGAGGCCGGCGGCGTCGACGCCGCCGACTTCGCCGAGAAGCTCCAGCGCATGTACCTGCGCTGGGCCGAGCAGCGCGGCTACAAGACCGAGCTGATCGAGACGTCGTACGCCGAAGAGGCCGGCATCAAGTCGACCACCTTCTCCGTGCAGGCGCCCTACGCCTACGGCACCCTCTCCGTCGAGCAGGGCACGCACCGCCTGGTGCGCATCTCGCCCTTCGACAACCAGGGACGCCGCCAGACCTCCTTCGCCGGCGTCGAGGTGCTCCCCGTCGTCGAGCAGTCCGACCACGTCGACATCGACGAGAGCGATCTGCGCATCGACGTCTACCGGTCCTCCGGCCCCGGCGGCCAGGGCGTGAACACCACCGACTCCGCGGTGCGCATCACGCACCTCCCCACCGGCATCGTGGTCTCCTGCCAGAACGAGCGCTCCCAGATCCAGAACAAGGCCACGGCGATGAACGTGCTGCAGGCCAAGCTGCTGGAGCGCCGCCGCCAGGAGGAGCAGGCCAAGATGGACGCGCTCAAGGGCGACGGCGGCAACTCCTGGGGCAACCAGATGCGGTCGTACGTGCTGCACCCCTACCAGATGGTCAAGGACCTGCGCACGGAGCACGAGGTGGGCAACCCCGAGGCCGTGTTCAACGGCGAGATCGACGGCTTCCTCGAGGCCGGGATTCGCTGGCGCAAGCAGCAGGAGAAGTAACCCCCCGCGCAGACAGCGCTTTGTCGACAAGGCAACTGCCGCCCCGGAGGCGGCAGTTGCCTTTTCCGTACCCGGTTGTCTGGGTTCTACATCACACTCACACCCTTCAACCGGCGGCAAAGCGCGCGTAGTTGGACATCGCGGAAGCAACGGCCTTGACGCTGCCTTGAAAAATGGGAAGGGTGAAGCGTGGCATGCGTATCTCTGGGGCGCATGTGAACCGGGGGCTCGTCACCGCAACTGCCTCCGTTGATCACGGCCCCGGGCGCCGCCTCACTGACGATGAGCTACTGGGGGTAGCAACCACATGACCAAGAAGACGCGGATCCGTGTCGCACGGATCGCGGCCGGCGCCGTGATCGCGGCCGGCGCCTCGCTCACCGCGGCCGGCGCGGCCTCCGCCCTGGACATCGGTGTGAATGCCGGGGTCAACGAGGACGGCGCCGACCTCGGCCTCGGCGTGGGCCTCGACGAAGAGGACGACCCGACGGACCCGCCGACCACGCCGGACGACCCGCCCACCACGCCGGACGACCCGCCGACCAGCATCCCCGAGGACCCGAGCTCCCCGCCGGTCACGGACGTGCCCACCGACCCCACGGAGGAGCCGACCGAGCCGGAGGAGCCCGCCGAGCCGGAGAAGCCGACCAGTGACCCGTCCGACCCGGGCGACGACAACGGCGAGGGCAACGGGAACGGCGGCGGCAACGGCGGTGGCGGCAACGCCGCCGACCCCGACGGTGGCGCCTCCACCCAGGAGCAGGGCTCCTCGGCCCTGACCGACACCGGCGAGGAGGCCCCGGCCACCTCCGCCCAGGGCAGCGGCGACGAGCTCGCCGAGACCGGTGCCGCCGAGACCACCTTCCTGGTGATCGGTGCCGCCACGATGATCGCCGGCGGTATCGGCTTCCGCGTGCTGCCGCGCCTCATGACCGGCCGGGGCGGCGCCGCCGCCTGACGGTGAGCGCCCGCGTACGGACCGCACGGTTCGTGATGTGAGGGATGCCACTCACGGCGAAGGGCCCGGAGCGCCATGGCGCTCCGGGCCCTCGCTGCGTCCGTGCGGTGTCCGGGCCGGCGGGTCAGGCCGTCTGGTGGGCGAGCAGGGCCACCGCCGCGACCAGCATCACGAGCAGCGCGATCAGCGTCGTCGGGTTCAGGCCCGCGAAGAAGTTCTCCTGCTGCATCCGCTCGCGGTTCGCACGGCACACCGGGCACCGGCCCTCGCTCACGGGCGCGGCGCAGTTCGCGCACACCAGCCGGTCGTACGTCATGCGCTCGCCCTCCTTGCACCGGTTCCCTCTGCAGAACGCCCGCGGCCCCGCGAACGTTCCCCCTCCACTGTGCCAGGTTCGGCGGAAATCGGCGCGGCCCCCCGTATCCTGCCCCCGGCGGCGGGGCCCGACGCGCCCGGAGCGGGGCGGCGGGCCGCTCGTACATCACTCACAATTCGCGCAAGTGCCGCGCAACCCCTGCCGGTGACTGCAGTCGCCCTTCCGCTTCGCGTATGGTCACGCACATCTACCCCCGGCGACCCGTGGTGCATCCGTGATCCGATTCGACAATGTCTCCAAGGTCTACCCCAAGCAGAACCGCCCCGCCCTCAGGGATGTCTCCCTGGAGGTCGAGAAGGGCGAGTTCGTCTTCCTCGTGGGGTCCTCCGGCTCCGGAAAGTCCACCTTCCTGCGGCTGATCCTCCGCGAGGAGCGGGCCAGCCACGGTCAGGTGCACGTCCTGGGCAAGGACCTCGCGCGCGTCTCCAACTGGAAGGTGCCGCAGATCCGGCGCCAGCTGGGGACGGTCTTCCAGGACTTCCGGCTGCTGCCGAACAAGACGGTCGCCGAGAACGTCGCCTTCGCGCAGGAGGTCATCGGCAAGTCGCGCGGCGAGATCCGCAAGTCCGTGCCGCAGGTGCTCGACCTCGTCGGGCTCGGCGGCAAGGAGGAGCGGATGCCGGGCGAGCTCTCCGGCGGCGAGCAGCAGCGCGTGGCCATCGCGCGGGCCTTCGTCAACCGGCCCAAGCTGCTCATCTGCGACGAACCCACCGGCAACCTCGACCCGCAGACCTCCGTCGGCATCATGAAGCTGCTCGACCGCATCAACCGGACGGGCACCACCGTGGTGATGGCGACGCACGACCAGAACATCGTGGACCAGATGCGCAAGCGCGTCATCGAGCTGGAGAAGGGCCGCCTCGTCCGCGACCAGGCACGCGGCGTCTACGGCTACCAGCACTGACGCTCCACGGAAAGGCATAACCAGACGCCATGCGCGCCCAGTTCGTCCTGTCGGAGATCGGCGTCGGTCTCCGCCGCAACCTGACGATGACCTTCGCCGTCGTTGTCTCCGTCGCCCTGTCGCTCGCCCTGTTCGGCGGGTCGCTCCTGATGAGCGACCAGGTCAGCACCATGAAGGGCTACTGGTACGACAAGGTCAACGTCTCCGTCTTCCTGTGCAACAAGAGCGACGCCGAGTCGGACCCCAACTGCGCCAAGGGCGCGGTGACCGCGGACCAGAAGAGCCAGATCAAGGCCGACCTGGAGAAGATGTCGGTCGTCGACACGGTCAGCTACGAGTCGCAGGACCAGGCGTACAAGCACTACAAGGAGCAGTTCGGCGACTCCCCGCTGGCCAGCTCCCTCACGCCGGACCAGATGCAGGAGTCGTACCGCATCAAGCTGAAGGACCCGGAGAAGTACCAGGTCATCGCGACCGCCTTCGACGGGCGCGACGGCGTGCAGTCCGTGCAGGACCAGAAGGGCATCCTGGACAACCTCTTCGGCCTGCTCTACGGCATGAACTGGGCCGCCCGCGCGGTGATGGCCCTGATGCTGGTCGTCGCCCTGATGCTGATCGTCAACACGGTGCGCGTGTCGGCGTTCAGCCGGCGGCGCGAGACCGGGATCATGCGCCTGGTCGGCGCCTCGGGCTTCTACATCCAGGCGCCGTTCATCATGGAGGCCGCGGTCGCCGGTCTCATCGGCGGCACCCTCGCGTGCGCGTTCCTGCTCGTCGGGCGGTACTTCATCATCGACCACGGTCTGGCCCTGTCCGAGAAGCTGAACCTGATCAACTTCATCGGCTGGGACGCCGTCCTGACGAAGCTGCCGCTCATCCTCGCGACAAGTGTGCTGATGCCGGCGTTGGCGGCGTTCTTCGCGTTGCGCAAGTACCTGAAGGTGTGACTCTTGCCAAGAGGGGCGTGCGGCCAAGGGACCGTGCGCCCCTTTGTGTTGTCCTAGACTCACCGGCATGTCAGGTCGTGACCTGTTCTGTCAGCCCCGTCGCTACCGCCGCGGGGCCGCCCTGACCTTGGTGTTCGCGAGTGTGCTCGTCGCCGGTGCCGCCACCGGCGGCCTTCCCGCGGACGACCGGAAGTCCGCGGCGAAGGGCGCCCGTTCGGCCGAGCCCGCCGGTCACCACGCGGACGTCGCCAGGGCGGCCGAGGAGGCCGTGACCGACGGAACCTCGCCCATGGAGGCCGCCCAGCGCGCCGTCAGCCGCAGCGGCGACCGGTGGGCCGCCGTCTACTCACCGGGCGAGTACGAGGAGTTCGAGGACTCCCTCGAGGGCCACTACACGGGCGTCGGGCTGTGGGCCCGCGAGCGCCGCGGCCGGATCGAGGTCACCAGGGTCGGCCGGGGCACGCCGGCCGCCCGGGCGGGCATCCGCGCGGGGGACCGGCTGCGCAGCGTCGACGGCGCGTCGGTGGACGGGCGCCCCGTGACCGAGGTCGTGTCCCTGTTGCGCGGCGACGGCGCCGACCGGGCGGCCGGCAGCACCGTCCGCCTCGGACTGGAGCGCGGCCCGCGCGCGTGGACCGAGACGCTGCGCCGGGCCAGGCTCTCCCAGGACCCGGTCACCGTCCGCGAGATCGCCCGCGGTGTCACCGTCGTCGCGGTGGACGCCTTCACCAAGGGCTCCGGTGAGGAGGTCCGCGCCGCCGTGCGCAGGGCCCCGGCCGACACCGGCATCGTCCTCGACCTGCGCGGCAACGCCGGCGGTCTGGTCACCGAGGCCGTCACCGCCGCCTCCGCCTTCCTCGACGGCGGTCTGGTCGCCACGTACGACGTCGAGGGCGAGCAGCGCGCCCTGCACGCCGAGCCCGGGGGCGACACCGCACGGCCCCTGGTCGCGCTCGTCGACGGGGGCACGATGAGCGCGGCCGAGTTGGTCACGGGCGCCCTCCAGGACCGCGGACGGGCCGTCGTCGTGGGCTCGCGCACCTTCGGCAAGGGCTCCGTGCAGATGCCGACCCAGCTGCCCGACGGATCCGTCGCCGAGCTCACCGTGGGCCACTACCGCACGCCCTCCGGGCGCGCCGTCGACGGCCGGGGCATCACCCCCGACCTCGAGGCCGACGAGGGGGCGCTGGAGCGTGCCGGGACGGTCCTGAGCGGACTGGGCCGGTAGCGCCGGGCCGCCCCCGGTCGATAATGCGCTTCCCGCCGACCCCCTCCGTAGTGCGAAAATGGGCGGCACTATGGCTAAGGAAAAAGGGCGCAAGCTGATCGCGCAGAACAAGAAGGCGCGGCACGACTACCTCATCATCGACACCTACGAGGCCGGCCTGGTCCTCACCGGGACCGAGGTGAAGTCGCTGCGGCAGGGCCGGGCGTCCCTGGTCGACGGCTTCGTCCAGCTCGACGGTCACGAGGCGTGGCTGCACAACGTGCACGTCCCGGAGTACAGCCAGGGCACCTGGACCAACCACAGCGCCCGGCGCAAGCGCAAGCTGCTGCTGCACCGCGCGGAGATCGACAAGCTGGAGTCCAAGTCCCAGGAGACGGGGCACACCATCGTGCCGCTCTCCCTCTACTTCAAGGACGGGCGCGCGAAGATCGAGATCGCGCTGGCCAAGGGCAAGAAGGAGTACGACAAGCGCCAGACGCTGCGCGAGAAGCAGGACCGGCGTGAGGCCGAGCGGGCGGTGTCGGCGGTCCGGCGCAAGCAGCGGGCCTGATCCGGAGCGACCCGGGAAACGGCCCGCGCGGCCGGGGAATGCGCCGGCGCCGGGTGATGTCGAACCCGGTACCACGGCGGGGTGACCGCCGGGAATACGGTGGCATCGTCGGGCGTTGGTCACGTACGATGGGCCCAGCACCCCACAGCGGGTGCGCACCTTGAGAAATCAACATGGGGATGATCGGTTTCGACAGCGGCTGTCGAAGCAGGGGAAGCGTGTCGAGGAAGCGGCCATGATCTCGTAAACCACAGGCCGAAAAAAATAATCGCCAATTCCAAGCGATCCATCTCCCAGGGCGAGCTCGCCCTCGCTGCCTGATCTTCAGGTAGCGAGCAGCGGCTCCCCCACTTAAGGGAGTGTCAGCCCGGGGGTGTTCCCGACCCGGATCCTGGCATCATCTAGGGGACTAAACCTCGATCCCGGTCACGGGGTGAAGAGGGAAACCACACAGTGACTGAGCCCGTCGGAGACTTGTCGGCGTGATCTCCGGGGCCGAGAAAAGCACAGCCGACTGCACACGGAGAAGCCCTGGTTCCGCACCGTTGGACGCGGGTTCGATTCCCGCCATCTCCACAAGCCCCATGTGGGCACAGGCCCCGTCGCCTCGAGCGACGGGGCCTGTGTCATGCGGCCACACGGCGGTGGGGTGCAGTGTGGGCGGCGGCCCCATATCGAGGGGTCGTTCGCGCTTCTACCTTCCGTTTCCATGCAGCAGACCAGAGCCGCACTGCGCCGCACCGTCCCGGTCGCCCTCCTGGGCGCTCTCCTCTCCGTCCTGCTCCTCCCGGCCCGCGCCTCCGCCGCCTCCCTCGAGGAGGTCACCGGCTTCGGGCCCCTCCGGCTCGGCGGGCACCCGGATGAGGACGCACGGCACCGGTAGCCGGCGCAGCAAGGGCAGCCGGGGGTCGTGGAGCTGCACGTCCGTCACCACCAGCGCGTCGGTCGACCCCGCCCCGGCGACCCGTGCGATCCCCTCCCCGTCCTCCGGCTGCGTGAGCAGCAGCACGTCGTGGCCGTGGGCGCGGGCCGCCGTGACGACCGAGACCGCGAACCGGGTCATCACCGTCAGGTCCACGCCGGTCCGCAGCGGAGCCGCCCTGGCCAGCACCCCGGGCCTCGGGCCGCCCCGGGCGGCCCGCCGGGCGGCGGGGGCCGGTAGCCACGTTCGAGGGCGGCCGCCCGGACGCGCCGCCGGGTCTCGTCGGAGATCGGCCGCTTGCCGCTCAGCGCGTACGAGACCGTACTGGGCGAGACTCCGGCGCGCCGGGCCACGTCAGTGATCCCCACCGTCGGTGGTCCCTCGCTGACACGGTCCGGGGAGTGCGGCCTCCGGGTGGTCGGGCCGGACGGGCCCTCACGGTGATCATGAGCATGTCGAAGCGGTTCGACGGGTGAAGGTAGGGGGAGGTGCCGCGGCGTCAATGGGGTGCGCCGGAATCGGTGGAGCGGTTCGACGCACCGGACACGACGAGCGAGACGACCAGCGCCGCGACGGCCGCCGCCACCGGGACGCCGTACCCGGCCGGCGCCGACACGTGCTCCACCGTCCAGCCGCCGGCCGCACTGCCGCAGGCGATTCCGCCCAGCAGGCCGGTCACCGCCAGCGTCATGCCCTCGTTCAGCCGGCCCTCGGGCGTGCTGCGCTGCACCAGCGTCATGGTGGTGACCATCGTCGGCGCGGTCGCCATCCCGGCGAGCAGCAGCGCGCCCGCCAGCAGCAGGAGCGAACCGGTCAGGGCGGCGGCGAGCAGCGGCAGGGTCATCAGCCCCGCCATCGCCGCCAGGCACCACGGCAGCAGGGACCGCGCGGACCCGGCCGGGCGTACCGCCCCGTACAGCAGCCCCGCCGCACAGGAACCGGCCGCCTGGAGCGCGAGCACCGCACCCGCCGCCGTGCGGTGGCCCTGTGCGTCCGCGAACGCGATCGTGACCACCTCCATCGCGCCGAAGACCGCGCCCGTGGCCAGGCAGACCACCAGCAGCGGGCGCATCCCGGGCGCGGTGAGGGGGGCGCGCCCGGACGGACGCCGCAGCACCGGCGGCTCGGTGGAGCGCTGGGCGGTGAACAGCAGCACGCCCGTCAGCAGCAGCACGGCGCCCACGAGCGTGCCCGCCTCCGGGAAGAGCGCCCCGCACAGCACGGCCGCGAGCACCGGTCCGAGCATGAAGCACAGCTCGTCGGCGGCCTGTTCGAAGGAGTTCGCCGTGTGCAGCGCCTTCGCGTCCCCGTCCAGCAGGTGGGCCCAGCGCGCCCGGGACATGCCGCCGGTGTTGGGGGTCGTGGCGGTGGCGGCGTAGGAGGCGAACAGGGTCCAGTCGGGGGCGCCGTGGCGCACGCACAGCAGCAGCGCCAGCGAGCCGAGCACGGCGATCGCCGTGGCGGGCAGGGCGACGCGGGCCTGCCCGTGGCGGTCGACCAGCCGGGCGATCCACGGGGCGACCACGGCGGTCGCCGCCAGGCCGGTCGCGGTGACGGCGCCGGCGAGGGCGTACGACCCCCGGGTCCCGGCGATCATCACGACCGCGCTCACGCTGAACATGCCCATCGGCAGCCGTGCGACGAGGTTCCCGGCCGTGAAGGCGCGGGTGCCGGGCAGCGCGAACAGGCGGCCGTACGGCCCCTCGGCGCGGGCACCGCCGCGGCGGCGCGGGCCGAAGTCGGCGGCGACGAGGGTGTCGGCGGTGACCGTGAGCAGGGGAGTGTCCCGGTGGGTGGGCTGAGGCATGCCGACACAGTCGCCCGACCTCCCGGCGCCGGTCCAACACCTTCCCCGTGCTCATTCACGCACCCGTGTTGTAAGTTCGCCGGATGCCCGCCCCCGCCCACCTCGACCCGCGTCTCCTGCGGGCCTTCGTCACCGTCGCCGAGGAACTGCACTTCACCCGCGCCGCGACCCGCCTCTACGTCGCCCAGCAGGCGCTCAGCCGGGACGTACGGCGGCTCGAGCGCGAACTGGGCAGCGAACTGTTCGTGCGCACCACCCGTCAGGTGACGCTCACCGCGGACGGAGGGCGGCTGCTGCCGTACGCGCGCCGGGTCCTCCAGGCGCAGGACGACCTGCTCGCCGCCGCGGGGCAGGCCGGACCGCTGCTGGTGGACCTCAACTCGCCGGGCCTCGCGACGCCGCGCCGGGTGCTGCACCGTGCCCGGGAGCTCGCCCCGGACCACGAACTGATGGCCCGTTACGAGAGCGGACTGACCTGGGCCGCGAGCGAGGTGCTCGCCGGGCGGCTGGACGCCTCGTTCGGCCGGTTCGCGGGGCTCGCGCCGGCGCTGCGGGCGGGACTGGAGCAGCAGCCCGTGCGGTACGAGCCGATGGCGGTCCTCCTGCCCGAGGGCCACCGGCTGGCCGCACTGGACGCGGTGCCGCTGGAGGCGCTGGCCGGGGAGACGGTGTACGCCGGGGACGGGAACCCGCGCACGCCCGAGTGGACCGATCTCGCCCGGCTGCTGTTCGCGGGGCGGGACATCGCCCTCGCGCCGCCCGCCCCGCTCGCCGTCGGGGACGAGGAGTTCCAGCGGATCATGGCGAGGACGCGCAACCCGATCCTCGCCGTGGTGGACTTCCCGGCCCTGCCCTCGACGGTGCTGCGGCCCCTCGTCGACCCCGTCCCGCTGTCGCCCGTGTCGTTGGTGTGGAGGAAGGGGATGGTTCACCCCGCTCTGGACCGACTCCGGCGGGCGGTGGCGGAGTTGGCCGCGGAGGAGGGGTGGCTGCGCAGGCCGCGGGACGGGTGGATTCCGGACAGCGATTCTGTCGTCATGGCGTCCGCGTGATGTCTCACGACTGCTACGAATGAGCGGGACGCGAACACGGAACCTCCGCGTGCGCTACATTCGACGCCCGAGCACAGTGTGATAAACGGGGCGCGGGGACTGGGTGGGGGCTCGGTCCGGCGGCGAGTGCTCGGTCGCGTGCGCACCCGTTTATTGGTCCGTGGGGGGAAGTGCGTACGCGTGGAAAAGTGGCGAGAAGACGCCCAACCGGAAGGGCCCGAGGTCGCATCGGCGACCGAGGAGCGCCAGGAGAACCCGAGGGTGAGCGACCGCGGGGCCGTAGGGACCGTCCCCGGGCGCGGTGGCTCCGGGCCCGACGATGACGTTGCAGGGACCGGTGTCGGGGGCGCGCTCGACGACCTCGAGGCCCGCTGGGCCCGTCTCGGCGTGTTCTCCAGCGGGGACGACAGGACCCAGGTGCTGCGCGGCGCCCCCCGCTTCGCGGACCGTCCCGACCTCACCGCCCGGAGCGCCACCGACCGGCGCGAGGCGCCGCAGGAGCCGGCCGACGCCGTGCCCGCGACGCGCCCGCTGAACGCTGCGCACACCACGAGCGTGTTGAACAAGGTGAGCACGGCGGACGACAGGAACAAGGCGGAGACGACGGACGCGGCGGCCCCCGCGCCCCGCGAGGGCGACCGGCGGGCCGCGGACCGGACGACGGCCCTGCGCATCGACCCACGCGACGCGGCACGCCCCTCCGGGGCTGTCGCCGAGGGGCGCCGGAGCACCGCCGGGCCGGCCGACGGCACCGGCGCGGAGGACGGCGCGTCGCGTGCGTCCGAGGCTGCCGCCCGCCGCGGGAGCGGCTCGGAGGCCGTCGGCAGGAGCGGTGCCCGGGACGGTGCCGCGCGTTCCTCCGGGAGCGCCGCCGGGGAACGTCCGGGCGGGGAGAAGGCCGCCGAGCGGACGACCGCCCTGCGCGTCGACGCCCTCCGCAGGACCGCCGAGCCCTCGGAGAAGACCGCCGCGCCCGCCGTGCCCGGGCCCCGCGGTGCCGACGCACCCACCGCCAAGGTGACCTGGCCCACCTCCCCCGCGGCCGGCCCGCGTCCCCCCGCGGAGACCGCCGTCATGCCCTCGGCCCCCGGATCCGCCGTCGCGCCGTCCGGCCCCGGTTCCGCCGTCGCGCCGTCCGGCGTCACGGCCTCCGGCCCCGGAACCGCCGCCGCCGCGGCCCCCGTGCGCGACCCCTGGCAGGAGGAGGACGGGCCCCTGGAGGCGAACCACGATCCGCACGAGGTCACGGTCCAGCTCGACGCCGTGCAGTTCGGCGACGGCGTGCTGCGGCCGGTCGGGCGACCCGGTGCGGGCGGTGAGAGCGCCGACGCGCCCGTGTTCGTCGACGAGTCCGGTCGCCGCAGCAGGCGCTTCCGCCGCATCGGCCTGACCGTCGCCCTCGCCTGCGCCGCGTACGCCGTCGTCATGGTCGTCACCCTGCTGTCCGGCAACTCCGACGCCCCCTGGCTGCCCGTCCCGGGTCAGCAGCAGCCCGCCGGGAAGGTCGACACCTCGACCGAGCCCGAGGAGCCGGCCGCGTCCGCCGGTTCCGGCGCCAGCCTGGAGCCGGGCACCGAGCCGACCGACGGCAGCTCCGGACTCCCGTCGCCCGGCGCCAGCCTGCCCGCCGCAGGGGCCACCGGCGCCCCGGACCGGCCGGGCCGCACCACGGACCCCACCCCCACTCCGACCGGCACCACCCAGAAGCCGGCCGCGGGTGACGACGACCCCACCCCGGCGGCACCGCCCCCCACCCCGGACGCGCCGCCCCCCGTCTCGACGCCGGCGCTGGAACCCGACCCCGAGCCGACCGAGCCCACCGGAGGCGGTGACGTCACCGGCGCCGATGTCGCCGGCGCCCCCGCCGATCCGCCCGCAGTCGCCGCAGAGAGCCCTGCCGCGCAGCCGGACCCGTCCGACACCCTCGCCGCACCCTCCACGGAGCACGTCCTCTGATGGCAATCCGCACCCGCCGTCCCGGGCCCGCGACCGGAGCCCGTGGCGGCCTCCGGCGTCGCCGCCTGCCCCTGCGCCTGCTGCTGCCGGTGCTCGTCCTCGCCGCCCTGATGGCGATGCTGATCCTGCGCGGCTTCGTGCACAGCGAGATCCTCGCCGATCACCGCGTCCAGCCCTCCACCACCGCCGACAAGGTGCCCGAGAAGATCCTCAAGGGCGGCCCGGTCATCGACACCCGGGGCGATCGCACCGAGACCCTGCGCGTGCCCGACCGCCGTCTCGTGCTCACCTTCGACGACGGCCCCGACCCGGAGTGGACCCCCCGGGTCCTGGACGTGCTGAAGAAGCACGACGCGCACGCCGTGTTCTTCGTCACCGGCACCATGGCCTCCCGCCACCCCGACCTCGTCGAACGCATCGTCGAGGAGGGCCACGAGATCGGCCTGCACACCTTCAACCACCCCGACCTCTCCCTCCAGTCCGACAAGCGCATCGACTGGGAGCTGTCGCAGACCCAGCTCGCCATCACGGGCGCCGCGGGCATCCGCACCTCCCTGTTCCGGCCGCCGTACTCCTCACAGGCCGGCGCGATGGACAACAACTCCTGGGAAGTGGCGCAGTACATCGGCGACCGCGGCTACATCACGGTCATCAACACCGCCGACAGCGAGGACTGGCGCCAGCCCGGCGTCGACGAGATCATCCGCCGCTCCACGCCCCGGGACGGCAAGGGCGGCGTCATCCTGATGCACGACTCCGGCGGCGACCGCCGGCAGACCGTGCAGGCGCTGGACCGGATGCTGCCCGACCTGAAGGACAAGGGCTACTCGTTCCACAACCTCACCGGGGCCCTCGACGCGCCCAGCGCGCACAGCCCGGTCAGCGGACCCGACCTGTGGAAGGGCAAGGCCTGGGTCTTCCTGGTCCAGGCCTCGGAGAAGATCACCGGCTTCCTGGTGGTGGGCCTCGCGATCGTCGGCTTCCTGGTCATCGCCCGCTTCGTGTCGATGCTCGTGCTGTCCGCCGTGCACGCCCGCAGGGTGCGCCGCCGCGGCTTCGCCTGGGGCCCGCCGGTCACCGAACCGGTGTCGGTGCTGGTCCCGGCGTACAACGAGGCCAAGTGCATCGAGAACACGGTCCGCTCCCTCATGGCGAGCGACCATCCGATCGAGGTCATCGTCATCGACGACGGCTCCAGCGACGGCACCGCACGGATCGTGGAGTCCCTGGGCCTGCCGAACGTCCGGGTGGTCCGCCAGCTCAACGCGGGCAAGCCGGCCGCGCTCAACCGCGGTGTGGCCAACGCCCGTTACGACATCATCGTGATGATGGACGGCGACACCGTCTTCGAGCCGACCACCGTCCGCGAGCTCGTGCAGCCCTTCGGCGACCCGCGCGTCGGTGCGGTCGCGGGCAACGCCAAGGTCGGCAACAAGGACAAGCTGATCGGCTCCTGGCAGCACATCGAGTACGTGATGGGCTTCAACCTCGACCGCCGCATGTACGACATCCTCCAGTGCATGCCCACCATCCCGGGCGCCGTCGGGGCCTTCCGCCGCTCGGCGCTGGAGCGGGTCGGCGGCATGAGCGACGACACGCTCGCCGAGGACACCGACATCACCATGGCCATCCACCGCGACGGCTGGCGGGTGGTCTACGCGGAGAACGCCCGCGCGTGGACCGAGGCCCCGGAGTCCGTGCAGCAGCTGTGGTCCCAGCGCTACCGCTGGTCCTACGGCACCATGCAGGCCATCTGGAAGCACCGCCGCGCCCTGGTGGAGCGGGGCCCCTCGGGCCGCTTCGGCCGGGTCGGGCTGCCCCTGGTGTCGCTCTTCATGGTCCTGGCCCCGCTGCTGGCCCCGCTGATCGATGTGTTCCTGGTCTACGGCCTGATCTTCGGCCCGACCGGCATGACGATCGTGGCCTGGTTCGGCGTCCTCGCCATCCAGGCGGCCTGCGCGGCCTACGCCTTCGTCCTCGACCGCGAGAAACTGACCCCCCTGCTCTCGCTGCCGCTCCAGCAGATCCTGTACCGGCAGCTCATGTACGTGGTGCTGCTCCAGTCCTGGATCACGGCGCTCACCGGCGGCCGGCTGCGCTGGCAGAAGCTGCGGCGCAAGGGCGGCGTCTCGGCCCCGCCGGGTGCCTCGGCGCAGCCGCCCCAGCCGGTGGGGTGAGCCCCGCCCGGACCTCCCGCGGGCCGGCCGCTCCCGGATCGGGGCGCCCTGCCCGCGGCACCCTCCGACGGACCGGACGATCCGCTCGACGGGATCCGGCTCGCCCTCCGCCCGACCAGGGGCAGGGCTCGGAGCGGGACGGCCGGGCGGTGCGGGCCGGTGGCACCGGCGAAGTCTCCACCTGGCGTGGCAGCCGGCACCACGGCTGCGGACGGACGGCTTGTCGACGACCTGTCCGCCGGCCGGCTTCTCGTCGGGAGTGTCCGCCGGGCAGGCGATGATCGTCGGTGGCAGGGTGCGGTCGCCGTCCCCGGCCCGGTTCACACCCAGTCGCCCGGCCGGTTCCTGGCCGGCGGACCGACCGGGACCGACCCACCCCACGGACAGCCCCGCCCCCGCTTTGGGAAACCCGCCAGCCACACCTGCACCAAGCATCGGCGTTTCGGCCAACCCCCGTCCCGCGGGAAGCCAGGCAGCACCGCTGCCGCAGGGTCGGCGCCCCCGAATACCGGGCTTCGGCAGCGACCGGAATCGAGCGTGTTCGATTCGCTCCCCACCTCGTTGAGCCGGGCACCGCCGGACCATCCAGGCACGGCGCCAACCCCCAAGGAGGGATGCAGGTGCCCCTGACCGACGCCTCTGCCGAAAGCTCCGGAACACCTCCTCCACCGCCCCCGGCCACCATCGTCTACGAGGGGAAGTTCGGGAAGAATCCGCTGGAAGAAGCCGACTTCCGCAAGATGTGCGCCCGTCTTCCCTCGGTGCTCGGCGACACCACACGGATGGCGTGGGACGTCGACCGGCGCGGGGTCGTGCTGCTCTTCGCCTGCCAGGTCCTCACCGGGACCGCGGCCGCCGTCGTCCTCGGATGCACCGCGACGGCCATGACCCACCTCCTCGGCGCCGGCACGGTGGCCGAACGCCTGCACGCCGCCCTCCCCGCCCTCTCGGTGGTCACGGCCGCGGCGGCCATCGGCCGGATCAGCAGCGCCCTCGCCTCCTACGCCGACGGCCGGATCACGCCCCGCCTGGTCACCGAGGCCGACGTCGCCCTGGTCTCCGCGGTCTGCCACGTGGAAGCGGCCGCGTACGGCACGGACGGCTTCGCCGACCGGCAGGAGGCCGCCGAGGTCGGCGTCACCCGCACCACCCTGATGGTCAGGGACGCCCAGCGGTTCATGTCCGCGCTGATCCGCATGATCGCCGCCGCCGGTGTGATCACCGCACTGCACTGGATGCTGCTCCCGCTGCTGTTCCTGGCCGTGCTCCCCGCCGGTGCCGGGGCCGTGCTGTCCGCCCGCATCGACTACGAGACCCACTACGCCAACGTCGGCGACCGCAACGTGCGCGGCATGATGCGCTGGTGGGCCACCTACTCCCGGCACGGCGACGAGGTCCGCGCCAACGGCATGACCGGCTACCTCACCTACTGGTACCGCGCCCTGTCCGAACGCATCGACCGGCGCACCCTGACCGCGGCACCGCGCATGCTCCGCGTCGTCCTGACGACCTCCGCCGTGGGCGGTCTGTTCCTCCTGCTCACCTGGGCGGCCCTCGCCTGGCTCGCCTCCACCGGCCGGGTCGGCCTGCCGGTCGCCGCCACCGCCGTGGTCGGCGTCCAGACCGCGCTCGCCGCCCTGTCGCAGGTCGTCCTCCACGGCGCCGCCCTGTTCCACACCTCCCTCTACCTCGCCGACATGCGGTCCTTCCTCGACACCGCGGCGGAACAGGCCCCGGACCGGGGAGACCTGACCATCCCGGAGCAGGTGGACGAGATCCGTCTCGACGAGGTCGCCTACCAGTACCCCGGCAAGGAGGAGCCCGCCGTGGCCGGCGTCTCCCTCACCCTGCGCCGCGGCGAGATCCTGGCCGTCGTCGGCGAGAACGGCTCCGGCAAGTCCACCCTCACCAAGCTCATCACCGGCATCCTGCTCGCCGACAAGGGCCGCGTCCTGTGGGACGGCACCGACCTCGCCGACGCCGACCCCGAGTCGGTGTGGAAGCGCACCGCACTGGTCCCGCAGAACTTCGCCTGCTGGCCCCTGCGCGCCCGGGAGAACATCACCCTCGGCCAGCCCCGCACCTTCGACGACGGCCCCGTGTGGGGCGCCGTCGACGCCGTCGGCATGCGCGAGGCCATCGAGAAACTGCCCCGGCAGCTCGACACCCTCTTGGCACGCGAGCTGTTCGGCGGCGCCGAGCTGTCCGGCGGCCAGTGGCAGCGCCTGGCCTGCGCCCGCGCCCTCTACCGGCGCACACCCCTGTTGATCCTGGACGAGCCGACCTCGCAGATGGACCCCCGCGGCGAGCACCAGATCTTCCTGGAGATCAGACGGATCGCCGCGGAGCGGGTGACCATCGTCGTCACCCACCAGTTGGAGAACACCCGTCTCGCCGACCGGATCGTGGTCATGCGGCACGGCCGGATCACCGAACAGGGCCGGTACGACGACCTCGTCGACGCCGGCGGTCTCTTCGCGGAGCTCGTGGCTCTGGCCAAGGACCGCTGAGGACCGCCGACCGCCGGGCGCCCCCGGGGCCCCCGCGGCCGGACTGCCCCGGCAGCCCCGGCAGCGCCGACACCTCACGGGACGCCCCACGGCCGTGCCGGACACCTCTCACCCCGGGCCCGTGCGGGGTGAGAGCAACGTTCCCTACCGGTCACTCCCTGCCACAGACCGGAAACGCTCCCTCCCTACCTTCGGGATCAGCCCCTCGCGGCACAGCCCGCGCCCCGGAGAACAGTGGAGGCGTCATGACAGCCCCAACCCCGGCCCCCGCACCCCCGAGCAGGGGCGGCCGCTGGATCCAGCACTGGGATCCCGAGGACGAGACCTTCTGGAACACCACCGGAGAGAAGATCGCCCGCCGCAATCTCCTCTTCTCCGTGCTGTCCGAGCACATCGGCTTCTCGATCTGGACGATGTGGTCCGTCCTGGTCCTCTTCATGGGCCCGGAGTACGGACTCACCCCGGCCGACAAGTTCCTGCTGACGTCCATGGTGACGCTGGTCGGCGCCGTGGTCCGGGTCCCGTACACCTTCGCCGTCGCGGTGTTCGGGGGACGCAACTGGACCATCGTCTCGGCCGGGCTGCTGCTGGTTCCCACGGTCGCCGCGTTCACGGTGATGGAGCCGGGGACGTCGTTCTCCACCTTCCTGCTGGTCGGCCTGCTCGCGGGCATCGGCGGCGGCAACTTCGCCTCCTCCATGACCAACATCAACGCCTTCTTCCCGCTCAGGAAGAAGGGCTGGGCCCTCGGGCTCAACGCCGGCGGCGGCAACATCGGCGTCCCGGTGATCCAGCTCGCCGCCCTCGCGATCATCGGCGCGAGCGGCGGGCCGCGCGTGCTGCTCGGCATCTACATCCCGCTGATCGTCGTCGCCGCCGTGCTGGCCGCGCTGTTCATGGACAACCTCGCCTCGGTGAAGAACGACACCGGCGCCGCCAAGGACGCCGCCCGGGACGCGCACACCTGGATCATGTCCTTCCTCTACATCGGCACCTTCGGCTCGTTCATCGGCTACAGCTTCGCCTTCGGGCAGGTGCTCCAGAACCAGTTCGGCCGCACCCCGCTCCAGGCCGCGTACGTCACCTTCATCGGCCCGCTGCTCGGCTCCCTGATCCGCCCCGTGGGCGGCTGGCTCGCCGACCGGTACGGCGGTTCGAGGATCACCCTGTGGAACTTCGTCGCCATGGGGGCCGCGACCTCGGTGCTGATCGTCGCCTCCATGCAGAAGTCGCTGGTGCTGTTCACCGTCGCCTTCGTGGTGCTGTTCGTGCTGACCGGCCTCGGCAACGGCTCGACCTACAAGATGATCCCCGGCATCTTCCAGGCCAAGGCGCTGGCACAGGGGCTCAGCGGTGAGGAGGCCGCCGCGTACGGGCGCCGGCTCTCCGGGGCCTCCATGGGGCTGATCGGTGCGGTCGGCGCGCTCGGCGGGGTGGGGATCAACCTGGCCTTCCGCCAGTCCTTCCTCTCCTACGGCTCCGGCACCGGCGCGTTCGTCGCCTTCCTCGCCTGCTACGCGGTCTGCTTCGCGGTCACCTGGGCCGTATACCTTCGCCGCCCGGCGGCCGGCCCGGCCGCCACGAGCACGGTCACGGAGGAGAAGCCGCAGCTCAGCTACGCCGAGGTATGACGTAACACCCTGGACATCAAGCCGAACCGAGCCTGTCACGGATCATTGACAGGCTCGGTCGGCGTTGCAGGTGGAGCCGTACCTCAATGCAGTACGCCGACTCGAGTGCGGGACGAGAGCCATGTACGACGAACGACAGCGACCTGACCACGGGCCACTCGCGGGCTTCACCGTGGGGGTGACCGCGGCGCGCCGTGCCGAAGAGCTGGGCGTGCTGCTGCAACGGCGGGGCGCCGCCGTGCTGCACGCCCCTGCCCTGCGGATCGTGCCGCTCGCCGACGACAGTGAACTGCTGGCCGCCACCAAGGACATCATCGGGCAGGTGCCGGACATTGCCGTCGCCACGACCGCGATCGGCTTCCGGGGCTGGGTGGAGGCCGCCGACGGCTGGGGGCTCGGCGAGGACCTGCTGGCGCGGCTGCGGGGGGTGCGGATCCTGGCGCGCGGCCCCAAGGTGAAGGGCGCGATCCGGGCGGCCGGGCTGTCCGAGGAGTGGTCGCCGTCGTCGGAGTCGATGGCCGAGGTGCTGGACCGGTTGCTGGCCGAGGGCGTCGACGGGCTGCGCATCGCCGTCCAGCTGCACGGCGAACCGCTGCCCGGGTTCGTGGAGTCCCTGCGGGCCGCGGGCGCGGAGGTGGTGGGCGTGCCGGTCTACCGGTGGCTGCCGCCGGAGGACATCGGCCCCGTCGACCGGCTGCTGGACGCGACCGTCTCGCGCACGGTGGACGCGCTGACCTTCACCAGTGCGCCGGCCGCCGCCTCGCTGCTGTCCCGGGCGGAGGAGCGCGGACTGCTCGACGACGTGCTCACCGCCCTCGGCCACGACGTCCTGCCCGCCTGCGTCGGCCCCGTCACCGCGCTGCCGTTGCAGGCCCGTGGCATCGACACGGTCCAGCCGGAGCGCTTCCGGCTCGGCCCGCTCGTCCAGTTGCTCTGCCAGGAACTCCCCGCCCGCGCCCGCTCGTTGCCCGTCGCCGGGCACCGCGTCGAGATCCGCGGCCACGCGGTGCTGGTGGACGGCGAGCTCAAGCCCGTGCCCCCGGCCGGGATGTCCCTGCTGCGCGCCCTGGCCCGGCGGCCCGGCTGGGTCGTCTCCCGCGCGGACCTGCTGCGCGCGCTGCCGGGCGCGGGCCGCGACGAACACGCGGTGGAGACCGCCATGGCCCGCCTCCGCGCCTCCCTCGGCGCCCCGAAGCTGATCCAGACGGTGGTCAAACGCGGCTACCGCCTCGCCCTGGACCCCCATGCGGAAACGAAGTACGCGGACGAATGAGCCGGGCCACCCCGTGGGGACCGCGGGTGGCGGTGCAGCAGGCACGCGGGCCCGGGGCCGCGTGGACGGGCGGTGCGCGGCCCGGGGCCGGATGGGGGACCGGACGCGCGGAGCCGGAACGGACGGAGGGTGAGGCGCGCGGCACCGGAGGGGGAGGCGCGCGGCACCGAGAGGCGGGCGCCGGAAGGAACCGTGCGGGCAGGGTGGCCGACGGGCGGCGAGTCGTCCGTACTCGGCGCGCGGAGGGGGTTCCGGGTGCCGGGGCGGGCGGGCACTGTGGGGGAGAACGGTTTCCGGAATCCGACTCTCACCGGCCCCCCGCACCCCGGGGTGACCCTAGGCGGTGACAGGCACATGGCACTGGGTACGGCCACGGCGCCCTACGACCTGCGGTTCGACACCGGGCGCCTCTGTCTGGATCTCCTCGCCACCACGCACCCCGAGGAACGGCTCGGCTCCGTCCCGGTGTTGTGCGCCTGGATCACGGGTTCCGGACTCGTCCCGGTGGGCACGCCGCTCACCGGGGCGGACGCCGGCTGGCCGGCCGCCTTCCGCGAACTGCGAGGCCTGCTGGCCCCGTTGCTGCGCGGCCGGAGCGGTCCCGGCGTGCGCGCGTACGACCTCGCGCTCGCCCGCGTCAACGACCTCGCCCGCGCGGCGCCCCCGGCCCCCCGCGCGGTCCCCGGCGAGGACGGCACCCTGGTGCGGCGGCTGGACGGGCCGCCCGGACGCGCCGCGCTGCTCGCGGTGATCGCCCGGGACGCGGTGGACCTGCTCACCGACCCCGTCGCCCGCGCGAGCCTGCGCCAGTGCGAGGGCGACAACTGCCCGATCGTGTACGTGGACACCTCTCGGGGGCGCCGCAGGCGCTGGTGCTCCAGCGAGGTCTGCGGCAACCGCGAACGCGTCGCCCGCCACCGCCGTCGCGCCGCCCTCGCCCGGGCCTGAGCCGAGCCTCCCTCAACTCCGGTGCCCCCTTTGCGGCTTCTGTGTGCGGCGTGCGTCGAAGGGCCGAAGTGACGTCGCTTACACTCCCTTTGCCGTCCCGGCGCCCGGGCCCGCCCGGGCGCGATTTCTCGCGTGTCGGAAATGTAAAGAACGTGCGGGGGGAATGTGACTTCATGTCCCGGTCCGCACGTCGGACCGCAGAAAACTGTCATCTCGCTTTGAACGCGCAACGCCCCTCGTCCGTACCGGTTGTCGAGCGACCGACTGGGGGATCCCCCGGACATCGGAGGTGGGCGTGCGCAAGGATTCCGTCGTGGCCAATGAACGTGCATCGAGGGCCCGACATCGCATGTCCCAACCCTCGGAACCCGACGAGGAGCTGATGCGTGCGCTGTACCGCGAGCACGCCGGCCCCCTGCTGGCCTACGTCCTGCGACTGGTCGCCGGTGACCGGCAGCGCGCCGAGGACGTCGTGCAGGAGACGCTCATCCGTGCCTGGAAGAACGCCGGTCAGCTCAATCGGGCGACCGGTTCGGTACGCCCCTGGCTGGTGACGGTCGCCCGGCGCATCGTCATCGACGGCCACCGCAGCCGGCAGGCCCGGCCGCAGGAGGTCGATCCGTCGCCGCTGGAGGTCATCCCCGCGGAGGACGAGATCGACAAGGCGCTGTGGCTGATGACGCTGTCGGACGCGCTCGACGACCTGACCCCTGCCCACCGGGAGGTACTCGTCGAGACGTACTTCAAGGGGCGTACCGTCAATGAGGCGGCCGAGACGCTCGGAATACCCAGCGGAACAGTCCGCTCAAGGGTGTTCTACGCCCTGCGTTCGATGAAGCTGGCACTGGAGGAGCGGGGGGTGACGGCGTGATGAGTGTGTACGGGGGCAATCAGGGATTCGGTACAGGCGGGACGGGTATGTCTGGACCCATGCAGGGATCACCGGTGCCGAACGAACACGAGACCGTCGGCGCCTATGCCCTCGGGATCCTCGACGACGCCGAAGCAACCGCTTTCGAGGCGCACCTCGCGACCTGCGAGTGGTGCGCCCAGCAGCTCGACGAACTCGCCGGGATGGAACCGATGCTGGCCGCGCTCGCGGACCTGCCGGGTGCCGGGACACCCTCGATCGGCGAGTCGCTGTCCGCCAAGCCCTCCCCGCGCGTGGTGGAGAAGCTGGTCGACGAGGTCGCCGAGCGCCGCGCCAGAAAGCGCCGTCGCAACTTCTACATGGTGGCCGCGGCGGGCGCGCTGATCGTGAGCGGCCCGTTCGTGGCCGTCGCCACGAGCGGCGGGGGCGACGGCGGCAAGAGCGGGGGCGGGACCGAGCAGACGCTCTCGGCGAACCCCGCCAAGGACGCCTTCGACCGGATCTCCGACAAGATCACGGCCACCGACCCGGGCACCAAGGTCTCCGCGACCGTGGCGCTCCAGAAGAAGGACTGGGGCACCGGCACCGTCGTACAGCTCCAGAACGTCAAGGGTCCCGAGAAGTGCTCGCTGATCGCCGTCGGCAAGAACGGCGAGCGGGAGACCGTCACCTCCTGGTCCGTCCCGGAGTGGGGCTACGGCCTGCCGAACGCCAAGACCGAACAGGCCAAGCAACCGCTGTACGTCCAGGGCGGCGCCGCGTTCGAGCCGAACGAGATCGACCACTTCGAGGTCATGACCTTCGACGGCAAGCTTCTCGTGGAGGTCGACGCGTAGGACCCGCCCGGCCCGCCCGTAGCCTCACGGGGCCCCCTTCGCGTACGGTTGACGGCTGCCCAGCACGTCAGAAGGGGGCCCGGTGGCCGCTCAGGCTCAACAGGAAACCGCGGTCGGCTCGGTTCACGACTCCGTTCGCGACCGCGAGATCCGTGTCGAACAGGAACACCTGGACCGGGTGTACCGGCGCCTCGAGGAGAAGATCCACGAGGCCGAGTTCCTCATGCGCGACGCGGCCCGGCGCGGCCAGGTCGGCACGCCCGGCGCGCTCGCGGAGCGGGACGCCCAGGTGTTCCGCGCGGGCGTCCACCTGAACCGGCTGAACAACGAGTACGAGGACTTCCTCTTCGGCCGGATCGATCTGCTGCTCGGCAAGGACGGCAAGAAGGGACCCGACGGCGCCTACACCGCCGTCGAGCCCGCCGAGGGCGCCGTCCGCCCCGACAACACCGCCGACATCGCCGAGACCCTGCACATCGGCCGCATCGGCGTCCTCGACGAGGACTACGCCCCGCTGGTGATCGACTGGCGGGCCCCGGCCGCCGCGCCCTTCTACCGCTCCACCCCGGTCGACCCGGGACGGGTGGTGCGCCGCCGGGTCATCCGCTCCAAGGGCCGCCGCGTCCTCGGCGTCGAGGACGACCTGATGCGCCCCGAGCTGAAGGCGGCCCTGGACGGCGAGGAGCTGCCCGTCATCGGCGACGGCGCCCTGATGGCCGCGCTCGGCCGGGCCCGTACGCACACCATGCGCGACATCGTGGCGTCCATCCAGGCCGAGCAGGACATGGTGATCCGCGCCCCCGCCGCCTCCGTGACCTACGTCGAGGGCGGCCCCGGCACCGGCAAGACCGCCGTCGCCCTGCACCGCGCGGCGTACCTGCTCTACAGGGACCGGCGCCGGTACGCGGGCGGCATCCTGATCGTCTCGCCCACGCCCCTTCTGGTCGCCTACACCGAGGGCGTGCTGCCCTCCCTCGGCGAGGAGGGCCAGGTCGCCGTCCGCGCCATCGGCTCGCTGGTCGAGGGCGCCGAGGCCACGCTCTACGACGCGCCGTCGGTGGCCCGCGCCAAGGGCTCGTACCGCATGCTCAAGGTGCTGCGGAAGGCCGCGCGCGGAGCGCTGGAGCTGAACGATTCACCGGACCGGCTGCGGGTCGTCGCCTTCGGCCGGCGCCTGGAGCTGGAGGCCGGGGAGCTGGCGGAGGTCCGGCGCACCGCCCTCGGGGGCACCGCCCCGGTCAACCTGTTGCGCCCACGCGCCCGCAAGCTGCTGCTGGACGCCCTGTGGGAGCGCTCCGGCGGGGCCGGCCGGCACACCGACCCGGAGCTGGCCGCCGAGCTGCGCTCCTCCTTCGACGAGGACATCACCTCCGAGGACGACTTCATCGCCTTCCTCGACGCCTGGTGGCCCGAGCTGACTCCGGTCGCCGTCCTGGACGCCATGGCCGACGAGAAGCGCCTCGGCCGCTGGGCCCGGCGCATCCTCAACCCGGGCGAGGTCCGCAAGATCGCCCGCTCGCTGCGGCGGGAGGGCCGCACGGTGCACGACATCGCCCTGCTGGACGAGCTCCAGGCCGTCCTGGGCGCCCCGGCCCGCCCCCGGAAGAAGCGCGAGATCGACCCGCTCGACCAGCTCACCGGCCTCGAGGAGCTGATGCCGGTGCGTGAGGAGTCGCAGCGTGAGCGGGCCGAGCGACTGGCGCGGGAGCGCGTCGAGTACGCCCACGTCATCGTCGACGAGGCGCAGGACCTCACGCCGATGCAGTGGCGCATGGTGGGCCGCCGCGGCCGGCACGCCACCTGGACGATCGTCGGCGACCCGGCCCAGTCCTCCTGGTCCGACCCCGACGAGGCCGCCCAGGCCCGCGACGAGGCCCTCGGCACCCGCCCGCGCCGCCGCTTCGAGCTCACCGTGAACTACCGCAACCCCGCCGAGATCGCCCAGCTGGCGTCGAAGGTGCTGGCCCTGGCCATGCCCGGCTCCCAGGCACCGAGGGCGGTGCGCTCCACCGGCGTCGAGCCGCGCTTCGCCGTCGTCGGGGCATCGCTGGGGGAGACCGTGCGGGCCGAGACGGCGCGGCTGCTGGAGCGGGTGGACGGCACGGTCGGCGTGGTGGTCGCCATGCAGCGCCGCGAGGAGGCCCGCCGCTGGCTCGACGGACTGGGCGACCGGGCCGTTGCCCTCGGCAGTCTGGAGGCCAAGGGCCTGGAGTACGACGCCACCGTCGTCGTCTCCCCGGCCGAGATCGCCGACGAGTCGCCGGCCGGTCTGCGGGTCCTGTACGTCGCGCTGACCCGGGCGACCCAGCAGCTCACGGTGGTCTCCGGGGAGCGGGACGAGCCGGACGCGGCCGGGGCGCCGGACCTGCTGCGGGACTGAACCCGGAAAGTGCCGGCGGCACGGGAATGGTCCTGCGGGATCGGTTTGTTAGCCTGGGTGTGACACCGGCCCGATCCAAGCCCCCGGGCCCAACCTTCGTCGCTACGAGCGACCACTTGCCGCGAGGCGAGCATGGCGGGTCGGTGTCACTGAGCGCCGGAGAGGCCCACGTCACCATCGCGTGACGTGGGCCTCTCCGTTGTCCGGCCCCTTGGCCGGCACCACCCGGGGGATCCGCCCACCCGATCCCTCTCGTATGGTGGAAGCTGTTTTCCGAAAGAGTGCTCGCCTTCCGGCCTACCCCGACGGCGCGCGAACAAAACGTTCGCAATTCGGGGCGGCTACCGCGTACTCGCTGGTAGGTGCGACGATCGGACGGCACAACTGAAGCGACACGGTGAAAGCAGAGGAAGTCGGCCATGGCAACGGCGCCCAGCGTCTCCTACTCGATGACGGTCCGGCTGGAGGTGCCCGCGAGCGGAACAGCGGTCTCCCAGCTCACCACGGCCGTCGAGTCCCACGGAGGCTCGGTGACCGGCCTCGACGTCACCGCGTCCGGCCACGAGAAGCTCCGCATCGACGTCACCATCGCGGCCACCTCCACCGCGCACGCCGACGAGATCGTCGAGCAGCTGCGCGGCATCGAGGGCGTGACCCTGGGCAAGGTCTCGGACCGTACGTTCCTCATGCACCTCGGCGGCAAGATCGAGATGCAGTCCAAGCACCCCATCCGCAACCGCGACGACCTCTCCATGGTGTACACGCCGGGTGTCGCCCGCGTCTGCATGGCGATCGCCGAGAACCCGGAGGACGCCCGCCGCCTGACCATCAAGCGCAACTCCGTCGCGGTCGTGACGGACGGCTCGGCCGTGCTCGGCCTGGGCAACATCGGGCCCAAGGCCGCGCTTCCGGTCATGGAGGGCAAGGCGGCCCTCTTCAAGCGCTTCGCCGGCATCGACGCGTGGCCGATCTGCCTGGACACCCAGGACACCGACGCCATCGTCGAGATCGTCAAGGCGATCGCCCCCGGCTTCGCCGGCATCAACCTCGAGGACATCTCCGCGCCCCGCTGCTTCGAGATCGAGGCCCGGCTGCGCGAGGCCCTCGACATCCCCGTCTTCCACGACGACCAGCACGGCACCGCGATCGTGGTGCTGGCGGCGCTGACGAACGCGCTGCGCGTGGTGGGCAAGGCGATCGAGGAGGTCCGCGTCGTCATGTCCGGCGCCGGCGCGGCCGGTACGGCCATCCTCAAGCTCCTGCTCGCCGCGGGGGTGAAGAACGCGGTGGTGGCCGACATCCACGGTGTCGTGCACGCGGGCCGCGAGGACCTGGTGGACGCGGCGCCCGACTCCGCGCTGCGCTGGATCGCCGACAACACCAACCCGGAGGCGCTGACCGGCACGCTCAAGGAGGCCGTGCGCGGGGCGGACGTCTTCATCGGCGTCTCCGCGCCCAACGTCCTGGACGCGCAGGACGTGGCCGGCATGGCGGAGGGCGCGATCGTCTTCGCACTCGCCAACCCGGATCCCGAGGTGGACCCGGCGATCGCCCGCCAGACCGCGGCGGTCGTCGCGACCGGCCGCTCGGACTTCCCGAACCAGATCAACAACGTGCTGGTCTTCCCGGGCGTCTTCCGCGGTCTGCTGGACGCCCAGTCCCGCACCGTCAACACGGAGATGATGCTGGCCGCCGCACAGGCCCTGGCCGGCGTGGTCACCGAGGACGAGCTCAACCCGAACTACATCGTCCCGAGCGTCTTCAACGACAAGGTCGCGGGCGCGGTGGCGGGCGCGGTGAGGGCCGCCGCCAAGGCGGTCGGCGTGGCCGGCCACGCGTAGCCGGGGGCAACGCCTGACGCGCCGGGACCGGACACAGCCCACCCCTTTCCCCGGCCGCACGGAGACCACCTCCTGTCTGCGGCCGACGCGTCCCCGCGTCCAGGACCGCGGAGGGGCCGTCCCCGTCCGTGGGGTGGCCGCGCCCTGGCCGGGCATGGCGTGGTCGAGGAACGGCCGCGTTTCCGGCTGCGGCCGCCTCCGGACCGGGGAGGGGCCGTCTCCCGGCTGCGGTCCGGCGCGTCGTGGAGGCCGGGGGAGCGGAGGGGGTCCGGGTCGTATGCGGGCCGCGCTGCGTCCGCGGCGTGACTGCGCCCTGGCCGAGGCATGCCCGCTGTCCCGCTTCGCGCGGGCGGGGCAGGGGCGCGTCTCCCGGTCGCGGCAGACCCGCTCCGGGTGGCGGAACGGTCACCCCCGGCCCGGGCCCCGTCTCCGGGCCCCCGACCGCCGGCCGCCGGGGAACGGCTGCGCCTGGTTGCGTGCGTCTTCGGGGAAGAGGCGACGTTTTCCAGGTCGTATGCGGGCCGCGCTGCGTTCGCCCCTTTCTGGTCGCGGAGGGGCTGCCTCCGGCTGCGGGCCGGTGCTCATGGGCTTGCCGGAACGGCCGTGTTCGGTCACGAGCCCGGGTGCGTCCTGGACGCGGAGGCGGCGCCGTCTCCGCCGCCCTCCGGCCGCCGTGGTGCGGCCGGGGAGCGGCGGGTGCCGGGCCCGGCCGGAGAGCGGCGGCTTCGTAGCGCGGGCGGGTCGCCCCGGGGCGTGGAGCGGCCCGGTTCGCGCCCTGCGCGGGGGCGTGAACCGGCCGGGGCGGGCTGTGAGGATCGCCACGGGTGGCATGGAATCGGCGCGTCGGGGAACCTCGGACTCCTGGCCGCCCTCTAGGGTGGCGGCCGGGCTCGCGCCCTGATGTCCTTGGCGGTCCGCTGCCGGAAGCGGACGGAGCGTCACCCGATCGAGACGGTGGCGGTCCTCGTGTGACTCCCACGGGTGTTCTCACGACTCCTGCGGGTGCCGGATTGGCTTTCCCGCCGCAGGTAGAGGCAGGATGCCTCCCTGGGCGCGAGGGTCCGACGACGGACCCGGGTCCGGGGACTCACCGAAGGCCCTGGCAGCATCGGCTTGGCCGTGCCCATCATGCGGCCCCGCCGCGTGGCACGCCGCAACGGCAAGAAGAACACGGGAGTAACAACATGAACCGCAGTGAGCTGGTGGCCGCGCTGGCCGACCGCGCCGAGGTGACCCGCAAGGACGCCGACGCCGTGCTGGCCGCGTTCGCCGATGTCGTCGGCGACATCGTCTCCAAGGGCGACGAGAAGGTGACCATCCCCGGCTTCCTGACCTTCGAGCGCACCCACCGTGCCGCTCGCACCGCTCGCAACCCGCAGACCGGCGAGCCGATCCAGATCCCGGCCGGCTACAGCGTGAAGGTCTCCGCGGGCTCCAAGCTCAAGGAAGCCGCCAAGGGCAAGTGATCCTGCCGTCGGTACGCCCCGCGTGGGCGTACGGCGCACAGTGACGCCGAAGGGGCGGCCACCCGTGAGGGTGGCCGCCCCTTCGCCGCGCACGGGTCAGGCGAGCGCCTTGCCCGGAAGCTCGACCTTCGCGCCGAGCTCCATCAGCTTCTCCATGAAGTTCTCGTAGCCGCGGTTGATCAGCCCGATGCCGTGGACGCGGGACGTGCCCTGCGCCGCGAGGGCCGCGATGAGGTACGAGAAGCCGCCGCGCAGGTCGGGGATGACCAGGTCGGAACCCTGGAGCTTGGTGGGCCCGGACACGACCGCCGAGTGCAGGAAGTTGCGCTGGCCGAAGCGGCAGTCGGAGCCGCCCAGGCACTCGCGGTACAGCTGGATGTGCGCGCCCATCTGGTTGAGCGCGGAGGTGAAGCCGAGGCGGGACTCGTAGACCGTCTCGTGGATGATCGACAGTCCGGTCGCCTGGGTCAGCGCGACCACCAGGGGCTGCTGCCAGTCGGTCTGGAAACCGGGGTGGACGTCCGTCTCCAGCGCGATGGACTTCAGCCGTCCGCCGGGGTGCCAGAAGCGGATGCCCTCGTCGTCGATCTCGAAGGCGCCGCCCACCTTCCGGTACGTGTTCAGGAACGTCATCATCGAACGCTGCTGCGCGCCGTGGATGTAGATGTTGCCCTCGGTCGCCAGCGCCGCGGACGCCCACGAGGCGGCCTCCAGGCGGTCCGGCAGGGCGCGGTGGGTGTAGCCGCCGAGTTTGTCCACTCCGGTGATGCGGATGGTCCGGTCGGTGTCCATCGCGATGATCGCGCCCATCTTCTGCAGGACGCAGATCAGGTCCTCGATCTCCGGCTCCACCGCCGCGTTCGACAGCTCGGTGACACCCTCGGCGAGGACCGCCGTGAGCAGCACCTGCTCGGTCGTGCCCACCGACGGGTACGGCAGCCGGATCTTGGTGCCGCGCAGCCGCTGCGGGGCCTCCAGGTACTGGCCGTCCGCCCGCTTCTCGATCGTCGCGCCGAACTGCCGCAGCACGTCGAAGTGGAAGTCGATGGGCCGGCCGCCGATGTCGCAGCCGCCCAGACCCGGGATGAAGGCGTGCCCGAGCCGGTGCAGCAGCGGGCCGCAGAACAGGATCGGGATCCGGGAGGACCCGGCGTGGGCATCGATGTCGGCGACGTTGGCGCTCTCCACGTGCGTGGGGTCGAGCACCAGCTCGCCGGGCTCGTCACCCGGGCGGACCGTCACCCCGTGCAACTGCAGCAGACCCCGTACGACACGGACGTCGCGGATGTCCGGAACATTGCGCAGACGGCTCGGAGCACTGCCCAGCAGCGCGGCGACCATGGCCTTCGGCACGAGGTTCTTCGCACCGCGGACACGGATCTCGCCCTCCAGCGGGGTTCCGCCGTGGACAAGCAGGACGTCTTCAGCGCCTTTGACGGTCATGAATCTCGCGTTCCGTGGAGTCGGGCAGGGGGCCAGGAGGGACAGGGTAATCGCCCTCCGGGCTCCTTCCGTATGCCCGTGCGGGAGCCGGTCACCTCATGGTCGGGTCACATCACCAACCGTGGAAAGACGGGCACGAGGGGTCACTGCGACGGGGGTGCGCCGGGGGCGCCGGCCGCCTCCCTGAGCTGCCTTCACTCCCGTACCGCCGTTGCCTCCCCACACGAAGGGAAGATGCGGGATCATGTCTGGCATGACCGAGGTGTCCTCGCTCACAGGGCGGCTGCTCGTGGCCACGCCCGCCCTGGCGGACCCGAACTTCGACCGTGCGGTGGTGCTCCTTCTCGACCACGACGAGGAGGGCTCGCTCGGTGTCGTCCTCAACCGTCCGACCCCGGTGGACGTGGGCGACATCCTGGAGGGCTGGGCGGACCTCGCCGGCGAACCCGGCGTCGTCTTCCAGGGCGGTCCGGTGTCGCTGGACTCGGCCCTCGGGGTCGCCGTCGTCCCGGGCGGGTCCGCCGGGGAGGCGGAGCCGCTGGGCTGGCGCCGGGTGCACGGCGCGATCGGACTGGTCGACCTGGAGGCCCCGCCGGAGCTGCTCGCCTCCGCAGTCGGCTCCCTGCGGATCTTCGCCGGATACGCCGGCTGGGGCCCCGGTCAGCTGGAGGACGAGCTGGTCGACGGCGCGTGGTACGTGGTGGAGTCGGAGCCGGGTGACGTCTCCTCCCCGGCCCCGGAGCGACTCTGGCGCGAGGTGCTGCGCCGCCAGCGCAACGAGCTGGCGATGGTGGCCACGTACCCGGACGACCCTTCGCTCAACTGAAGCGTGTGACCTTCAGTACCCTTGGCTGTTATGAGCACTCTCGAGCCCGAGCGCGGGACTGGTACGGGGACCCTCGTCGAGCCCACGCCGCAGACTTCCCACGGCGACGGCGACCACGAGCGCTTCGCCCACTACGTCCAGAAGGACAAGATCATGGCGAGCGCCCTCGACGGCACCCCCGTCGTGGCGCTGTGCGGCAAGGTGTGGGTGCCGGGCCGCGACCCGAAGAAGTACCCCGTGTGTCCCATGTGCAAGGAGATCTACGAGTCCATGGGCGCCGGCGGTGACGACAAGAGCAAGGGCGACAAGTAGGGCCCGACCGCTCCGAAGCCCCCTGGGTGCGTGACGCGCGCCCGGGGGGCTTTGTGCTGCCCGCGCGGTGGGCGGGGTGCGTCCGCCGGTCACGGAGTGGTGGAGACCTCTTGTGGGGTGGTTCGTCGAGTCCCTAGCCTCCGTTGTGCACAGCGGAACAGGCATTGCACGTGTTGCAACGCACTCGGAGGAGCACTCCCTATGAAGCTGTCCGTCCGCCTGGTCGCCCTCGCGGCCGTCCTCGTCACCGCCGCCTGCGCTCCCCAGACCTCCGGCACCTCCTCCCCCGGCCAGGACGAGAAGTCCGGCACCCTGCGGGTCTGGCTCTTCCAGGAGGTGAACAACGAGCCCAAGGAACGGCTCGTCGACTCCGTCGTGGCCGAGTTCGAGAAGACCCACGAGGACACCGACGTCACCGTCGAGTACATCCCCGTCGAGACCCGCGCCCAGCGCATCAGGGCCGCGTTCAACGACCCCCGGTCCGCTCCCGACCTCGTCGAGTACGGCAACACCGACACCGCCGGCTACGTGAAGGACGGCGGACTCGCCGACGTCTCGGAGGAGTTCGCGGCCTGGGACGAGGCCGAGGACACCGACCCGACCGCCCGGCAGTCGGTCACCGTCGACGGCAGGGTCTACGGCGTGCCCTACTTCGTCGGCGTCCGCGCCCTCTACTACCGTACGGACGTCTTCGAGGAACTCGGCCTGGAGGTGCCGCGGACCCAGGCCGAGCTGATCTCCACCGCCAAGCGGATCCGCGCCGCCAGGCCCGAGCTGTACGGCATCGCCGTCGGCGGCGCCTACACCTACGGCGCGATGCCCTTCCTCTGGGCCCACGGCGGCGAACTCGCCACCGGCAAGGGCGGATCGTACGCATCGGCCATCGACCGCGCCGAGGCGCACCGGGGCATCGAGGCGTACACCTCGCTGTTCGGCGACGACAACTGCCCGGCCGCCAAGTGCGCCGGGATGGGCGGCAACGACACCGTCACCGCCTTCGCCTCGGGCAAGGCGGCGATGGCCATCGGCGGCGACTTCAGCCGCGCGGCTGTCGAGGCGGGCGAGGTGAGGGGCGCGTACGCGGTCGTCCCCCTGCCCGGCGTCGAACGCGGCTCCATCGCCCCCGCGTTCGCGGGCGGGAACAACCTCGGCGTCCTGAAGTCCACCTCGCACCGCACCCTCGCCGTCGACCTGATGAAGCGGCTCGCGTCCAAGGAGACGCAGGGCCGGCTCTTCGACGCCATGGGCTTCCTGCCCACCTTCTCCGACGTGCGCCGGGAGGTGGCCGCCCAGGAGCCCTTCGTGAAGCCCTTTGTCGAGACCCTCGCCGCGGGCACGAGGTTCGTGCCCGCCTCGCCCGCCTGGGCGCGGATCGACTCCTCGCAGGTGCTGCCGACGATGTTCCAGGAGATCGTCAGCGGCAGGAAGGAGGTGGACGCCGCCGCCGAGGACGCGGCGCGGAAGATGAACGAGGCGTTCGGCTCCGCGGGATGACCGCCCCCGTGAGCTCGAAGGACGCGGACCACCGACGGCTGCGGCTGGTCGGCGACAGGCCGCGCCCACGAGGCGGCAGCCGCGCGTCCCGCACCGCCCCGCGCCCCTCGGGGACGCGCTCCGGTGCCCCCTGGCTGTATCTTGCGCCCGCGCTCGTCGTCCTCGGCGGACTGCTCGCCTACCCGATCCAGCAACTCGGCCTGATCTCGCTGTTCCACTACACCCAGGCACAGGTCAGCGGTGGGGAGCCGACCACCTTCCGGGGGCTCGGCACCTACGCGGAGCTGTTCGCCGACGAGCGGTTCTGGCAGGTGCTGCTGGCCACCGTGCTGTTCGCGGCGGCCTGCGTGGTGTGCACCCTGGCCGTGGGCTGCGCGCTGGCCGTGCTGCTCACGCGGGTGCGGGCCCTGCCGCGGCTGGCGCTGACGCTGGCCGCGCTGGGCGCGTGGGCCACCCCGGCCGTCACCGGCTCCACGGTGTGGCTGTTCCTCTTCGACGCCGACTTCGGCCCGGTCAACCGGGTGCTGGGGCTCGGCGACCACGCGTGGACCTACGGGCGGTTCAGCGCCTTCTTCCTGGTGCTGCTCGAAGTGGTGTGGTGCTCCTTCCCGTTCGTGATGGTGACGGTCCACGCCGGCATCCGGGCCGTACCGGCCGAGGTGCTGGAGGCCGCCGCACTGGACGGTGCCTCGCACTGGCGCGTGTGGCGCTCGGTGCTGGCCCCGATCCTCCGGCCCATCCTGGTCGTCGTCACCATCCAGTCGGTCATCTGGGACTTCAAGGTCTTCACCCAGATCTACGTCATGACGAACGGCGGCGGCATCGCCGGCCAGAACCTGGTCCTCAACGTCTACGCCTACCAGCAGGCGTTCGCGTCCTCGCAGTACGGCCTGGGCGCCGCCATCGGCGTGGTGATGCTGCTGATCCTGCTCGCCGTGACGCTGCTGTACCTGAGGCTGCTGCGCCGCCAGGGGGAGGAACTGTGACGCTCGTGAGCCGGAACCGGTCGCCTCGGGTGAAACCTGTGCGCCGATTCGTGCGGCGCCCGGGGCGTCTCGCGGCCGAGACGGCGGCGCTGCTGGTCGCGGCGATGGTGGCCTTCCCGCTGTACTGGATGGTGCTGGGTGCCTTAAAACCGGCCGGGGAGGTCGAATCGTCCGAGCCGCGGCCCTGGACGTCGGCGCCCACCCTGGATTCCTTCCGGCGGGTCTTCGGGCAGCAGGAATTCGGCCGCTACTTCGTCAACAGCGTCGTCGTCGCGGTCGCCGTCGTGATCGCCTCGGCACTGATCGCCTTTCTCGCCGCGACCGCCGTGACGCGTTTCCGGTTCCGTATGCGGACCACCCTGCTGGTCATGTTCCTGGTGGCGCAGATGGTGCCCGTGGAGGCGCTGACGATTCCCTTGTTCTTCCTCATGCGGGACCTCGGTCTGCTGAACAGCCTGTGGTCGCTGATCCTGCCGCACATCGCGTTCTCGCTGCCGTTCGCGATCTGGATGCTCCGGGGGTTCGTGAAAGCCGTTCCGGAGGCGCTGGAGGAGGCGGCCCTCATCGACGGCGCGAGCCGGGCGCGATTCCTGTGGCAGATCCTTTTCCCGCTCGTTCTGCCGGGGCTGGTGGCCACGAGCGTGTTTTCCTTCATCTCCACCTGGAACGACTTCCTGTTCGCCAAGTCGTTCATCATCAGCGACATCTCGCAGTCGACACTTCCGATGGCCCTGCTGGTCTTCTACAAGCCCGACGAACCGGACTGGGGAGGAGTGATGGCCGCCTCCACGGTGATGACGATTCCGGTGCTGGTGTTCTTCGTCCTGGTGCAGCGCCGACTGGTGGCGGGACTGGGCGGAGCGGTGAAGGACTGACGCGCCCGCAGAGGGCCGGCCGCCGGACATGACGGACCCCACAGCGAAGGACCCGATGCCATGAGTGAGCACCCCCCGTTCCCCGATCCCGGAGTGTCCCTGATCCCGGCCCCCGCGCGGCTGTCGGTGACGTCCCCCGGTACCGGTGCGGGCTTCGTCCTCGACGCCCGCACCGCGCTCGAGGACCACCCCGGGACCGGGCGCGTCGCGCGGTGGCTGCGCGCGCAGGTCGGCGCGGCCACCGGGTTCCCGCTGCTGCCGCCGACCGGCGGCGAAAACCGCCTCCGGCTGCGGATCGACCCCTCGCTCGCCACGGGGACCGGCGGCCCGGAGGCGTACCGCCTCCGTGTCGGCGACGGCCTCGTCGGGATCGACGGGGCGAGCGAGGCCGGGGTCTTCCGGGGCGCGCAGACTTTCCGCCAACTGCTCGGCCCGGACGCCTTCCGCCGGGCCCCCGTACGCGGCAGGGAGGCCTGGGGCATTCCCGCGGTCACCGTCGAGGACGCCCCGCGCTTCCGCTGGCGCGGCCTCATGCTCGACGTCGCCCGGCACTTCATGCCCAAGGAGGGCGTGCTGCGGTATCTCGACCTCATGGCCGCGCACAAACTCAACGTCCTGCACTGGCACCTGACGGACGACCAGGGCTGGCGGATCGAGATCGAGCGCCACCCGCGCCTGACGGAGGTCGGTTCCTGGCGGTCCAGGACGAAATTCGGGCACCGCGCCTCACCCCTGTGGGACGACAGACCGCACGGCGGCCACTACACCCGGGACGACATCCGCGAGATCGTCGCCTACGCCGCCGACCGCCACATCAGCGTCGTCCCGGAAATCGACGTGCCCGGCCACGCGCAGGCGGCCATCGCCTCGTACCCGGAACTCGGCAACGCCGACGTCGTCGACACCACTTCCCTGACCGTCTGGGACACCTGGGGCATCAATCCGAACGTCCTCGCCCCCACCGACGCCACCCTGCGCTTCTACGAAGGGGTCCTCGAGGAAGTACTGGAACTGTTCCCCGCCGACGCCGGGACGTTCTCGTCGTTCGTGCACATCGGCGGTGACGAATGCCCCAAGAACCAGTGGCGCGCTTCGGCCACCGCGCAGCAACGGCTGGGCGAACTCGGCCTCGAGGACGAGGACGCGCTCCAGGCCTGGTTCATCGGCCACTTCGACACCTGGCTGTCCGCGCGGGGGCGCCGGCTGATCGGCTGGGACGAGATCCTGGAGGGCGGCCTGGCGCCGGGCGCCGCCGTGTCCTCCTGGCGCGGTTACGCCGGCGGGGTCGCCGCCGCCCGCGCGGGACACGACGTGGTGATGTGCCCCGAGCAGCAGGTGTACCTGGACCACCGGCAGGACGCGGGCCCCGACGAGCCGGTGCCGATCGGGTACGTGCGCACCCTGGAGGACGTCTACCGCTTCGAGCCCGTGCCGCCCGAACTGACCGTCGAGGAGGCCGCGCGGGTTCTGGGCACCCAGGCCAACGTCTGGACGGAGGTGATGGAGGACCAGGCCCGGGTGGACTACCAGGTCTTTCCCCGGCTCGCCGCCCTCGCCGAGGTCGCCTGGAGCAGCCTGCCGCGCCCCGCCGAACGGGACTTCGCCGGCTTCGAGCGGCGGATGGAGGCCCACTACCGGCGGCTCGACGCCCTCGGCGTCGCCTACCGGCCGCCCACCGGCCCGCGGCCCTGGCAGAAGCGCCCCGGGGTCCTGGGGCGCCCGATCGACGGCGCACCCCCGTTCCGGTAACCACGCGCCCGCCGCGGCGCGGGACCGGCAACCCGCACGCCCGCCCCGCCCCGAACAGGTCACGGAAAAAGCGCACAAGGGTCACCGAAGAGTGCCAATCCGAGCGCACCGGCGAAGCCGTGCCAAAACGGCCCATGTCCGGGGTGAGGTGGGCGAACACCTCCTACCGGACCCCTGTCTTCGGCGCTTGCGAAGATGTGCCAGAGTTGCCACGTCCGCCCTGTCAGCACGTACCGTACGGCAGCACAGGTGGGACCAGGTGGGGCAGCGGGAAGGGGCAGCCGGTTTGACCACGCACGCACCGCAGGCGGCGCAGGCCGTAACGCTGCCCACGACACTGGACGAGGCCGTGGCGGCACTCGCCGCCACGCCCGCCGCCGTACCCGTCGCGGGTGGCACCGACCTGATGGCCGCCGTCAACTCCGGGCAGCTCCGGCCCGCCGCGCTGGTCGGCCTGGGCCGGATCAGCGAGATCCGCGGCTGGCAGTACCTGGACGGTCACGCGCTGCTCGGCGCGGGCCTCACCCACGCCCGCATGGGCCGCCCCGACTTCGCCGCCCTCATCCCCGCGCTCGCCGCCTCCGCGCGGGCCGCCGGACCGCCGCACATCCGCAACGCGGGCACCCTGGGCGGCAACATCGCCTCCGCCGCGCCCACCGGGGACGCGCTCCCGGTGCTGGCCGCCCTGGAGGCGACCCTGATCATCGCCGGCCCGGGCGGGGCGCGCCGGGAGCTCCCGGTCTCGCACCTGCTCGCCGGAATGGACATGCTGCGCGCCGGTGAGCTCATCGGCCACGTGCGCGTGCCACTGCTGCACGCCCCGCAGGTGTTCCTGAAGGCCACCGGCCGCACCGGTCCGGGGCGCGCGGTCGCCTCCGTCGCCCTGGTCCTCGACCCCGCCCGCCGGGGGGTCCGCTGCGCGGTGGGCGCCATCGCGCCGATGCCGCTGCGGCCCCTGGAGGCCGAGCAGTGGGTCGCCCGGCTCATCGACTGGGACAACAACCGCGCGCTCGTGCCCGAGGCGCTGAGCGCGTTCGGGGAGTACGTCGCCGCGGCCTGCATCCCCGACGCCGCCCCCGCCGAGGACGGCTCGGTCCCACCGCTTCCGCCCGCGGTACTGCATCTGCGGCGCACCGTCGCCGCGCTGGCCCGACGAGCACTGGGGAGGGCGCTGTCGTGACCGACGACCAGCACGGAGAGGGCACGCCCCCGGGCGGCGGCCGCTGGGACCCGCTGCCGCAGGGCGACTACGACGACGGCGCCACGGCCTTCGTGCAGCTCCCCGAGGGGGGCGTGGACGCCCTGCTGGCCTCCGCGGACAGCCCCCTCGCCGCTCCGGGCCACGGCTACGTGCCGCCGCCGATCACGGTCACCCCGGCCACCACCGCGGGCACCGACCCGGCGGCCACCGGCACCTGGGGCGTCCCGGGCGCGCCGGCCGACGGCGCCCAGTGGCACGACCCGCAGGGCGGGCCGGACCCCGACGCGGGGGTGACCGCGGCGCAGGACCGGTTCACGTACAACCCCGGGGCCACCGGCCAGTGGAACTTCGAGGAGGCCACCGCCGCGGACCACGCCGCGGGCGCCGCGCCCGGCCACGACGTGACCGGACAGTGGTCCATCCCCGTCGCCGGGGGCGACCTCCCGGACGAATCGGGCGAGTTCACCACGTCCTCCTTGGTCGAGCAGTGGGGCGGCACGCCTCCGGCCACCCTGCCCGGCGGCGCTCCCGCCCCCTGGGCCACCACCCAGTCCATCGGCCGGCCGTGGGGCCCGGGCGTCCCGGGAGTGCCCGAGGACGAGCAGGCCGGCGGCCCCGAGAGCCCGACGCAGGAGCACGCGGCCCCGCATCCCCAGGACGACCCGGGCACGCTCGGCGAGCACCCGGGGCCGGCCCACGGGACGCCGGGGCAGGGCCGCCACGCAGGGCAGCAGGACGCCGGAGCGCACCCGCACGCCGGGTCGTTGTCGCCGGAGGCGGCGTCCGCGTACACGGGGCCGGGCCAGGGCGGTCCCGTGCCGCCGCACGACGCGGGCGCGCACGTCGACGCCGAAGCCGGGCAGGCCGACGCCGCGCGGCAGTCCGCGGGGGCGTACGCGCACCCGCACGCCGGGCCGGGAGCGCCCGCCGGCGAGCACCCTGGGGCCGGGCTGCCCGGGCAGCCGCACGAGCCGTCGGCGGCCCGCCCTGCGTCCGGGGAGCCGGGCGGGGCTCGTCAGCAGGCGTCCGGGCGGCACGGCGCCCGTCCCGCGCACGGGCCCGCGGCCGACCAGGAGGCGGTGCCGTCCCGCGCCGGGCACGAGCCCGGGCCGTCCCCGGTGGACCACGCGGTGCCGTCCCCCGCCGACCATGAGCCGGAGCGGTCGGCACCCGGGCGGGAGACCGGGGAGCCGGACCGGGAACACGCTCCGGACCGGGCCGGTGCCGGGCCGTCGTCCGGGCAGCCGGGGTCGTCCGGGGACGACGGCGTGCCGCGGGCGTTCGGCGCACCCGGGCACGAGCCCGACGGCGCCGCGCACGCCGGGCCGGGGTCCCGCGCCGGGGACGGGCCGTTCGGCGGCGAGGCGTACCCGCATGCCGCCCCCCAGCCGCAGTGGCGGTCCGACGCGCAGGCGTACCCGGAGTCCGGCGCGCAGGCGTACCCCGGGTCCGGCGCGGAGCCCGGCGAGGCCGCGCACGCCGGGCCGCACGACGATCCGGGCCCCGGCCACCAGGACGCAGCGCGGCACGCTCCCGGACCCGCCCGGGGCAACGGGGCCGTCGAGGAAGCCCAAGCGGCTGCCGAGGCCGCCGACGCCCAGGGCGGCGCCGAGTCCCCCGCCGACGCCCCTCGCACTGCCCCCGGCCCGGCCTCCGCAGCGGAATTCGCGGGCGACGCCACCACACGCGCGGGCGACGGCACCGCACCCTCCGACGACTCGGACGCACCCCGTGCCGCGGACGCCCACGGCACCCGCGGAACCCTGGACACCGAAGGCCCCCCCGGACCTTCGCCCACGTCCGACGCATCCGCCCCGACGGACGCGTCCCCCGCGCCGGACGGCTCCGCGCCCCCGCAGGACGTGCCCCCGGCCGCCCCCCACGACGACCACCCCCTCGCCTCCTACGTGCTGCGCGTCAACGGCGCCGACCGGCCCGTCACCGACGCCTGGATCGGCGAGTCCCTGCTCTACGTGCTGCGCGAGCGCCTCGGTCTCGCCGGCGCCAAGGACGGCTGCTCGCAGGGCGAGTGCGGCGCCTGCAACGTGCAGGTCGACGGTCGGCTCGTCGCCTCCTGCCTGGTCCCGGCCGTCACCGCGGCCGGCAGCGAGGTCCGCACCGTCGAGGGCCTCGCCCGGGACGGGCAGCCCTCGGACGTGCAGCGGGCGCTCGCCCGGTGCGGCGCGGTGCAGTGCGGCTTCTGCGTCCCGGGCATGGCGATGACCGTGCACGACCTCCTGGAGGGCAATCCGGCCCCCACCGAGCTGGAGACCCGCCAGGCCCTGTGCGGCAACCTGTGCCGCTGCTCCGGCTACCGGGGCGTGGTGGAGGCCGTCAAGGAGGTCGTCGCCGAACGCGAGGCGCTCTCCGCCACCCCCGAACCCGACCAGGACACCGGCGACACCGCCCGCATCCCGCACCAGGCGGCCCCGGGCGACGGCGGCGTCCATCCCGAGGGCTTCCCGCCCCCCGGACAGCACGACCAGCCCTACGGCCAGGACGGAGGCCAGGCGTGAGCAACGAAGCAGCCACCGCGCAGGCCGCACAGGCCACCGAGGCCGCTCCCGAGCCGGAACCCGTACCGCACGGCATCGGGGTCTCCCTGCCCGCCGCCGACGCGCGGGCCAAGACGGAGGGCACCTTCCCGTACGCCGCCGACCTGTGGGCCGAGGGCCTGCTCTGGGCGGCCGTGCTGCGTTCACCCCACCCGCACGCGCGCATCGTCTCCCTCGACACCACGCACGCGCGGGAGATGCCCGGGGTCCGCGCGGTGATCACCCACGAGGACGTTCCCGGCACCCCGCTGCACGGCCGCGGCAAGGCCGACCGCCCGGTCTTCGCCTCCGAGGTCGTGCGCCACCACGGCGAGCCCATCGCCGCCGTCGCCGCCGACCACCCGGACACCGCGCGGATGGCCGCCGCCGCCGTCATCGTCGAGTACGAGCTGCTCGACCCGGTGACCGACCCGGAGCAGTCCTTCGAGGCGGAGCCGCTGCACCCCGACGGCAACCTGATCCGGCACATCCCGCTGCGCCACGGCGACCCGGAGGCGGTCGGCGAGACCGTCGTCGAGGGCCTGTACCGCATCGGCCGCCAGGACCCCGCCCCCATCGGCGCCGAGGCCGGTCTGGCCGTGCCCCGTCCCGACGGCGGCGTGGAGCTGTACCTGGCCTCCACCGACCCGCACTCCGACCGCGACACGGCCGCCGCCTGCTACGGCCTGTCACCCGAACAGGTGAAGATCGTCGTCACCGGTGTGCCCGGCGCCACCGCCGACCGCGAGGACCAGAGCTTCCAGCTCCCGCTCGGCCTGCTCGCCCTGAAGACCGGCTGTCCGGTCAAACTCACCGCCACGCGCGAGGAGTCCTTCCTCGGCCACGCCCACCGGCACCCCACGCTCCTGCGCTACCGCCACCACGCCGACGCCGAGGGCAGGCTGGTGAAGGTCGAGGCGCAGATCCTGCTCGACGCGGGCGCCTACGCCGACACCTCCTCCGACGCCCTGGCCGCCGCCGTCGCCTTCGCCTGCGGCCCGTACGTCGTCCCGAACGCCTTCATCGAGGGCTGGGCCGTCCGCACCAACAACCCGCCCTCCGGCCACGTGCGCGGCGAGGGCGCGATGCAGGTGTGCGCCGCCCACGAGGCGCAGATGGACAAGCTCGCCAAGAAGCTCGGCGTCGACCCGGCGGAGCTGCGGCTGCGCAATGTGATGGCGACGGGCGACGTCCTGCCGACGGGCCAGACGGTGACCTGCCCGGCTCCGGTCGCGGAGCTCCTGGAGGCCGTCCGCGACCACCCCCTGCCTCCCCTGCCCAAGGACACCCCGGAGGACGAGTGGCTGCTGCCCGGCGGCCCCGAGGGCGCGGGCGAACCGGGCGCCGTGCGCCGGGGCGTGGGCTACGGCCTGGGCATGGTGCACATGCTCGGCGCTGAGGGCGCGGACGAGGTCTCCACCGCGACGGTGAAGGTCCAGGACGGTGTGGCCACGGTGCTGTGCGCGGCGGTGGAGACCGGCCAGGGCTTCTCGACCCTCGCCCGGCAGATCGTCCAGGAGACGCTCGGCGTCGACGAGGTGCACGTGGCACCCGTGGACACCGACCAGCCCCCGGCGGGCGCGGGCTGCCGCGGCCGGCACACCTGGGTGTCGGGCGGCGCCGTGGAGCGCGCGGCGAAGATGGTCCGCACCCAGCTCCTCCAGCCGCTCGCGCACAAGTTCGGCATGTCGACCGAGCTGCTCCAGATCACCGACGGCAAGATCACCTCGTACGACGGCGTGCTCTCGACGACCGTCGGCGAGGCGCTGGACGGCAAGGAGCTGTGGGCCACCGCCCAGTGCCGCCCGCATCCGACCGAGCCGCTGGACGACACCGGCCAGGGCGACGCCTTCGTCGGCATGGCGTTCTGCGCGATCCGCGCGGTGGTCGACGTCGACATCGAGCTCGGTTCGGTACGGGTCGTCGAGCTGGCGGTCGCCCAGGACGTGGGCCGGGTGCTGAACCCGGCGCAGCTGGCCGCGCGGATCGAGGCGGGCGTGACCCAGGGCGTGGGCGTGGCGCTCACCGAGAACCTGCGCACCCCGCGCGGTCTGATCCGCCACCCCGACCTGACCGGGTACGCCCTCCCGACGGCGCTGGACGCGCCCGACATCCGCATCGTGAAGCTGGTCGAGGAGCGGGACGTGGTCGCGCCCTTCGGCGCCAAGGCGGTCAGCGCGGTGCCGGTGGTGACCTCCCCGGCGGCCATCGCCTCCGCCGTCCGCGCCGCCACGGGCCGCCCGGTGAACCGCCTGCCGATCCGCCCCCAGGCCGCGGTGGTGACCGGCGCCTGACGTGGCCACCGGCCGCACGGTGCAGGCGCGCCCCCCGGGCAACGCACGGACGCCGTACGACGTCTGTGAGGACGGGAGCCTTACGGGGGGCCACCCGTCCCGGACCAAGGGCCTCTTGGTCCACGGGCGTTGTCAGTGCCGGCGCGTAGTGTTCGAGCGGTGGGGGCCGCGAAGCAGCGCGACCGGCACACAGGACGCGGGGGAAGCATGAACACGACCGACACCGTTGCCGCCGCAGCGGTCGCACCGACCGGGCACGGCCTGGATCCGTACGTCACGTACGCGTTCCCCGGCCGTCCCGACCTGATGGACCGCCGTCCGCTGGCGCCGACCCTGCCCACCCTGCTGCGGTTCGCCTCGGCGACGGAGGAACTGGCGGGTCTGCGCGCCCAGTTCGCGGCGCACGCCGGCCGCTGCGGCACCGGCACGGCGGCGCGGGCGTCCCGCCGGCTGCCGGCGGCGCTGGAGGAGACCACGGCCGACGGCGAGCCGGTGGCGTCCCGGCGGCTGCTCGCCCTGATCCGCCCCCTGGCCCCGGTGACCGGCCGGGGCACTGCCTCCGGCCTGTCCCTGGACCTCCCGCTCCGGTTCCTCGACCAGGAGTTCGGCCGGCGCGCGGTGGTCCGCTTCGACGAGATCGACTTCCCGGCGGCCCTCACCCACGAGCCCACCCGCCGCTTCCTGTGCGAGACGGGCCTGCCGGAGGACGCCTTCCTCTTCCACCTCGACACGGACGCCCCCCTGCGGACCCTGGCGGAGGACCGCCCCGACGCGTTCCGTGCCGACCTCCCCGCCCACGCCGACCGCCTGCTGCTCCTGGGGCGCGTGACCGGGGACACCGACGTCGTCGTCGACGGGACGACGGGCGCGATCCTCACCTGGAGCGAGGGTGACCGCGTCCTCCACCCGCTGAACACGGACGTCTCCACGCTCGCCGCGACCCTCTGCCTCCTCCACGGCGAGCACACCCTCGACGGGACCCCCGGCCACCCGGCCCTGACCAGCGAGGCCCACGACCGGCTGGCCATGACGATGATCGGCGCCCTGACCGCGACGGACCCGGAGCCCCCGGTGACGGACGCGGACTGGCACTCCTTGACCCGCCTCCTCGAGAACGAGTCGGGCGGGGTGCGCTGAGCACACCCCACCCTCACGGAGGCCGTGGCGGGAATCGAACCCGCGTAACCCGCTTTGCAGGCGGGTCCCTCAACCACTCGGGCACACGGCCGTGTCGGGGCGGAGGATCCCTGGCGGGCCTGCCGTTCCGGACCGGTGAGTCGACCGTAGGGGGCGGGCGGGGGCGGGCTCAAGGATTCGGGGAGCGGCGCAACGGGACTGCCATACGGCGTTCACAGAGGCAGGGGACGGGCGGTCCTACGGCCAACGGACCAGGGCCCGACCCCCGACAGGGGTCAAACGGGGCTGTGGACCTTACTCTTGCGGGCATGACCGCCCCTGACCCGCGCGACACCGATGTCGCGGACCTGACCGACGTCCCCCCGGGCGCCGACCACGCCGAGACCGTCCTGAGCCGCCCCCACCGGGCCCTGAGCATCGGCATCGTGTCCGTCGTGCTGCTGATCGCCTTCGAGGCGACGGCGGTCGGCACGGCGATGCCGGTGGCGGCGCGGGAGCTGGACGGGGTGTCGCTGTACGCGTTCGCGTTCTCCGGGTTCTTCACGACCAGCCTGTTCGGGATGGTGCTCTCCGGGCAGTGGTCGGACCTGCGGGGGCCGCTCGGGCCGCTCACCACGGGCATCGCCTCCTTCGCGGCCGGGCTGCTGCTCGCCGGGACGGCCGGGGCGATGTGGCCGTTCATCCTCGGCCGGGCCGTGCAGGGCCTCGGCGGCGGGCTGGTGATCGTCGCCCTGTACGTCGTCGTCGGACGCGCCTATCCGGAGCGGCTGCGACCCGCCATCATGGCGGCGTTCGCGGCGAGCTGGGTGGTCCCCTCGATCGTGGGGCCGCTCGCCTCCGGCGCGGTCACCGAGCACATCGGCTGGCGGTGGGTGTTCCTCGGCATCCCGGTGCTCGTGGTGTTTCCGCTGGCCCTCGCGCTGCCCCAGATACGGCGCCGGGCGGCCGGTCCGGTGGGTGGCGGCCCGGACGCTCCCGCCTCCCTCGACCGCCGCCGGATCCGCCTCGCCCTCGGCATCTCCCTCGGGGCCGGGCTGCTCCAGTACGCCGCCCAGGATTTGCGCTGGGTCTCGCTGCTGCCGGGCGCGGCGGGCGTGGCGCTGCTCGTGCCGGCGGCGCTCGGGCTGCTCCCGCGCGGCACCTTCCGGGCGGCGCGGGGCCTGCCCTCGGTCGTCCTGCTGCGCGGGGTCGCCGCGGGGTCGTTCATCGCCGCGGAGTCCTTCGTCCCCCTGATGCTGGTCACCCAGCGCGGACTGAGCCCCACGCTCGCCGGGTTCTCGCTCGCGGCGGGCGGCGGCACCTGGGCGCTGGGCTCCTGGGTGCAGTCCCGGCCGGGGCTGGAGCCGTACCGGGCGCGGCTGACCACCCTCGGGATGCTGCTGGTGGCGGCGGCCATCGCCGCCGCACCCAGTGTGCTGATCGACGCCGTGCCCGCCTGGAGCGTGGCCGTCGCCTGGGCCTTCGGCTGCTTCGGCATGGGACTGGTGATCTCCTCCACGAGTGTGCTGCTGCTCCAGCTCTCCGCCCCCGAGGAGGCCGGCACCAACTCCGCCGCCCTCCAGATCTCCGACGGCCTGTCCAACGTCCTGCTCCTGGCCGCCGGAGGCGCCGCCTTCGCCGCGCTGGGCGGCGGCACGGTCACCCACCCGGCCACCGAGGCCGCGGGCTCCCACCCGGCCGCCTTTGCGGCGGTGTTCCTGCCCATGGCGGCGGTGGCCCTGGCGGGAGCCTGGGTGACGACCCGGCTGCGGGAGCGGTGAGCCCCGGCGACCGAAATCCGGTCGTCCGCACCGGCCCGCGGCCGTAGGTCGCCGCATGTCCGAGTTCCTCCTGCATCTCGATCCCGCCCTCGCGCGGCGCCTCCACGACCTCGCGGACGCCCAGGACCGCACGCCCGAGGACGTGGCCCGCGAAGCCGTACGCCGCCATGTGGGCGAGGAGGCCGGAGCGGTCCGCGCCGTGGCCGGGCGTCTCGCGCGCGAGCACGCCGAACTGCTGAGGAGGCTCGGCGAATGACCCGGTACCCGACCGTCGACGAGGTCACCGCCGTCGCCGGGATCGCCTTCGGCGGACGTCCCCCCGAGGCGCGGTCCCCGGAGCCGCTGGCGTCGGCCGTGCACCGCCCGCGCGCACGCATGTTCGGCACGGCCGCCTACGAGGACACCTACGAGCAGGCCGCCGCGCTGCTGCACGGCGTCGCGACGAACCACCCCCTGGTCGACGGCGACAAGCGCACCGCCTGGCTCGCCGCCGTGACCTTCCTCGCCCTGAACGGCGTCGATCTCGCCGGTGCGGACCAGGACACGGCGTACACGCTGGTCGTCGACGTGGCCTCCGGCGTCGAGGGCAGGTGGGGCGATCGCGGAGCGGCTGAGGCGGCTGTGACGTAAGTCCCACCCCGGTGCGACCCGGGCCCGTTCGCGCGTGGGCCGTGCCGGGGCGCCGGTAGGGTGGCCCGGTTGTCCCACGCAGCCGAGCCCCGACCCCGCCACGGAGACCGTGACTACCACCGCCAGCTCCAGCACCGCCTCCCACTCGCACCACCTCTCGCCCGCCTTCCCCGGCCGCGCCCCCTGGGGCACCGCCAGCAAGCTGCGCGCCTGGCAGCAGGGGGCGATGGAGAGGTACATCCAGGAGCAGCCGCGGGACTTCCTGGCGGTCGCCACCCCCGGCGCCGGCAAGACCACCTTCGCGCTGACGCTGGCCTCCTGGCTGCTGCACCACCACGTCGTGCAGCAGGTCACCGTGGTGGCGCCGACCGAGCACCTGAAGAAGCAGTGGGCCGAGGCCGCGGCGCGGATAGGGATCAGGCTCGATCCCGAGTACAGCGCGGGGCCGCTCAGCAAGGAGTACCACGGCGTCGCCGTCACCTACGCCGGCGTCGGGGTGCGCCCCATGCTGCACCGCAACCGCGTCGAGCAGCGGAAGACCCTCGTCATCCTCGACGAGATCCACCACGCCGGTGACTCCAAGTCCTGGGGCGAGGCGTGCCTCGAGGCGTTCGAGCCGGCCACCCGCAGGCTCGCCCTGACCGGTACGCCGTTCCGGTCCGACACCAACCCCATCCCCTTCGTGGCGTACGAGGAGGGCGACGACGGCATCCGGCGGTCCGCCGCCGACTACACCTACGGGTACGGCTCCGCCCTCGCGGACGGGGTGGTGCGGCCCGTCATCTTCCTCTCCTACAGCGGCAACATGCGCTGGCGCACCAAGGCGGGCGACGAGATCGAGGCCCGCCTCGGCGAGCCGATGACCAAGGACGCCGTCAGCCAGGCCTGGCGCACCGCCCTCGATCCGCGCGGCGACTGGATGCCCTCCGTGCTGCGCGCCGCCGACCAGCGGCTGACCGAGGTCAGGAAGGCCATCCCGGACGCCGGCGCCCTCGTCATCGCCTCCGACCAGGACTCCGCGCGGGCCTACGCCAAGCTCATCCGCGACATCACCGGCCACAAGGCCACCCTCGTGCTCTCCGACGACACCGGCGCCTCGAAGCGGATCGACGAATTCAGCTCCGGTGACGACCGCTGGATGGTCGCCGTGCGGATGGTGTCCGAGGGCGTCGACGTGCCCCGCCTCGCGGTCGGGGTGTACGCCACGACCATCTCCACGCCGCTGTTCTTCGCCCAGGCCGTCGGCCGCTTCGTGCGGTCCCGGCGGCGCGGCGAGACCGCGTCCGTGTTCCTGCCGACCATCCCGGACCTGCTCGGCTTCGCGGGCGAGATGGAGCGCGAGCGCGACCACGTCCTCGACAAGCCCACGAAGGAGGGCGAGGAGGACCCGTACGCCGAGTCCGAGAAGGAGATGGAGGAGGCGAACCGGGAGCAGGACGAGGACACCGGCGAGCAGGACATGCTGCCCTTCGAGGCGCTGGAGTCCGACGCCGTCTTCGACCGGGTCACCTACAACGGCGCCGAGTTCGGCATGCAGGCCCACCCCGGCAGCGAGGAGGAGCAGGACTACCTGGGCATCCCCGGGCTCCTCGAACCCGACCAGGTCCAGCTGCTGCTCCAGAAGCGCCAGGCCCGGCAGATCGCGCACAGCCGCAAGAAGCCGGACGCCGAGGCCGATCTGCTGGAACTGCCCGCCGAGCGGCGCCCGGTGGTCTCCCACAAGGAGATGATGGAACTGCGCCGCAAGCTCAACACCATGGTCGGCGCGTACGTCCACCAGAGCGGCAAGCCGCACGGCGTCATCCACACCGAGCTGCGCCGCGTCTGCGGCGGCCCGCCCGCCGCCGAGGCCACCGCGGGGCAGCTGCGCCAGCGGATCGCCAAGGTGCAGGAATGGGCCACGCGGATGCGGTGACGCGACTCACCGCACGGGCGTGAGGGCGGTCACCGCGGGGCCCTCCGCCGCTGGCCGGAGCCGGTCGCCGCCCGGCTGCGACGCCGGGAGCCGGGGGGCGTATCCGGACAAACGGAGCCGATTTCCTGTGATGCGTGCCCGGATTCTGGACGGAGCCTTCCGCTGACCGAACCGGCTCGCTACTGTCCCGCTACGCACACGCCCCGTGGCAGCGCCGCCGCGGAGCGCAGCCGTGAAGCGACTGTGCCCGGACCTGACCGGGCCGCCGGCCGATCGGCGGCCTCTGAAGCGCGTCACTGACGGGACATCGGTGACGCACCTGCGCGAGGGGGCCGCCGACCTCACCACTAAGGAGTGTGGGCGTCGTGACCGCGGAGACCTCTCAGACGCTCGACAGGGGACTGCGGGTCCTCAAGCTGCTGGCCGATACGGACCACGGACTGACCGTCACCGAGCTTTCCCACAAACTGGGTGTGAACCGGACCGTCGTGTACCGGCTGCTCGCCACGCTGGAACAGCACGCGCTGGTACGCCGCGACCTGGGCGGGCGGGCCCGCGTGGGCCTCGGGGTGCTGCGACTGGGCCGGCAGGTCCATCCGCTGGTGCGCGAGGCGGCGATGCCGGCGCTGCGGTCGCTGGCGGAGGACATCGGGGCGACGGCCCATCTGACACTGGTGGACGGGGCGGAGGCGCTGGCCGTGGCGGTGGTGGAGCCGTCGTGGACGGACTACCACGTGGCGTACCGGGCCGGGTTCCGCCACCCCCTGGACCGGGGCGCCGCGGGCAAGGCCATACTCTCGGCCCGCCGCCAGCGGGCGCCCGAACCGGGCTACACCCTCACCCAGGGCGAGCTGGAGGCCGGCGCCTGCGGCGCGGCGGCCCCGCTGCTCGGCGTCACGGGCGTCGAGGGCAGCGTCGGCGTCGTCATGCTGGCGGACGTCGTCCCGGAACGCGTCGGCCCGAGGGTCGTGGAGGCGGCCCGCGAGGTAGCGGAGGCCCTGCGCTAGCCGGTACGGGCGGTGACAGACCGGCGGCCCCCGTGACCGGCCGCTTCCCCTGACCGCCCGCCGGTGGCCCGCCCCGGGACCGCCCGCCCCCGGTGACCGCCCGGCCGGCCCGATGCGGTCGTCGCGTTAGATTGATCCCGTGCTCTCTCGCCTCACGCGCCCCCGGGCCCTCGCCGTCTGTGCCGCTCCCGTCGTCGCCCTGCTGGCCACGGCGGTGTTCGCGCCGCTGCCGTTCTCGGTGGCGCAGCCGGGCATGACGGCGGACGTGCTCGGTGAGAACAAGGGGACGAAGGTCATCACGATCTCCGGTGCGCCGACCCGGCAGGCGCGGGGCCAGTTGAGGATGACGACCATCGAGGCGACCTCTCCGGACACCCGGGTGAGCCTCCCGGACGTGCTCGACGGCTGGTTCCGCACCGACCAGGCGATCATGCCCCGTGACGCGGTCTACCCGAGCGGGGACAACACCCGGGAGATCGAGCGGTACAACCAGGAGCAGATGAAGAAGTCCCAGGACGCGGCGACCGAGGCCGCGCTGGGCTACCTGGGCCTGGAGGACAAGGACATCGAGGTCGCCCTGAAGCTCGCCGACGTCGGCGGCCCCAGTGCCGGCCTGCTGTTCTCCCTGGGCATCGTCGACAAGCTGGACGGCGACGGCAGCGGCGGCGACCTCACCGGCGGCCGGATCGTCGCCGGTACGGGCACGATCGGCGCGGACGGCACGGTCGGCGCCGTGGGAGGCGTGCCGCTGAAGACGCAGGCCGCCCGCCGGGACGGCGCCACCGTGTTCCTCGTCCCCAAGGCCGAGTGCGCCGACGCGCAGTCCGAGCTGCCCCAGGGCCTGCGGCTGATCCCGGTCACCACCCTCGAGGGCGCGGTCGACGCGCTGGTCTCCCTGCAGAAGGGCACGGGCAAGGTCCCCAGCTGTTAGGGCCTGTCGTTCGGATTGCTTCCGCAGACACGGGGTCCAGGATGCCGCCGGTTTCCTGCGACCTGATCCGAACGACAGGGCCTGGGTGTACCGACCCGCAGTGATCAGCCCCGCTCAGCCCTCCTCGACGAACCCCTCGTCCACCATCCAGTCCAGCGCGACCTGGTGGGGGTCCTCGCCGTCCACGTCGACCTTCGCGTTGAGGGTCTGTGCCACGTCGTTGTCCAGCTTCGCCGTGATCGGGGCGAGAACCTCGGCGATGGCCGGCCACTCCTTCAGCGTGTCCGTGTTGACGGTCGGGGCCGCGTTGTAGTTGGGGAAGAACGTCCGGTCGTCCTCCATCACCACCAGGTTCATCGACTTGATGCGGCCGTCGGTCGTGAAGACCTCCCCGTAAGTACAGGCGCCCTTGGCCGCCTGGGTGTAGATGATCCCGGTGTCCATCTGCGTGACGTTCCGTGCCGGCAGGTCCATGCCGTAGGTCTCCGCCATGCCGGGCAGCCCGTCCGCGCGGTTGGCGAACTCGCCCTCCACGCACAGCGTCACCGCCCCCGGGTCGGACTTCGCCAGCGCGGCCACGTCCGACAGGGTCCTCGTGCCGTACTTCCCGGCGTTCGCCCGGTTCGTCGCGAGGGCGTAGGTGTTGTTCAGGGACGACGGCTCGAGCCACGTCACCCCGTTCTTCCGGTCGGCGTCCCGCACCGCCTCCCACTGCTCGCGCGGATCGGGGATCGGCTTGCTGTTGCCCTGGTACGTGATCCACGCCGTGCCCGTGTACTCGAACCCGGCGTCCGCCTCCCCGTTGACGACCGCCTCCCGGGAGCCGACGGAGCCCTGGATGCCGGTGCGGTCGATCACCTCCGCGCCGGCCGCCTGGAAGGCGATGCCCATGATCGCGCCGAGGATCAGCTGCTCGGTGAACTCCTTGGACGTCACGGTGAGTTCGGCTCCCGCCAGGGGCCTGCCCCGGCCGATGGTGCCGGGCTCCACGTCGTCGACCATGGGGGAGCCGCTGGTCAGCCCGCAGCCGGCGGCCCCCGCCAGGAGCGTCCCGGCGAGCAGCAGACCCGTGCGCCGTCTCATGTGCCCGCCTCCAGGCCCCGGGGCCGCAGCAGCAGTTCGGCCAACGACGCCACCCAGTCCACCAGCAGGGCCAGCGCGACGGTGAGGATCGAGCCCAGCATCAGCACCGGCATCCGCTGACTGGTGATCCCGGTGGTGATCAGCGTGCCCAGGCCGCCGCCCCCGCCGAACGTCGCCAGCGTCGCCGTGCCGACGTTCAGGACGAGCGCCGTGCGCACGCCCGCGAGGATGAGCGGCACGGCCAGCGGCAGCTCCACCCGCGCCAGCACGCCCAGCGGGGACATGCCGATGCCCCGCGCCGCCTCCAGCAGCGTCGGGTCGTTGGCCTTCAGGCCCGCGATGGTGTTGGACAGCACCGGCAGCACCGCGTAGGCGATGATGCCGATCAGGGCGGCCCGGCGGCCGATCCCCAGCCAGATCACCAGCAGCGCGAGCAGACCGATCGCCGGGGTCGCCTGGCCCGTGTTGGCGAGCGCCATCGCCGCCGGGGTGGCCCTGCGCAGCGGCCCCCGGGTCAGCAGGACGCCCAGCGGGATCGCGATGATCAGCACGAAGAACGTCGAGATCGCGGTGAGCTCGATGTGCTGCCACAGCGCCTCGGTCACCTGACCGTCGGACAGCGCGTTGCGGGAGAGCGGGTCGAGGTCGGCCTGCTCGAACCACAGCCAGGTCGCCAGCAGCCCGGCGACCAGCACTGCCGGCAGGAACGTCAGCTTCTGCCAGGTCACGCGGGGTGCCCTCACCACCGGCGGGGGAGCGGTGCCGGTGTCGTCCGGTGTGCCGTCCCCGCCCTCGTCGCGGAAGGCGAGGCCCTTCACCTCGTGCTCGCCCTCCGGGCGCCGGCCGGAAGAGGTGCTCACGCCTTCGGCTCCCCTCTCACGCCCTCCTGCTCGGCGTGTGTCTGCGCGGCCCGCAGCTCCTCCAGGTCGTGCTGGGCCTCCAGCGCCTCCAGCCGGTCGGCCTCCAGCAGCTCGTGCACGGAGTTCATCAGCGTCTCCATGTCGACGACGCCCTCGTACACGCCGCGCCGCCCGGTCACCGCGACCCGGCCCGCGTTGTCGGTGAGCACCGCCTCCAGGGCGTCCCGCAGGGTCGCGTCCCGGGTCACCGTGTCGTGCACCAGGGTGCCCGCGCGGGCCAGCGAGCCCTTGGCCCGCAGCATGTCGCCGCGCCGCAGCCACTTGTAGGGGCGGCCCCGCTTGTCGAGCAGGAGGACCTCGCTGGTGCCGCTGGAGCGCAGCCGGTTGACGATGTGCTGGAGGGGGTCGTCGACGGTCACCGTCGGACAGCCGGTGATCTCGACGTCCCGCACCCGGGTCAGGTTCAGCCGCTTCAGCGCCGCGCCCGCGCCCACGAAACCGGACACGAAGTCGTCCGCCGGGTTGGTGAGGATGGCCTCCGGGGTGTCGAACTGGGCGATGTGGGAGCGTTCGCGCAGCACCGCGATCCGGTCGCCCAGCTTGATCGCCTCGTCGAAGTCGTGGGTGACGAAGACGATCGTCTTGTGCAGCTCGTGCTGCAGCCGGATCAGCTCGTCCTGGAGGTGGTCCCGGGTGATCGGGTCCACCGCGCCGAACGGCTCGTCCATCAACAGCACCGGCGGATCCGCGGCCAGCGCCCGGGCCACGCCCACGCGCTGCTGCTGACCGCCGGACAGCCGGCGCGGATAGCGCCCGTGGAACTCGCCCGGGTCCAGCCCGACCAGGTCGAGCATCTCCTCCACCCGGGACCGGATCCGGGCGGCCGGCCAGCGCAGCATCTTCGGCACCAGGGCGATGTTCTGGGCGACCGTCATGTGCGGGAACAGCCCGCTGGACTGGATCGCGTAGCCGACCTTGCGGCGCAGCCGCACCGGGTCCATGTGGGTGACGTCCTCGCCGCCGATGCGGATCCGCCCGCCCGTCGGCTCGATCAGCCGGTTGATCATCTTCAGGCAGGTGGACTTGCCGCAGCCGGACGGGCCGACCAGGACGACCGTCTCGCCCGCCCTGATCTCCATGCTGACGCTGTCGACGGCCGGCTGCGCACTGCCCGGGTACCGCTTGGTCAGGTGCTCCAGCTCGATGGTCGCCCCGGTGGTGGGCGGCAACGGCGTCCGGGTCGTCCCGGGTGTCGTCTCAGGCACGGATCCCCCTGGGGATGGTCAGCCGCCCGATCAGGACGTACGCCGCGTCGAACAGCAGTGCGAGGACGATGATCCCGAGCGTGCCCGCGAGCACCTGGTTGAGCGCGTTCTCGCTGCCCAGCGAGGCGATCCCGCGGAAGATCAGGTTGCCCAGGCCGGGCCCGGAGGCGTACGCGGCGATGGCCGCGATGCCCATCAGCATCTGCGTGGAGACCCGGATCCCGGTGAGGATCGGCGGCCAGGCCAGCGGCAGCTCGACCCGCGCCAGCCGGGCCGGGCGGGACATGCCGATGCCCTTGGCCGCGTCCACCAGCGCCGGGTCGACACCGCGCAGGCCCACGATCGCGTTGCGCACGATCGGCAGCAGTCCGTACAGCGTCAGGGCGATCACCGTCGGCGGCACGCCGAGTCCCACGATCGGGATGAGCAGGCCGATCATCGCCAGCGCGGGGATGGTCAGCAGGGTCGAGGTGGCGGTCGTGGCGAGGTTGCCGGCCCACTCGCTGCGGTAGGTGGCGACGCCGATGAGGACGCCGAGCACGGTCGCCGCCACCATGCACTGGAAGACCGCGCTGGCATGCTGGAAGGCGTCGGTGAGCAGCTGCTGGTGCCGGGTGCCCAGGTACTCCCAGAAGGTCACAGTCCGCTCACTCCGGATCGGCCGAGGTCAGTCCCGTCGGTCCCGGTCCTCCTTGGCGGCACGCTCCTCCGTGCTGAGCGCCGCCTGTTCCACCAGCGGGATGATGCGCAGCGGAACGGGGTTCTCCATGACGATCGCCGTGGAGGCCCGGACGATGCCATCAAAACCGACGACCCGGTCGATCACCCGCTGGAGATCGGCGTTCGAGCGGGCCACCAGCCGGCACAGCATGTCCCCGGTTCCGGTGGTGGTGTGCAGCTCCAGCACCTCCGGCACGGTCGCCAAGTGGGCGCGCACGTCGGCGCCTTGGCCCTGCCGGATCTGGAGCGTCGCGAACGCCGTGACCGGGTAGCCGAGGGCCGCGGGATCCACCTGGGGGCCGAATCCGCGGATGACTCCGTTCGACTGAAGCCGGTCCAGACGGGCCTGCACGGTGCCCCGCGCCACACCCAGCCGGCGTGACATCTCCAGCACACCGATCCGTGGCTCCCGCGCCAACAGCGCGATGACGCGGCCGTCCAGATGATCGATCGCCACGTCGACCTCCTCGTGGTCATCCTGTACAAGAAGCTCGCTGATACGGGACTTCGGCTGAGCATATTGTCCAGCGAACAGGCGAACTATTGCACACCTTGCAGGGCTGCCTCACGCTGCTCCTATGACGCAGACCACACACCACGCTCCCGACACCGCCCGGCAGGCCGACCCCTTCCCGGTCAAGGGGATGGACGCGGTCGTCTTCGCCGTGGGCAACGCCAAGCAGGCGGCGCACTACTACTCCACCGCCTTCGGCATGAAACTGGTGGCCTACTCCGGACCGGAGAACGGCAGCCGGGAGACCGCCAGCTACGTCCTGGAGAACGGCTCGGCCCGCTTCGTCCTCACCTCGGTGATCAAGGCGTCCTCCGACTGGGGGCGCTTCCTCGAGCGGCACGTGGCCGAGCACGGCGACGGCGTCGTCGACCTCGCCATCGAGGTGCCGGACGCGCGTGCCGCGTACGCCTATGCCATCGAGCACGGCGCCCGCTCGGTCGCCGAGCCCTACGAGCTGAAGGACGAGCACGGCACCGTGGTGCTGGCCGCGATCGCCACCTACGGAGAGACCCGCCACACCCTGGTGGAGCGCACCGGCTACGACGGCCCCTACCTGCCCGGCTACGTGGCCGCCGACCCGATCGTCGAGCCGCCCGCGCAGCGCACCTTCCAGGCCATCGACCACTGCGTCGGCAACGTCGAGCTCGGCCGGATGAACGAGTGGGTCGGGTTCTACAACAAGGTCATGGGCTTCACGAACATGAAGGAGTTCGTGGGCGACGACATCGCCACCGAGTACAGCGCGCTGATGTCCAAGGTGGTCGCCGACGGCACGCTCAAGGTCAAGTTCCCGATCAACGAGCCCGCGATCGCCAAGAAGAAGTCCCAGATCGACGAGTACCTGGAGTTCTACGGCGGTGCCGGCGTCCAGCACATCGCGCTGAACACCAACGACATCGTGCAGACGGTCCGTCGGATGCGCGCGGCCGGTGTGCGGTTCCTGGACACCCCGGACTCGTACTACGACACCCTCGGCGAGTGGGTCGGCGAGACCCGGGTGCCGATCGACACCCTGCGCGAGCTGAAGATCCTCGCCGACCGCGACGAGGACGGCTATCTGCTGCAGATCTTCACCAAGCCGGTCCAGGACCGTCCGACCGTCTTCTTCGAGATCATCGAGCGGCACGGCTCCATGGGCTTCGGCAAGGGCAACTTCAAGGCCCTGTTCGAGGCGATCGAGCGCGAGCAGGCCAAGCGCGGCAACCTGTGACGCCGTAACGGAACACCACGAACTCCGCGAACACCGCGAACACCGAACACCGCGGAACCAGCGGAAGTCAGCGAAGGCAGGGGCGGGCGCCGACCGGTGCCCGCCCCTCGCCTCAGGAGAGCTCGGAACCGGCCGTGACGGGCGGCTCGCCCAGCCGCGCCAGCGCCGCCCTCGCCTCCTCCACACGCGGCGGCGAGAAGTACGGGTTGATGGTCAGGGCCTCCCGCAGATGCCGCCGCGCGGCCCCGTGGCGCCCCAACTCCCTTTCGATCATGCCCCGGTGGAACGCGTACAGCGCGCTGCGCACCCCGCCGCCGTGCTCGCCCTCCGTCGCCCGCACCGCGAACCGCAACGCCTCCTGGTGCCGCCCGGTCCGGTGCAGCGCCCACCCCAGCGCGTCGGCCACCGCCGTCGACGGCTGCCGACTCCACTCCGCCTCCAGCCGCCGCACCGCCGCCCGCGCGTCCCCGTGGTCCGCCTCGAACCGCCCGAGGACCAGGTCCTCGTCGACGCCGTGCCCGGCGGTCACCCGGACCCGCTCGCGCAGCAGGTCGTACTGCACCCGGGCCGCCTGCGGCAGCCCCAGCGACGCGTACAACTCGCCCAGTTCCAGGGCGTACTCCGGCCTCGGCTGCTTCTCCAGCGCCACCCGGTACGCCGCGAGCGCCTCCGTGGTCCGGCCCAGCGCCGCCAGCGCCCTGCCCTGCCCGGCCTGCGCCGCCCGCTGGTCCGGGTCGATCCGCACCGCCTCCTGGAAGTGCCGCAGCGCGTCCTCCCGGTCGCCGCGCTCCCAGGCGAGCTGTCCGGCCCGCTCCAGATACGCCGCCCGCTCGGCCGGCTCCGCGGCCCCCGCCGCCGCGTCGGCCAGCTGCGCCGCCGCGTCCTCGCGCCAGCCCCGGTCCCGGTACACCGCCGCCGCCCGCGCCTTGACGTCCGGCCCGGAGCGCAGCGCGGTCAGCCGGTCCAGCATCCGCCCGGCCGCCTCGTGCTCGCCCAGCCCGGCGTACGCCTCGATCAGCAGGGGGTACGTCGTCCAGCGCTTCGGCTCCAGCTTCCGCGCCGCCTCGCCCCAGCGGCGCGCGGCGGGGAAGTCCCGTCGCGCGTTGGCCAGCGCCGCGAGTCCCCGCAGCGCGTCCGCGTTGGCCTTCGGCCGCACCGCCAGCGAGGTCCGCAGCGCCTTCTCGGCCGACGGGTAGCGCGCCGGGTCCGCCAGTCGCCGCCCCTGCTCCACCCGCGCCGCCCCGAGCACCGCCCACGCCCGCGCGTCCCGGGGATGCTCCTCCAGGTGTCGCCGGCGGTCCTCGACCAGCGCGTCGAGGTCGGCCGGCGCGGCCGGCACCCCGGCGGTGACCGCCGCCCGCGCCCGGGCGCCCGGTGCCGGTTCCGGCGGACCGTCCGCACCGCGCCCCCACGGCAGCAGCACCAGCACCCCGCCCAGCACGGCACATCCGGCGGCCGAGCCGACCAGCACCCGGCGGCGGATCCGCCGCCGGGGCTCGTGCGCGGCGGCCTCCTGTGGCTTGTCCATGGCGCACACTGTGCGTCACACCCCGCGTCCGTACGATCAGCACACCCCGGTGTACGGCGGCTGCCGTACGCGGGGTTCACACCGATGGCCCCGGCTGCCACGCTGTGATCATGAGCCGTATCGAAGCGCGACGCGACGAGGACGTCCCGGCGACCGGGCCCCTGGTCGACCGGCTGCTCGGCCGTCTGCCCGCCGAGGCGGTCCTCACCGACCCCGACGTCACCGCCTCCTACGCCCACGACATGGCCAGTTTCTGCCCGGCCGGCACCCCGGCCGTCGTCGTCCTGCCGCGCACGGTCGAACAGGTCCAGCACGTCATGCGCACCGCCACCGAGCTGCGCGTCCCGGTCGTCCCCCAGGGCGCCCGCACCGGCCTGTCCGGCGCCGCCAACGCCACCGACGGCTGCATCGTGCTGTCCCTCACCCGGATGGACCGCATCCTGGAGATCAGCCCCGTCGACCGGATCGCCGTCGTGGAACCCGGCGTCGTCAACGCCGCCCTCTCCCGCGCCGTCGGCGATCACGGCCTGTGCTACCCGCCGGACCCGTCCAGCTGGGAGACGTGCACCATCGGCGGCAACATCGGCACCGCGTCGGGCGGACTGTGCTGCGTGAAGTACGGGGTCACCGCCGAGTACGTCCTCGGCCTGGACGTGGTGCTGGCCGACGGGCGCCTGATGTCCACCGGCCGGCGCACCGCCAAGGGCGTCGCCGGATACGACCTGACCCGCCTGTTCGTCGGCTCCGAGGGCTCGCTCGGTGTCGTCGTCCGCGCGATCCTCGCGCTGCGGCCCAAGCCGCCCCGGCAGCTCGTGCTGGCCGCCGAGTTCGCCTCCGGCGCCGCCGCCTGCGACGCCGTGTGCCGGATCATGGAAGGGGGACACGTCCCCTCACTCCTCGAACTCATGGACCGCACGACGGTCCGGGCCGTCAACGACCTGGCGCGCATGGGCCTGCCGGACACCACCGAGGCGCTACTGCTGGCCGCCTTCGACACCACCGACCCGGCCGCCGACCTCGCCGCCGTCGGCGCGCTGTGCGAGGCCGCCGGCGCCACCGCCGTGGTCCCGGCCGGGGACGCCGCCGAGTCGGAACTGCTGCTCCAGGCACGGCGGTTGTCCCTGGTCGCGCTGGAGGCGGTCAAGGGCACCACGATGATCGACGACGTGTGCGTGCCCCGTTCCCGGCTCGGCGAGATGCTCGAAGGGGTCGAGCGGATCGCCGGGAAGCACCGGCTCACGATCGGGCTCGTCGCCCACGCCGGCGACGGCAACACCCATCCGACGGTCTGCTTCGACGCCCGGGACCCCGAGGAGTCCCGGCGCGCCCGTGAGTCCTTCGACGAGATCATGGCCCTCGGCCTGGACCTCGGCGGCACCATCACCGGCGAACACGGCGTGGGCGTCCTGAAGAAGGAGTGGCTGGCGCGCGAGATCGGTCCGGTGGGCGTGGAGATGCAGCGAGCCGTCAAACAGGTCTTCGACCCGCTGAACATCCTGAACCCCGGCAAGCTCTTCTGACGGCCGGGGCCCCCGCCGCCGGCTTCCGGGTGGCCGCCCGCTTCCGGCGGACGGCCGCAACGCACTCCCGTCCGATACCACATCGGCGCCCGAAAGGGGCGGGTCCGGCGGGACGGGCCGTGGGGCTTGCGCTCGTCTGATAGATGTGGACCCCCCCAGCCCATCCCCGAGCAGATACGGGACGACGGACATGAGCGCCCCAACCCCGGCACCCGGCGACGACAGGCCCCGCGAAGGGTACTACCCGGACCCGTCCATTCCTGGATACGTCCGGTACTGGAACGGTGCCGCGTGGGTACCGGGCACGAGCCGTCCGGCGCCCAAGGACGGCGAACCGCTCGCCCCGCCACCGGGCGCGGCCCCGGCACTGCCCTCCGTGGAGGAGACGGGCCCCCACTTCTTCGACGAGGACCCGGTGGACGAACCGGCCCCGGGGACCACACCGTCCGCCTCCTCGGGGCCGACCGCGCCGGTCCCGGCGGGCGGGGCCGCGTCGCCGTCCCCGGCCGCGTCGCCGTCTCCGGGGACGGGCGCCGCCGCGAGCCCGCACGGGAGCCGTCCGGAACCGGCCTCGGCGTGGGGCGCCGACCGCGCCCGGCAGACCGGCTTCGGCGGTGAGCAGGACCGCAGGGTCTCCTGGGGCGCGGACCCGAGGGTGCCGCACGCGTCCCGGCCGGAGAGCGGGCCCGCCGGTGCCACGGGGACGGAGGGTGCGGAGGCGGGCGGGGCCGGCACGTTCGTCTTCCGCAGGCCGGCGGACAAGCCCGGGGGAGCGGCGGGAGCCCCGGCCGGCGCCTCCGGCGAGGCGCGTGCGGACGAGGGCACGATGACCTTCCGCCCCGTCACCCCGCGCACGGCGGAGCCGGTCGGGCCCGGAGCCGCGCGCCCCGCGACCGGTCAATCGGCGACCGGTCAATCGGCGACCGGGCGACCCGGGTTCGGGGCCGGGAAGGCCGCCGCCGCTCGTGCCACCGCGCAGGCGGCCGCCGCCGCCCCCGCATCCGGGGCGGCCGCAGCCCCCGCCACGGCGCCCGCCGCGCCGTCCGGTCCCCAGCAGGCTCCCGCCGCCGTCCCCCCGCAGGGCCCCACGACCGCTCCCCGGCAGGCCCCCGCCGCCGTGCCGCAGGCCACC
>NZ_JBIAIG010000005.1:122671-151592 GCF_042871235.1 Streptomyces sp. NPDC005931
CACCCGGACCGCCGGTCCGCAGGCCACCCGGACCGCCGGTCCGCAGGCCACCCGGACCGCCGGTCCGCAGGCCACCCGGACCGCCGGTCCGCAGGCCACCCGGACCGCCGGTCCGCAGGCCGGCGGGGCCGCGGCCGCCGCTCCCGCCGCCGCTCCCGCGCCGCTCACCGACGGCCCCGGCGGCGGGCAGTCGTCGTGGGCGCAGCAGGTGCACCGGCTCGCGGGCGGCGAGGAAGCGCCGGTGGCGCCCTGGAAGCCGCCGACGGAGGACCCGTTCCAGGCCGCCGCCCGACGACAGGCGTCCGCCCGCCCGGCAGGACTCGGCAAGCGGCTGGCCGCGCGACTGGTGGACACCCTCGTCCTCGGCGGGGTCACCGCACTGGCCGCCGTGCCGCTCGGCATCAGGGCCGTGGACCACGTCGACGCGAAGATCGAGGCGGCCAGGCTCTCCGGCGAGACGGTCACGGTCTGGCTGCTCGACGGCACGACGTCGACGTACCTCGGGATCGTCCTCGCCGTGCTGCTGCTGACCGGCGTCCTGTCCGAGGTGCTGCCCACCGTCAAGTGGGGGCGCACACTGGGCAAGAAACTGCTGGGTCTGGAGGTGCGGGACATCGAGGGACACGAGGCTCCCGGGTTCGGTGCCGCCCTGCGCCGCTGGCTCGTCTACAGCATCCCCGGGTTGCTCGTGGTCGGTGTCGTGGGCGTCCTGTGGTGCCTGTTCGACAAGCCGTGGCGCCAGTGCTGGCACGACAAGGCCGCCCACACCTTCGTGGCGGGCTGACCCGGCACACCTCACTCCGCCGCTACTCCGGACGGCGGCCCGCCGGATGCGGAGCCCGGCGGTTCGCGGTCGACTCGGCCCATGAGCACCGAACCGCCCCCCGGCTCCGGTCAGCAGCCGCCGGACGACGACCCGTTCAGGAAACAGCCGCCTCCCTACCCGGGCGCCGGAGGTCCGGAGGGCGGCGGACCGCACGGCGGCGGTCCCCAGGAAGGCGGTCCTCACGGCGGCAGCCCCTACGGGGGCGGCCCCCCGCCCCCCGGCGGCCCCTACGGCGGTGGCGGTCCGTACGGAGGAGGGCCGTACGGCGGTGGCCCGTACGGTGGCGGGCCTCCGCCCTCCGACCCCCTCGCCGGCATGCCCCCGCTCGCCGACAGCGGCAGGCGCACCCTCGCCCGCGTCATCGACATGATCCTCGTGGGCATCGTGGTCGCCCTGCTCACCTGGGGGTTCGGCGTCAACGAGTACGACGTGGACGGTGACGACATCGACGCCGGCAGGTCCCTCTGGCAGTCCCTCGTCGCCGCCGTCCTCTACATCGCCTACGACACCTTCATGACCGCCCGCACCGGACAGACCTTCGGCAAGAAGTGGCTGAACATGAGGGTGGCCAACCTCGACAACGGCGCCACCCCGTCGGTGCAGACGGCGCTGACGCGCGCGGCGGTGCTGTGGCTGCCGTTCGCCTTCTGCTGCGCCTGCGTGTGGACCGCGATCTCGGGCGGCTGGAGCTTCTTCGACCGGCCCTACAAACAGGGCCTGCACGACAAGGCCGCCAAGACCGTGGTCGTCAGCACCGCTTGACGGGGGTGGAGCACCGGGCCGCCCGCCGACGTCAGGAGGCCGCCCGCTCCCGCACCGGCTCGCGGGCCGGAGTCGTGACCGGAGCGGCGACCGTCGCCGAGGTCCGCACCGGCGCCTTCGGTGCGGGCCGGCTCCCCGCGGCGGGGCGGGACGTGGCCGACGGGACCGTCAGGGCGACCAGCAGACCGAGGACGAGTGCGGCGACGGCGACGATCGTGATCCCCGGTACCGAGGTCGTCCGTGACAACAACAGCATGGCGAGGGTCGAGAAGACCACGGTGCACGAACCGTAGGCGAGCTGAGCGACAGTCGGACGGGGCATGGCCATCGTGTCCTCGGAAGTCGGGTGCTGTCGGCCTGGCATTCCGCCAGCTTCCAGGCGTTCCGCCAAGCGACTCTAACCGCCAGAGTGCCCGAGGGGAACGGACAGTAAGCGTGACCTAACCGACAGGACCGGTGCACGGGGGGCGCACGGAGTCATGACGTCCACAACGTGGACGGGCACATGCGCCGTTCGAGGGGCTGCCATGCGTCCGGAAACCGGACGCCGTCTCCGCATAGTGCAGTTGAACTGTTCAAGTCAAGGTCTGTTTTTTCTGTCGAACCTTTAGTCAAATGTCGTCACTTGATTACACGCGTTGATCACGTGTGCGCGGACCTCCATCATCCCGGAACCCCCCTGCCGCGCGCACGCACGCGGGAGGGGACCTCAAGTGACCAGTAGCAACTGGACGTTCAGAGCGGCCGCGATCGGCGTGGCGCTCGCGGCGGCCACCGCCACCGGCTCTGCGTTCACCGTGGCCCAGGCCGACACGGCCGACAAGGCCGACCGGCCCTCCGCCGTGGACCGGCACGACCCGGCGGAGAAGCACCACGTCGAGCACGACCTCGAGGGGCCGCTGTCCAAGACGCAGAAGGCCCAGCGGGAAGAGGCGCTGAACCAGGTCATGTCCGGCGAGGCCACGGTGAAGAACCGTGAGGGCTCGAAGGTCGTCCAGCTGAAGAGCAAGAAGGGCGACAGCAAGTACGTCGAGCTCGGCCGCGAGAAGACCGACAAGATCTTCACGATCCTCGTCGAGTTCGGCGACCAGATCGACAGCCGCTTCGGCGGTACCCCCGGCCCGCTGCACAACCAGATAGCCCAGCCGGACCGCACCAAGGACAACTCCACCGCCTGGAAGGCGGACTACGACCAGAAGCACTTCGAGGACCTGTACTTCGGCACCGGCAAGGGCGTCGAGTCGGTCAAGAAGTACTACGAGAAGCAGTCCTCGGGCCGTTACTCGGTCGAGGGCAAGGTCTCCGACTGGGTCAAGGTGCCCTACAACGAGGCCCGTTACGGCAACAACGCCTGTGGCGACACCAACTGCCCGAGCGTGTGGAACGTCGTCAGCGACGGCCTGAACGCCTGGGTCGCCCAGCAGAAGGCGGCCGGGAAGACCGACGCCGAGATCAAGGCCGAGGTCAAGCAGTTCGACCAGTGGGACCGCTACGACTTCGACGGCGACGGCGACTTCAACGAGGCCGACGGCTACATCGACCACTTCCAGATCGTGCACGCCGGCGAGGACGAGTCCGCCGGCGGCGGCGCGCAGGGCACCGACGCCATCTGGGCCCACCGCTGGTACGCCTTCGGCACCGACGCCGGCGCCACCGGCCCCGAGCAGAACAGGCTCGGCGGCGCCCCGGTCGGCGACACCGGCATCTGGGTCGGCGACTACACCGTCCAGCCGGAGAACGGCGGGCTCGGCGTCTACGCCCACGAGTACGGCCACGACCTCGGTCTGCCGGACCACTACGACACCGCGGGCGGCGAGAACTCCACCGGGTACTGGACGCTGATGTCCTCCGGTTCCTGGCTCGGCACCGGCAAGGACGAGATCGGCGACCTGCCCGGCGACATGACCGCCTGGGACAAGCTCCAGCTGGGCTGGCTGAACTACGACACCGCCAAGGCCGCGGTGAACTCCTGGCACAAGCTGGGAGTCGCGGAGTACAACACCAAGCACAAGCAGGCGCTGGTCGTCACGCTCCCGAAGAAGGCCGTCACCACTGAGATCATCACCCCCGCCGAGGGGCAGACGCAGTGGTGGAGCGGCAGCGGTGACAACCTCAAGAACACACTGACCCGCAGCGTCGACCTCACCGGCAAGGCATCGGCCCAGCTGACCTTCGACGGCTGGTACGAGATCGAGGCCAACTACGACTACCTCTACACCGAGGTGTCGACCGACGGCGGCGCCAACTGGACCGCCCTGGACGGCACGGTGGACGGGCAGCCGATCCCGCGCGACGGCAGCGACAAGCCGGCCCTGCACGGCACGGTCGACGGCTACAAGAAGCTGGCGTACTCCCTGGACGCCTACGCGGGCAAGAAGATCGACCTGCGCTTCCGCTACCAGTCCGACGGCGGTGTGGCCCTCAAGGGCTTCGCGGCCGACCGGATCTCGGTGACCGCGGACGGCGCCGCGCTCTTCACGGACAACGCCGAGACCGCCGACGCAGCCTGGACGGCGACCGGCTTCTCCCGCATCGGGGCGTCCTTCACCAAGGACTACGAGCAGTACTACATCGCGGAGAACCGCCAGTACGTGTCGTACGACAAGACCCTCAGGACGGGTCCGTACAACTTCGGCTTCGCCAACACCCGTGCGGACTGGGTGGAGCACTTCCCGTACCAGAACGGCCTGCTGATCTGGAAGTGGGACACCTCCCAGGCGGACAACAACACCAGCCAGCACCCGGGCACCGGTCTGATCCTGCCGGTCGACTCGCACCCGGCCCAGCTGAAGTGGTCCGACGGCACGCTGATGCGCAACCGCATCCAGACCTACGACGCGCCGTTCAGCCTGTACCGCACGGACGGCATCACGCTGCACAAGAACGGTGTGGCCACCAGGATCCCGTCGTCGAAGGGCGTGCCGGTCTTCAACGACCGCACGAACACCTACTACGACGAGACCAACAAGACCGCCGGCGTCAAGATCACTGACACCAACACCAAGATCAGGATCCTCAAGGAGGCCTGGGACGGCTCGACGATCACCCTCGAGGTGGATCGCGCGACGCGCTGAATAGCGTTTTAGCAGGTCAGAACGTGATCGGCGGTGACCCCCTGGCGGGTTGCCGCCGATCCGTGTTTAGGTGCTGGCGTGACTCTCTTATTGACACCAGTGATCACGGGGGTATGAGTTCATGGCCGCAGGAGGCTTCTGCAAGCTGCCGAACGGCACGGTGGTGGTGGCGCTGAACCTGCCCCGCCCCGCCGCCGACGGACCCGGCTCCGTGCGCGTCCTCGTGCACGCCGCCAACCGGGCGCGGGCCCTGACCAGGCTGCGCAACCTGGGGATGCGGGCTGTCTACCTGCGGGGCAACGCCGCCCCGCCGACTCCCGACGAGATCACGGCGGTGCTGCACCACCCCGACGGCCTCATATGGCGCACGGCCCCCGGCAGCGGCGTCCTGACCGGCGGAGCCGAGCTGGCGGTGGAGCTGTGGCACCCGATCAGGGCGCTCCTGCGCCGTCCCCCGGCTCCCGCGTAGGGGGAAGGGGGACGGCGTGCCGCCCCGCGCGGCCGCTACTGGACGACCGGCTTGCCCGAGATCTCCACGCCCGCCTCGCGCATCTCCTCGACGGCCCGCTCGGTGGTCTCCTGGGCCACCCCGGCGGTGAGGTCCAGCAGGACCTGGGTGCGGAAGCCCTCGCGGACGGCGTCCAGTGCGGTCGCCCGCACGCAGTGGTCGGTGGCGATGCCCACCACGTCCACCTCGTCGATCTCCCGGGCGCGCAGCCAGTCCGCCAGGTGCACGCCGTTCTCGTCGGTCCCCTCGAACCCGCTGTACGCCGCCGCGTACGCCCCCTTGTCGAACACCGCGTCGATCGCGCCGGAGGCGACCGCGGGGGCGAAGTTCGGGTGGAACCCGACGCCCTCCGTGCCGGCCACGCAGTGCGCGGGCCAGGAGCGGACGTAGTCGGGATTGTCGGCGAAGTGGCCGCCGGGGGCGATGTGGTGGTCGCGGGTGGCGACCACGTGCCGGTAGCCCGCCGGGGCCTGGCCGATCAGCTCGGTGATGGCGGCGGCCACGTCGGCGCCCCCGGCCACCGCGAGGCTGCCCCCCTCGCAGAAGTCGTTCTGTACGTCGACGACGATCAATGCGCGGCGCATGGTCGGTGTCCTTCGGCTTAGGGGTCGGGTGGGGGAGCGGGCCCGGCCGGTGAATCCTTCCGAGCCTATTGCGTTGACGGCGGTGCGGACAGGGGCACGGCAGGGCGGCCGGGAGCTTCACCACGCGCACGAAGGGGCATGCCGTTCCCGTGCTGTGGCCGGGAAGGAGAGCCGGTGGATCTTTCCGGCCACCGCACGGGCACTAGCCACCCGAGCGCCCGCGCGCGTACTCCGTAGGAAGGACGGGTTCCCCCCGGGAGAGCTGTGTCGCGGACAGCGGGAGACCGGCGCGGGCCGCCGCGTGCCGGTCGCGGACCACGTCCAGCGGCTCGCGGGCGACCACCTCGCCGCCCTTGACCAGCTCCACCAGGAGCTGCCGGCCGACCAGCTCCGCGGGCACCGGCCCGGTGCCGACCACCTCGGCCTCGGCCACCCCGTACGCGTCCAGCCGCCGCGCGGCCCACTTGCGGCCGCCGATCGAGGTCTTGCCGCCGGTGGACTTCTTGGCCACCGGTACCAGCGGGGCCCCGGGATCGGCCGACTCGGCGCGGGCGACCAGCTTGTAGACCATGGACGCCGTCGGGTGCCCGGAGCCGGTCACCAGCTGGGTGCCCACCCCGTACGCGTCCACCGGCGCCGCGGCGAGCGAGGCGATGGCGTACTCGTCCAGGTCGGAGGTCACGATGATCCTCGTGCCGGTGGCGCCCAGCTCGTCCAGCTGCTGCCGCACCCGGTGCGCCACCAGCAGCAGGTCCCCGGAGTCGATGCGCACCGCGCCGAGTCCCGGCCCGGCGATCTCCACCGCGGTGCGGACCGCCTCGGCGACGTCGTAGGTGTCCACCAGCAGGGTCGTGCCCTCGCCGAGCGAGTCCACCTGGGCGCGGAAGGCGTCGCGCTCGGTGTCGTGCAGCAGCGTGAAGGCGTGGGCGGAGGTGCCCACGGTCGGGATGTTGTAGCGGAACCCGGCCGCCAGGTCGGAGGTGGAGGCGAAGCCGCCCACGTACGCGGCCCGGGAGGCGGCCACCGCGGCCAGTTCGTGGGTGCGCCGGGCACCCATCTCGATCAGCGGCCGGTCACCGGCGGCCGACGACATCCGGGAGGCCGCCGCCGCGATCGCCGAGTCGTGGTTCAGGATCGACAGGATGACGGTCTCGAGGAGCACGCACTCGGCGAAGCTCCCCTCGACCCGCATGACCGGTGAGCCCGGGAAGTACACCTCGCCCTCCGGGTAACCCCAGATGTCACCCGAGAAGCGGTACGAGGCGAGCCAGTCCAGCGTCTCCTCGTCGACGATCCCCTTGCGGCGCAGAAAGCCGAGGACACCGGCGTCGAAGCGGAAGTTCTCCACCGCGTCCAGCACCCGTCCGGTACCGCACACGACGCCGTAGCGGCGCCCCTCCGGCAGCCGCCGGGTGAAGACCTCGAAGACGCTGCGCCGCCCGGCCGTACCGGCCCGCAGGGCGGCCTGGAGCATCGTCAGCTCGTACTGGTCCGTGAAGAGCGCCGTCGAGGGAACGTCCACCGGCAGCCCAAGGTCCGCTGTGTTCATGGCAGGATGGTACCCCCTTTTCGTCGGTGTGACGATTTCGGTGGGCCGTGGCAGCATGGGCAGTGTGACGTCACCCGCACCCCTGGAAGTCGAACGCACCGAGTCGGCGGAGGAGGTCTTCGCCGTCCCCGAGCCCGACGTCCCCTGGGTCACGATCGTCCACAACGACCCGGTCAATCTCATGAGCTATGTGACGTACGTCTTCCAGACGTACTTCGGCTACTCCAAGGACAAGGCCACCAAGCTCATGCTGGACGTCCACCACAAGGGCCGGGCGGTCGTCTCCAGCGGCACCCGTGAGGAAATGGAACGCGACGTCCAGGCCATGCACGGTTACGGTCTGTGGGCCACCCTCCAACAGGACCGGAAGTAGCGAATCGCCTCCATGCCCGGACACTTCGAACCGCTCCCCGGCGGCGGCGCCGCCGTCGCCCTCGACCACGTCGAGATCTCCATCATCCGGTCCCTGGCCGTGCAGCTGATGGAGCTCATCGGCCCCGGCCCCGCCGAGGAGGCCGGCGCCGATCCGCTCGCCGAACTCTTCGCCGAGGGGCCGAGCGCGCCGCCGTCCGACCCGGTGCTGCGCCGCCTCTTCCCCGACGCCTACACCGACCCCGAGGGCGCCGCCTCGCCGAAGGACGCCGAGGAGGAGCGGGCGCGGTCCGCCGAGTTCCGCCGCTACACCGAGAACGACCTGCGGGCCGGCAAGCGCGAGAACGCCCTCGCGGTGATCCGCTCCCTGGACGCCCTCACCGCGGCCGGCGAGGGCGGCGCGGTGCTCAAGCTGTCGCCGGAGGAGTCCCGCCGCTGGCTCGGCGCCCTGAACGACCTGCGCCTCGCCATCGGCTCCCGGCTGGAGATCACCGACGAGGACGACGGCGACCTCCTCTTCCACCTCCCGGACGAGGACCCGCGCAAGCCGATGGTGATGGCGTACCTGTGGCTCGGCGGCCTCCAGGAGACCCTCGTCTCCACCCTCATGGCCTGAACGCGGCCGCACGTGACCGCAGCTGCCTGACCCCTGTCCGCTGACCGAACGCGCCCGTCCGGACAGCGGTCCCGTCAGTCCCCCCGCCGGTTCGGTCTCCCGGGCCCGCCGTCACCGATGCGGGCGGGCCCGCGTGCGCCCCGGCGAGGCCCGGAGCCGACCGCCGTTCGCTCAGAGGACGCTCAAATCCGGATAACGATCGCGTCAAACGTCCGGCCTTTCTTGACCGCGGCGGTCCTTTTTCGTCCCTTTTTCCTGTGTGGTACGCCACAGAACGCCCGGATGATCAGTGATGCCGCCGTGATAAATCTTCACGACCGCCCGGCGAACACCACCCGAATGTCCGCCGGGGGCGCCACCGAGCCGGCGACCGCCGGCCAGGCACAGCTCCATCAGTCCTGGGGGGATCGAGACCCGATCCGCGGCCGGTCAGCGGCCCGGGTCGGTATGGAGAAAGGCGCACCACACATGACCTCACCGAAGGTCGACAGCGAGTCCGTACCCGAGGAGGGGTACGAGCGCGGACTCGGCAGCCGGCAGGTCCAGATGATCGCCATCGGCGGCGCCATCGGGGTCGGCCTCTTCCTGGGGGCCGGGGCCAACATCGCCAAGGCCGGTCCCAGCCTGATCGTCATGTACGCCCTGGCCGGCGTGATCATCTTCTTCATCATGCGGGCCCTCGGCGAGCTGCTGCTCTACCGCCCCGTCTCCGGGTCCTTCGCCGAGTACTCGCGCGAGTTCCTCGGCCCGTTCTTCGGCTACTTCACCGGCTGGACGTACTGGCTGATGTGGGTGGTCACCGGCATGGCCGAGCTCACGGCCGCCGCCATCTACATCAACTACTGGTTCCCGCAGGTCCCGCAGTGGGTCTCGGCCCTGGTCTTCCTGATCGTGCTGTTCGCGGCCAACCTCATCTCGGTGAAGCTGTTCGGCGAGATCGAGTTCTGGTTCTCGATGGTCAAGGTCACCGCCATCATCGGCATGATCGTGATCGGCCTCGGCGTGCTCACCTTCGGCTTCAGCGCCGCCGGTGACACCGCCACGGTGTCCAACCTGTGGCAGTTCGACGGCTTCTTCCCCAAGGGCATCGGCTCGTCCCTGATGACCCTCCAGGGCGTCATGTTCGCCTACCTCGCCGTCGAACTGGTCGGCGTCACCGCCGGCGAGTCCGAGAACCCGGAGAAGACCCTCCCCAAGGCGATCAACACCCTGCCCTGGCGCATCGCCCTCTTCTACGTCGGCGCCCTCACCGTCATCCTGTGCGTGGTGAAGTGGACGGAGTTCGCCGAAGGCGTCAGCCCGTTCGTGAAGGCCTTCGCGGTCATCGGCATCCCGGCCGCCGCGGGCATCGTGAACTTCGTCGTGCTGACCGCGGCCCTGTCCTCCTGCAACTCCGGCATGTACTCCACGGGCCGCATGCTGCGGAACCTGGCCGAGAGCGGTGAGGCCCCGCGGGTCTTCCGCAAGCTGTCCTCCACCAAGACCCCGGCGCTCGGCATCGGCATCTCGGTGATCTTCATGGGCATCGGCGTGGTCCTGAACTACACCGTCCCGGAGAAGGCCTTCGGTTACGTCACCTCCGTCGCCACCGCGGCCGGCATCTGGACCTGGCTGATGATCCTCGTCAGCCACGTGATGTACCGCCGCCAGGTGGTCGCGGGCCGCCTGCCCGCCTCCTCCTTCCCGGCGCCGGGCGGCTCGGTGTGCTCCTGGATCGCCATCGTCTTCCTGCTCTTCGTCACCGGCCTCATCGCCGTCGACGCGGACTCCCGCATCTGCCTCTTCGTGATGGCCGGCTGGGCCCTCGCCCTGGGCATCGGCTGGGCGGTCCTGAAGAACCGGAACCCGCAGGTCGCCGAGCGTCGCGAGCCGGATCTCGAGAAGGTCGGCTGACCTCCGCCCAGGGACGTCCGTCCGCAGGGAGTACTCGTGGCACCCCCTGCGGCCGCCGCTCAGGGCGTCCGGCATACGGGCCACCGCGTACCACCCATCGGTACGCGGTGGCCCGTCTGCTTATCCTGACCCTCATGCTGACCATCACCCAGGCCCTGTACGACAAGATCGTCGCCCACGCGCGCGAGGACCACCCCGACGAGGCGTGCGGCGTGGTGGCGGGCCCGGTGGGCTCCGGCCGCCCCGAGCGCTTCGTCCCGATGCTCAACGCGGCCCGCTCGCCCACGTTCTACGAGTTCGACTCGCAGGACCTGCTGAAGCTCTACCGCGAGATGGACGACAACGACGAGGAGCCGGTGGTCATCTACCACTCCCACACCGCGACCGAGGCCTACCCCTCCCGCACCGACATCTCCTACGCCAACGAGCCCGGCGCCCACTACGTCCTGGTCTCCACCGCGGACACCGACGGCGCCGGAGACTTCCAGTTCCGGTCCTTCCGCATCCTGGAGGGCGAGGTCACGGAGGAGGAGGTCAAGGTCGTCGAGACCTACTGAGTCACCGCCGCCCCGCGCTGACCTGCATTGTCCCGCATCCCGGAAGGAAATCATCCGGGATGTGAGATCACACTCGGATCCCCCGATCGGGAATCGATACGATGACCCCATGGTTTTCCACGACGTGAGCGAGAAGACGCCGGGCATGCTGCTCGTGGCGCGGCTGCACGTCGACCTGTGCAGGCTCGCCAGCGCCATCTGTTGACGCCGCCGCCCTGCCGCCGTACGGCCCGTGAGCCGCGGCGCCGCTCCACCTGCGTACGACACGCACCTCCGCACCTCCCGCGCCGCCGCGCGCCCACCGACCCGACGACACCTTCCGACAGGAGCCCTGAGCCATGGCCATCGAGGTTCGCATCCCGACCATCCTCCGCCAGTACACCGACGGTCAGAAGGCGGTGGGGGGCACCGGGGACACCCTCGCCGAGCTCTTCGCCGACCTCGAGACCCGGCACACGGGCATCCAGGCCCGCATCGTGGACGGGGAGCAGCTGCGCCGCTTCGTGAACGTCTACCTCAACGACGAGGACGTCCGCTTCCTCGACGGCATCAACACCAAGCTCGCCGACGGCGACAACGTCACGATCCTGCCGGCAGTGGCCGGCGGGATGGCCTGATCGCCGTGCGGTACGACTCCCCCCTGGCCGCGGTGGGCAACACGCCCCTGGTCCGCCTGCCGCGCCTGTCGCCGTCCGACGACGTCCGCATCTGGGCGAAGCTGGAGGACCGCAACCCGACCGGCTCGATCAAGGACCGCCCCGCGCTGTTCATGATCGAGCAGGCCGAGAAGGACGGCCGTCTGACCCCGGGCTGCACGATCCTCGAACCCACCTCCGGCAACACCGGCATCTCGCTCGCCATGGCCGCGAAGCTCAAGGGCTACCGCATGGTGTGCGTGATGCCCGAGAACACCTCGCAGGAGCGCCGGGACCTGCTCGGCATGTGGGGCGCCGAGATCATCTCGTCCCCGGCCGCGGGCGGCTCCAACACCGCGGTCCGCGTCGCCAAGGAGCTCGCGGCCGAGAACCCGGACTGGGTGATGCTCTACCAGTACGGCAACCCGGACAACGCCGGCGCGCACTACGCCACCACCGGCCCCGAGATCCTCGCCGACCTCCCCTCCATCACCCACTTCGTGGCCGGCCTCGGCACCACGGGCACGCTGATGGGCGTCGGCCGCTACCTGCGCGAGCACAAGCCGGACGTGAAGATCGTCGCCGCCGAACCGCGCTACGACGACCTGGTCTACGGCCTGCGCAACCTCGACGAGGGCTTCGTCCCGGAGCTGTACGACGCCTCCGTCCTGACCACCCGCTTCTCGGTCGGCTCCGCCGACGCGGTCACCCGCACCCGGCAACTCCTCCAGCAGGAGGGCATCTTCGCCGGCGTCTCCACGGGCGCCGCGCTGCACGCCGCGATCGGGGTCGCGAACAAGGCGCTGAAGGCGGGCGAGTCCGCCGACGTCGCGTTCGTCGTCGCCGACGGCGGCTGGAAGTACCTGTCGACCGGCGTGTACACGGCCGCGACGACGGAAGCGGCCATCGAGACGCTCCAGGGCCAGCTCTGGGCCTAGACCTCCGGGCCGGCACCGGGAGCGCAGACCTCCTGGGCCGGCGGTTCCGGCGCGGGCCTCCGGGGCCTGCTCCGGGCGCGGACCCCGCGCCGCGCCGCCGCACGCACCTCGCCGAAGAGGGGCCGGACCGCTGTCCGGCCCCTCCGCCGTTCCCGGGGCCCGGGGCCCGCGCGGTCCTCGCCGTTCCCGGCCTCAGGGACCGCGGCCTTCGCTGTTCTCAGCCGCCCACGGGCACAGCGGCTTCGCCGTCCCCGGCCCCCGGGCACCGCGCGCTCAGCCGTTCCGCCGCTGCGCAACCGCGCCTGTCACCCCGCCAGGTACCGCACCCGGTCCCACAGCACCGGATCCACCGGACCGACCCTGCGGCGGAAGTCGCCCACCGGGACCTCGCGCAGCTCGTCCGTCTCCAGGAAGCTCGCCCGGCCCCGCACGTCGCCCACGCTTCCCGGCGGCAGCGGGATCACCGCGGCCCGGTCGCCCCGTACCCGTGTGGTGATCTTTGCGACGGTCGCCCGCTGCCCGCGCACCGCCAGCACCAGGCACGGCCGGTCCTTGGCGCCCGGCCCGTCCTCGAAGGGCACGTCGGCCCACCAGATCTCCGCGGGACGCGGCAACCCCGGGGGAGTACCGGCCGCCGGGCTGGGAACCCGTTCCCGGTGCTCACGGGTCCGGTGTCCCCGGCCCCATCCGTCGACGAGCGCGGCGACCAGCGCGAGCAGTACCACCGCGGCGAGTGCGAGCCACCAGGACGGGTCCATGACCCGACCGTACCGGCGCGGGCCGGTGCCGCGCGCCCCTTCGGAGGCTCCACGCGCCTCGGTTCCAGCCGAACCGGTGACACCACAGGTGAGTTCGCCCACAACAGCACCTGGTGGAGGAGCGACCACAGGTTTTGCGCCTTACGCTCGACAAACCGCACGACCCCCGTCTCCACATCCCCGCCAGCGGAGGTTTCTGCTTCATGAAGCTCACCGTCGTCGGCTGCTCGGGGTCGTTCCCGTCCGCGGAATCGGCCTGCTCGAGCTACCTCGTCGAGGCCGACGGCTTCCGGCTGCTTCTCGACATGGGCAACGGCGCCCTGGGCGAGTTGCAGCGCCACTGCGGTCTCTACGACCTGGACGCGATCTTCCTCAGCCATCTGCACGCCGATCACTGCATCGACATGTGCGCGTACTTCGTGGCGCGCTACTACCGTCACGACGGCGGCCGCTGCGGCCCCCTCCCGGTCTACGGACCCGAGGGCACGGAACACCGGCTGACCACTGCCTACGCCGACACCCCCTCGGCCTCCTCCATGAGCGAGGTGTTCGACTTCCACACGGTCAAGCCGTCCACCTTCGAGATCGGCCCGTTCACCGTGCACACCGAGCGCGTGGCGCACCCGGTGGAGGCGTACGGCATCCGGATCGAGCACGGCGGCAGGACGCTGACGTACTCCGGCGACACGGGAGTGAGCGCGGCGCTGGACGAACTGGCCCGCGAGGCCGACCTGTTCCTGTGCGAGGCGGCCTTCACGCACGGCAAGGAGAGCATCCCCGACCTGCACCTGAACGGCCGCGAGGCGGGTGAGACGGCGGCCCGGGCCGGCGCCCGCCGCCTGGTCCTGACCCACATCCCCCCGTGGACCGACCCGCAGATCAACCTCGCCGACGCCTGCGCGGTGTACGACGGGCCGGTGGAGCTGGCGGCGCCGAGGGCGACGTACGAGGTCTGACAGCCGTACCGCATGACGAAGGCCCCGGAACCTCTGGCGGGTTCCGGGGCCTTGGCGTCATTCAGCGGAGCGTCAGGCCTTGGTGAGGTCCTCGACCTCCTCCTCGGGCTCGCGGCCCGGGGTCGGCAGGTTGAACTTGGTGATCGCGAAGCGGAAGACCGCGTAGTAGATCGCCGCGAACACCAGGCCGATGGGGATGATCAGCCATGGCTTGGTCGCGAGACTCCAGTTGAGCCCGTAGTCGATGGCGCCCGCGGAGAAGGTGAAGCCCGCATGGACGCCGAGCGCCCAGGTGATCGCCATGGACAGGGCGGTGAGCACCGCGTGGATCACGTACAGCACTGGGGCGATGAACATGAACGAGAACTCGATCGGCTCGGTCACACCGGTCACGAAGGACGTCAGCGCGAGCGACACCATCATGCCCATCACGGCCTTGCGGCGCTCGGGGCGGGCGGCGTGGGCGATGGCGATGGCCGCGGCCGGGAGACCGAACATCATGATGGGGAAGAAGCCCGACATGAACTGACCGGCGTCCGGGTCACCGGCGAAGAAGCGGTTCAGGTCGCCGTGCACGACCTCCCCCGCGGCGTTGGTGAAGTCACCGATCTGGAACCAGGAGACGGTGTTCACGAACTGGTGCATGCCGATCGGGATCAGCGCGCGGTTGATCAGACCGAACAGACCGGCGCCCGCGGCACCGAGACCGGTGATCCACTCACCGGCGTCCGAGATGACCTCGCCGATCGGCTCCCAGACCAGACCGAAGAACACGCCCATGGCAGTGCCGACGAAGGCCATGATGATCGGCACGAGCCGGCGGCCGTTGAAGAAGCCGAGCCAGTCCACCAGCTTCTTGCGGTGGTACCGCTGCCACAGGACCGCCGAGAGCAGACCCATGATGATGCCGCCCAGGACACCGGGGTTGTTGTACGTCGCGGCTATGTCCGCGCCGTCCTGGACCTTTGCCTCGGTGACCGGGAACGCCTTCAGGACGTTGCTGTACACCAGGAAGCCGACCAGGGCGGCGAGAGCCGTGGAGCCGTCGGCCTTCTTGGCGAAGCCGATCGCAACGCCGATGCAGAACAGCATCGGGAGGTTGTCGAAGATCGCGCCGCCCGCCGTGGCGAACACCGCGGTGACCTTGTCGGGCAGGTTCAGTTTCTCCTGGACGTCCGTCTGACCCAAGCGGAGCAGAATGCCCGCCGCCGGCAGTACGGCGATCGGGAGCTGAAGGCTGCGGCCGACCTTCTGCAGGCCCTGGAACAGGCCGGATCCCCGCTTCTTCGCGGGGGCCGCCGATGCGGTGGCGGTGCTCATGGTTCCTCCATCGGTGGTGGTCTACACCACTCAGTGGTGTAGACCTGTTGTAGCACGATGAAGGTGACGTAAGGAACCCGCGATTCCTGTGACAGAGCGACTGCGCGGCGTTACGCCTTGGTCGTGTCCTCCACCTCCTCCTCCGGCTCCCGCCCCGGCGTCTTCAGGTCGAACTTCGTAATGGCGAACCGGAAGATCGCGTAATACACGGCCGCGAAGCACAGACCGATCGGGATGATCGCCCACGGTCTGGTCGCCAGGTTCCAGTTGATGACGTAGTCGATGAGACCGGCCGAGAAGCTGAAGCCGTCGTGCACGCCCAGCCCCCAGGTCACCGCCATGGACACGCCCGTCAGCAGCGCGTGCACCACGTACAGCAGCGGCGCGACGAACAGGAACGAGTACTCGATCGGCTCGGTGATGCCCGTGACGAACGACGTCAGCGCCACCGACAGCATCAGACCGCCCACCTCCTTGCGGCGGGCGGGCCGTGCGCAGTGCGTGATCGCCAGCGCCGCCGCCGGCAGCGCGAACATCATGATCGGGAAGAAGCCCGAGGTGAACTGGCCCGCGTCCGGGTCACCCGCCAGGAACATGTTGATGTCGCCGTGCACCACGGAACCGTCCGGCTTGGTGTAGCTGCCGAACTGGAACCAGATGGGCACGTTCAGGAACTGGTGCAGACCCACCACCAGCAACGCCCTGTTCGCGATCCCGAACACCCCCGCGCCCCAGGCCCCCAGATCGCTCAGCCAGTCGCTGAAACTCTCCAGTCCGTCACCGATCGGCGGCCACACCCACAGGCACAGCGCGGCGAAGGCGATCGCCACGAACGCCATGATGATCGGCACCAGCCGCCGACCATTGAAGAAGCCCAGCCAGTCCACCAGCCTGGTGCGGTGGAAGCGCTGCCAGAAGTACGCAGCCAGCAGACCGATGACGATGCCGCCGAACACCCCCGGGTTCTGGTACGTGAACGCCGTCACGGTCCCGTCCGTCACCTGACAGCCGACGTTCGGCACCGCCCGCGACCCCTCCGGACAGTCCTCGGGGAACTGGCGCAGCACGTTGAAGTAGACGAGGAACCCCGCCACCGCCGCCAGCGCCGTCGAGCCGTCCGCCTTCTTCGCCATGCCGATGGCCACGCCCACGCAGAACAGCAGCGGCAGTCCCAGCGAACCGTCCAGCAGGGCGCCGCCCGCGCCCATCATCACCTTGGAGACGTCGGTCCACCCCAGCCCGTCCTCCCCGAACACGTCCGGCTGGCCCAGGCGGTTGAGGATGCCCGCGGCCGGCAGCACGGCGATCGGCAGCTGGAGACTCCGGCCCATCTTCTGCAAGCCCTGGAACAGCCGGTTCCAGCGTTCGCGCCCCGGGCCGACCGCCTTCTCGGCCTCGGGTGCGGGACGGTCGGCACTCATCCGTTCCCCTTTATCGGGAGCTGAGGGTTTGGCGACGGTCCGCCCGGTGGTGTAGACCATCCACGGACGGGGTTCCACGGACGGACGGTTCCGCTGTCGTGAGGCCATCCTTCGGCAGCCACGCCAGAACCGCTCGCGAAGATGGGCCAACTGTGGGTTACTGCGACAAAGCGGTTCGGATCAGGGAGAACGAACATGGCCAGCAAGGCTGAGAAGATCGTTGCCGGGCTCGGCGGCATCGACAACATCGAAGAGGTCGAGGGCTGCATCACCCGCCTCAGGACCGAGGTCGTGGACCCGGCCAAGGTCGACGAAGCCGCCCTGAAGGCCGCCGGCGCCCACGGCGTCGTCAAGATGGGCAGCGCCATCCAGGTCGTCATCGGCACCGACGCCGACCCGATCGCCGCGGAGATCGAAGACATGATGTGAACCCCGGCCGACCCCGGGACGCATCCCCAGGGCCCCTTCCCACCGCGGGAAGGGGCCCTCGCGCAGGTACGGATAGGCTCGGCGCCATGTCTCGAATCGACGGCCGCACGCCCGAACAACTCCGCCCGGTCACCATCGAACGCGGCTGGAGCAAGCACGCCGAGGGCTCCGTCCTCGTCTCCTTCGGCGACACCAAGGTGCTCTGCACCGCCTCCGTCACCGAAGGCGTCCCGCGCTGGCGCAAGGGCAGCGGCGAGGGCTGGGTCACCGCCGAGTACGCGATGCTGCCCCGCTCCACCAACACCCGCGGCGACCGCGAGTCCGTCAAGGGCCGCATCGGCGGCCGCACCCACGAGATCAGCCGCCTCATCGGCCGGTCCCTCCGCGCCGTCATCGACTACAAGGCCCTCGGCGAGAACACCGTCGTCCTCGACTGCGACGTCCTCCAGGCCGACGGCGGCACCCGCACCGCCGCCATCACCGGCGCCTACGTCGCCCTCGCCGACGCCGTCGCCTGGGCCCAGGGCAAGAAGCTCGTCCGGCCCGGCCGCCGGCCTCTCACCGGCACCGTCAGCGCCGTCTCCGTGGGCATCGTCGGCGGCGTCCCGCTGCTCGACCTCTGCTACGAGGAGGACGTGCGCGCCGACACCGACATGAACGTCGTCTGCACCGGCGACGGCCGCTTCGTCGAGGTCCAGGGCACCGCCGAGGCCGAACCCTTCGCCCGCGACGAGCTCAACGCGCTCCTCGACCTCGCCGTCGCCGGCTGCACCGACCTGGCCGCCGCGCAGCGCGCCGCGCTCGACGGCCTCCTCGACAGGTAAAGGTGAAGGACACGCCGAAGCGGGCGACCGGGCGCGGGGCAACCGCGCCGGCCGCCCCGGCGTCTGAAGAAGTACGGGCGCACGGCTCATCCTGTGCGCCCGGTCAGCGACCAGGGCCGCCCGGCCCGACGAGAGAGGACCGTTCCATGGCCGCGAGCCGCCGACGCCGCACCGCTGCCGTCGCCGCCACCTTGGCGGCCGTCGCGCTCACCGCCGGACTCACCACCGGCTGCGACGCCGTCGGCAAGGCGCTGGACTGCGTCCAGACCGCCGACGCCGTCGCCGACAGCGTCACCGACCTCCAGCAGGCCGTGGAGAGCGCCGCCGACGACCCGTCGAAGCTCGAGAAGTCGCTCGACTCCATCGACAAGAACCTCGGCGAGATCGGCGACAAGACCGACAACGCCGACGTCGACAAGGCCGTCTCCGACCTCGACAAGGCCGTCGACAACGTCCGCACGTCCATCGAGAACGGCGACTCCACCCCCGACATCGGCCCGGTCACCGACGCGGCCGGCGAACTGACGAAGGTCTGCACGCCGTAACGCACGCCAGGCGGGTCACGGGGCCCGGGATACTGGACCCCATGACCCGCCTGATCCTCGCCACCCGCAACGCCGGAAAGATCACCGAACTGCGGTCGATCCTCGCCGACGCGGGCCTGACCCACGACCTCGTCGGTGCCGACGCCTACCCCGAGATCCCCGATGTCAAGGAAACCGGCGTCACCTTCGCCGAGAACGCCCTCCTCAAGGCCCACGCCCTCGCCCGTGCGACCGGCCTGCCCGCCGTGGCCGACGACTCCGGCCTCTGCGTCGACGTCCTGAACGGCGCCCCCGGCATCTTCTCGGCCCGCTGGTCCGGCCGTCACGGTGACGACCGGGCCAACCTCGACCTGCTCCTCGCCCAGCTCGCGGACGTCCCCACCGAGCACCGCGGCGCCCACTTCGCCTGCGCCGCCGCCCTGGCCCTCCCCGACGGCACGGAACGCGTCGTCGAGGGCCAACTGCGCGGCACCCTCCGCCACACCCCCGCCGGCACGGGCGGCTTCGGCTACGACCCCGTCCTGCAGCCGGACGGCGAGACGCGGACCTGCGCGGAGCTCTCCCCGGCGGAGAAGAACGCCATCAGTCACCGCGGCAAGGCGTTCCGGGCACTGGTTCCGGTGGTGCGGGAGCTGCTGGGCTGAGGGCAGGAAACGAGCCCCTGCCGCCTTGAAGCCAAGGCGGCAGGGGCTCGTTTCCGTGTGGGCCCGGTGGGACTCGAACCCACGACACACCGGACCTAAACCGGCGCCCTCTGGCCTGCTGGGGTACGGGCCCACGTCGTGGCTTACTCTACTGGGCTGCCGAGCGCACCGGTCACGGGTCCGTCACTCGCCCACCGATTGCCTCCTCGGCACCAGGTGGTGGTCACGGCGTGGCAGTTCGGACACAGCAGTCGCAGGTTCGCGCGGCGATCGTCCCGCCAGTCACCGCTGATGTGATCGACCTCCAGCGTCATCGGCCGTCCGAGCCACTCGGGGCCGACTCCGCAGCGGGCGCACTTTTCGGGCACCCCGGCCTCGACGAGCGCGCGGCGCAGTCGCTTGGTAGGTGTCCGATGTGCCTTGTCGTGCCGGACCAGTACCTCTGCCATCCCTGCGGCGTGCGCGCTCCGTCTGCCCCGTTGGTGGGCCTGGCCCAGGAAGTGCGACGTCGAAAGGCCTGCCTCGGTGATCCACCTGCGCACCTGAGCGCGTTGCGAGCCGTTGTCGGGGCGATTCAGGCGGCGTAGCACATCCGCGAGAGAAACCGACGCCGCCACCGCCGCCTGCAGTTCGCCGGTCGTGGGACGAGGCCGTCTCCGGCATCGCCGCTCGCGGCCGGTCATGCGGCCCGCTCGGTCAGCCTCTTGCCTCGACCTCGGTACTTGTCCGTTGTCGAATGGCAGTTGGGGCAGAGGAGCCTCAGGTTCTCGATCCGGTTGTTCCGCCAGTTGCCGTCGATGTGGTCCACCTCAAGCGGCAGTGGGTGTCCGAGCCACACCGGCCTGATGCCGCACATCGCGCAGCACATCTGCACACCAAGTTCCCCCATGGCTCTCTTGAGACGGCGTCCCGGTGTACGCGTGGCATGTGCCGAGGTGTCCTCGACGAGGATCTCCTGGGCCGACCGGCGGCGCTGGTTGTCCCGCTGGCGTTCTGTGCGGACGACCGGAGTGAAGTGCGACGTGTCGATGCCGTATGCCTTGATGCGCCGCGAGATGTTCGTATGGTGGCCGCCGACCGGGGCGAGCCCGAGGCGGCGCAGGACCTCGTTGACGCTCGTCGACCGAGCGACAGCGGGCTCGAGGACTGCCTTGGTCCACTTCGCCCCCTCGTGCTCGAAGTGGGAGACGTCCACCCCCAGCCTCCTCATCCGCCGGAGGACGTACTGCCGCGTCGAACTTGTCGGATCCACCCCCAACCGCACCAAGGCCTCCGACAGTGTCCGCGCCCCCCGGGCTGCTTCCTCCAGCCGTTCCTTGGTGTACGCGCTCGCCGCCATCGAACCCCCTCCGTCCTCGACCACCCGTTCGCCCCCTCGCACGGACCAACGAACCGGTTGTCGGACGGTCACGCCCGGAATGCGGAACGGCCCGTACCGGGTGTGGGTACGGGCCGTTCCGGGGCGGAGTGGGTCAGATCCCCAGGTCCTTGATGATCTTGGCCACGTGGCCCGTGGCGCGGACGTTGTACAGGGCGCGTTCCACCTTGCCCTGTTCGTCGACGACGATCGTGGAGCGGATGACGCCCAGGTAGGTCTTGCCGTAGTTCTTCTTCTCGCCGAAGGCGCCGTACGCGTCGAGGACCTTCTTGTCGGGGTCGGCCAGCAGGGTGACCCTCAGGGACTCCTTGTCGCGGAACTTCGCCAGCTTCTCCGGCTGGTCGGGGGAGATGCCGATCACGTCGTAGCCGGCGCCGGCCAGGACGTCGAGGTTGTCGGTGAAGTCGCACGCCTGCTTCGTGCAGCCGGGGGTCAGCGCCGCCGGGTAGAAGTAGACGATGACCTTGCGGCCCCTGCGGTCGGCCAGGGACACCTCGTTGCCGTCGGCGTCGGGCAGGGTGAAGGCGGGGGCCTCGTCCCCGGGCTGGAGGCGTTCGCTCATCGGTCTCGGTCTCCTCGTACGTACGCGGTGCGTGGATCGGGTGCCGGGATCGAGGGTAACCGGGGGTCCTGACGGTGCGGTCCGGCGCGAAGCTGACAGACTGTCCGGCACAGGTATCAGCGGATTTCGGAGGCGACACGGTGGCGGACACGGCGGACACCAGAACCCCGGCGCAGATCGAGGCGGACATCAGGCGCCGCCGCGCAGTGCTGGCCGAGACCCTGGACGAGATCGGGGTGCGGGTGCACCCGAGGACGATCGTCGGGGACGCCAGGGCCAGGGTCGCGTCCAACATCGACCACACGCTGGGGCGGGCCTACGTCGGCGTCAACCGCGTGGTGAGCGATGTGAAGGCGCAGTTCGTGGACGAGGAGGGCGGGCCCCGGCTGGAGCGGGTGGTGCCGGTCGCGGTCCTGGTGGTGGGGGTGGTGGGGCTGCTGGCCCTGGGCACCCGCCGCCGCAGGGGCTGACCCGCCCGCGTACGCCCACGGCGAAGGCAGGTAGGTTTCACAGCGTGAGCGCCAAGAGAAACGAGCACAGCCCCCAGCACGACAAGCTGCCCATCCGCATGCTGCACGACCGCGTACTCGTGCGGCAGGAGACCGGTGAGGGCGAGCGGCGTTCCGGGGGCGGCATCCTGATTCCCGCCACGGCGGCGGTCGGCCGGCGGCTGGCCTGGGCCGAGGTCGTCGCGGTGGGGCAGAACGTACGCACCGTGGAGCCGGGCGACCGGGTGCTGTTCGATCCGGAGGACCGTGCCGAGGTCGAGGTGCGGGGGATCGCGTACGTGCTCATGCGTGAGCGCGATCTGCACGCCGTGGCCGCGGACCGCTTCGAGGGGTCCCAGGACTCGACCGGCTTGTACCTGTAGTGCCACCGCTTCGACGCGGGAAGGGGCCGGTGACGAGCGTCACCGGCCCCTTCCCGTCGTCCTGGCTACAGTGGAGGGACCCAGCGGGACCCGACGAGACGCGCCGTACCGGGTGAAGGCAAAGACGACGCACCCCGTTCGCCGTTCGTGTCCCGGAGGTGCCCGTCATGGCCTGGGTTCTGCTCGTCGTCGCCGGTCTGCTCGAGGTCGGCTGGTCGGTCGGTATGAAGTACACCGACGGTTTCACCCGGCTCGTGCCCAGTGTTCTCACCGGTGCCGGCATCGTCGCGAGCATGCTGCTGCTGTCGTACGCCGCGCGGACCCTGCCCATCGGTACCGCCTACGGCGTGTGGGTCGGGATCGGCGCGGCCGGGGCGGCGGTGCTCGGCATGGTGGTGCTGGGGGAGCCGGTGACCGCCGCCCGGATCTTCTTCATCTGCCTGTTGCTGATCGCCGTCGTGGGGCTGAAGGCGACCTCCGGGCACTGAGCGGGCGGTCCGTCTACTCCCGGCGTGCGACCTGCGGGAACGCGCCCGTCAGGCCGCCCTGGCCGCCGGTGTCGCCCGCGTCGGTCCCTCCGTCGCCGGTGTCCCCGCCGGTGTCCGTGCCGCCCGTGATGCCGCCGGTGTCCGTGCCGCCGTCGGTGGTGCCGCCGGTGTCCGTGCCGCCCGTGCTGCCGCCGGTGTCCGTGCCGTCCGTGGTGCCGCCGTCGGTCTGGCCCTGGGTCTGGCCGTCCGTCCGGCTCGGTGCCGGGCTGCCGGTCTCCTCGTCGTCCGGCGTCTCGGTGGTTTCGTCGGCGGGTTCGTCCTGCGTCGGCTCGGCCGGGGACTCCGGCGCGGGCGGCTGGACCTGGTCGGCGCCGGGCTGGAGGCGCAGGTCGAAGTCCCTGACCGGCTCGCCCTCGAGGGCTTCGCGGGTGTACTGGGCCCAGATCTCTGCCGGGGCGCCACCGCCGTTGATGCGGGGCAGGCCCATCGCGCCGTAGAGCTTCTCCTGGCCGCCGGTGACCGGGTCCTGGCCCATGACGGCGACGACCGTGGCCAGCTCCGGGGTGTAGCCCGCGAACCAGGCGGCCTTGTCCTCCTCGGCGGTGCCGGTCTTGCCGGCGGCGGGACGGCCGGCGGCCTGCGCGGCCGAGGCGGTGCCGTTCTGGACGACGCTGCGCAGCACGGACGTGGTGGTGTCGGCGGCTTCGCGGCTGACGGCCTGGCGGGTGTTGCGCGCGGGCAGTTCCACCGTCTCGTGCCCGTCCTTGGTGATCTTCTCGATGACGGTGTAGGTGCCGTGCCTGCCGTGGTTGGCGAGGGTCGCGTACGCCTCCGCCATGTCCAGGACGCTCGCGGTGGCCACGCCGAGCGCGATGGACGGCGAGGGGGTCAGTTCCGGAGTGGTCTCGGGCACGCCGAGGTCGATCGCGGTCTGCATGACCTTGTTGGAATCGACGTCCACCGCCATCTGCGCGTACACCGAGTTGACGGACTTGTCGGTGGCCTCGCGGACGGTGATGTCGCCGTAGGAGACCTGGTCCTCGTTCTCCGGATCGTACTGGCCGCCGCTCCAGCCCTGGACGGGGCGCTTGTTGGTGCCGTCGTAGATCGTGTTCGGGGTGATGAGGCGGCCGTCCTGGGTGCTGGACTTGTGCTCGACGGCGGCGGTGAAGACGAACGGCTTGAAAATGGAGCCGACCTGGTAGTCCCGGCGGGTGGCGTTGGGGGTGTACTGCTTGACGTAGTCGATGCCGTTGTACATCGCCACGACCTTGCCGGTCTTCGGGTCGACGGAGGCGCCGCCCGCCCGGACGTAGGTGTCCACCTTGCGGTTCTTCTTGTCGAGCCGGTCCATCAGCTTGTCGTTGACGGCGTCGACGAAGGCGTCCTGCTTGTCCTTCTGCAGGGTGGTGGTGATGCGGTAGCCGCCCGCGTCCAGCGACTCCTCGCTGACCAGCCGGTTCTGGATCAGGTAGTCCTTCACGATGCGCACGATGTAGCCGCGCTGCCCGGACATGCCGGTGGAGACGGTGGTCTCCTTGGGCATCGGGAACTTCAGGCCGGCCCGCTCGGACTCGGCGAGCCAGCCCTTCTCGACCATGCCGTCCAGGACGTAGTTCCAGCGGGCCTCGACGGCTCCGCGGTTCTCCGGGTGGGCAATGACGTCGTACTCGCTGGGCGCGTTGACCAGGGCGGCGAGGTAGGCGGCACGGCCGGCGTCGAGGTCCTTGGCGTCCATGCCGTAGTAGGCCTGGGCGGCGGCCTGGATGCCGTAGGCGTTGCGGCCGAAGAAGCTGGTGTTGAGGTAGCCCTCGAGGATCTTGTCCTTGCTCTGCTCGCGGTCCAGCTTGATCGCGATGAAGAACTCCTTCACCTTGCGGGTGACGGTCTGCTCCTGGCGCAGGTAGTAGTTCTTCACGTACTGCTGGGTGATCGTGGAGCCGGACTGCTTGCCCTTGCCGGTGGCGGTGTTCCAGGCGGCGCGCACCATGGCCTTGGGATCGACGGCGGACTCGCTGTAGAAGTCGCGGTCCTCGGCGGCCAGGATGGCGTGCTGGGCGTCCTTGGAGACCCGGGAGAGGGTGACGTTCTCCCGGTTGACCTCGCCGTCACGGGCGATCACGGAGCCGTCGGCGTACAGGTAGACGTTGGCCTGCTTGGTGGCGAGGGCGTTGGCGGGCGGGATCTTCACCAGGGTGTAGCCGAGGAAGAAGCCGCCGACGAGCAGCAGGGCGACGACGATGGAGGTGCCGAGCACCGTCCGCCAGGTGGGGACCAGCCGTCGCCAGCCGGTGCGCCGGGGCCTGCCCTCCTCCCGGGCGGGCTGCGGGGCGCCGGCCACCTGCGGCTCTCCCTGCGCCCAGCCCTGGTCCGGGTGCTGCGGCTGCGGCTCGTGGCTCATGTCGGGCACGGACTCCTGTTTCGCCTCGTTCGTTCACGTACGCCTAGTGCGCTCCTCTTATTGAAGACTGTCGCATCCGGCGATCAGTTCCCCGTCCGCGGCGCGCGTCGTGCTGGGATGCGGGATCTCACACACCTGCCCGCGACGGGGCCGGCAACGCCCCGGAAGGTGCCGGAAAATGCCTGGCCGGTGACCCGGCCCCGGCACTAGGCTCCTGCGCTTCGGTGTCCGGTGCTGGTGGGGAGGGCCGTGGGTGTGGGCGCGTGGCGCTTGTACGCGGCGGTGGCTGCGGGGACCTTCCGGCGCTTCGCGACGTACCGGGCGGCGACGGCGGCCGGGGTGTTCACCAACACGGCGTTCGGTGTCGTCCTCGCCTCCACGTATCTGGCGCTGTGGGACGAGAGACCGCACCTGGGCGGGTACGACCAGGCGCAGGCCGTCACCTACGTGTGGCTGGGGCAGGCCCTGTACGCGACGCTCGCCCTTCAGGGCGGCGGCGCGGAGAGGGACCTGATGGCCCGGATCCGCACGGGGGAGATCGCCGTCGACCTGTACCGGCCGGCCGACCTCCAGCTGTGGTGGCTGGCGAGCGATGTGGGGCGGGCGCTGTTCCAGATGCTGGGGCGGGGTGTGGTCCCGTTCGCGTTCGGTGCGCTGGTGTTCCCGATGGCGCTGCCCGCGGAGTTCTCCGCCTGGGCGGCCTGCCTGGTGGCGCTGCTGCTGGCGGCGGTCGTCAGCTTCGCGATCCGCTACCTCGCGGCGCTCAGTGTGTTCTGGCTGATGGACGGCATGGGCGTCTCCCAGGCCCTGATGATCGCGGGTGTCTTCTTCTCGGGCATGGTGCTGCCGCTGAACGTCTTCCCCGGGGCGTTCGGTGACGTCGTGCGGGTGCTGCCGTGGGCGGCGCAGGTCCAGATGCCGGCGGACGTGCTGATGGGGGAGACCGACCCGCTGCGGGCGTTCGCCTTCCAGGCCGTGTGGGCGGTGGTGCTGCTGGCGGCGGGGCGGCTGCTCCAGTCGGCGGCGACGCGGCGGGTGGTGGTGCAGGGTGGGTGAGCGGAGCACCCTCGCCGAGGGGCTGCGTGCCTACGGGTTGATCGCCGGGATGTGGCTGCGGTCCGGCATGACCTACCGCGCCTCCTTCGCCGTCACCCTGGTCGGCAACCTGGTGATGACCGGCATGGACTTCGTCGGGATCCTGCTGATGTTCTCCCAGGTCGACTCGCTGGGCGGCTGGACGCTGCCCGAGGTGGCCTTCCTGTACGGGGCGTCGACGACCTCGTTCGGTATCGCCCACCTGGTGTTCGGGTCGACGGACGTGCTGGGTGCCCGGATGCGCGACGGTTCGTTCGACACGCTGCTCGTGCGCCCCGCGCCGATGCTGGCCCAGGTGGCGGCGGACCACTTCGCGCCGCGCCGCCTGGGCCGGATCGTCCAGGGCGGGCTGGTGCTGGGCTGGGCCCTGGTGGCGGCCGACGTCGACTGGAGTGCGGGGAAGGCCCTGTTGGTTCCGGTGATGGTGATCAGCGGCGCGGCGCTCTTCTCGGCGGTGTTCGTGGCGGGGGCGGTCTTCCAGATCTTCGCGCAGGACGCCGCCGAGGTGCAGAACGCGTTCACCTACGGCGGCACCACGCTCCTGCAGTACCCGCCGACGGTGTTCGGGAAGGACCTGGTGCGTGGGGTGACGTTCGTCCTGCCACTCGCCTTCGTCAACTGGGTGCCCGCCGCCTATGTGTTGGAGCGGCCGTATCCGCTCGGTCTGCCGGACGGAGCGGCGTTCGCGCCGCCCCTGGTGGCGGTGGTGTGCTGTGCGGCGGCCGGGGTGGCGTGGCGGGCCGGTCTGCGGTCGTATCGGAGCACGGGGAGTTAGGGGCGGGTGTGGCGGAGGCGTTCATCGAACTGGAACGCATCGAGAAGGTGTTCGAGGTGCGCAGGAGGTCCGGCTTCCTGCGGCGGGAGCGGCGGCGCGTGCGGGCCGTCGACTCGCTCTCGTTCACCGTGGCGCGCGGCGAGATGGTCGGGTACATCGGGCCGAACGGCGCGGGCAAGTCGACGACGATCAAGATGCTGACCGGGATCCTCACGCCGAGCGGCGGCCGGCTGCGGGTCGCCGGGATCGACCCCTCCCGTGAGCGGACGCGGCTGGCGCACCGCATCGGGGTGGTGTTCGGGCAGCGGACCACCCTGTGGTGGGACCTGCCGCTGATCGACTCCTACCGGCTGATGCACCGCATGTACCGCATCCCGGACGCCCGTTACCGCGAGAACCTGGACCGCCTGGTCGAACTGCTGGACCTGGCGGAGCTGTTGGACGTGCCGGTACGGCAGCTGTCCCTGGGGCAGCGGATGCGCGGCGACATCGCGGCGGCGCTGCTGCACGATCCGGACGTGCTGTACCTCGACGAGCCGACGATCGGTCTGGACGTGATCTCCAAGACCAAGGTGCGGGGCTTCCTGCGGGAGTTGAACGCCGAGCGGGCCACGACGGTGCTGCTGACCACGCACGATCTCCAGGACATCGAGCAGTTGTGCTCGCGGGTGATGGTGATCGACCACGGCCGGCTGATGTACGACGGCCCGCTCGCGGGGCTGCGCGAGGCGGGGGAGAGCGAGCGGACGCTGGTGGTGGACCTGGAGCGGGAGCTGCCGCCGGTCGTGGTGCCGGCACCGGCTCGGGTGGTACGGGTGGAGGGGCCGCGGCAGTGGCTGGCGTTCCCGGCGTCGGAGTCGGCGGCTCCGCTCGTGGCGCGGATCGCGGCGGAGTATCCGCTGGTGGACCTGTCGGTGCGGGAGCCGGACATCGAGGCGGTGATCGCCACGATGTACGCGGAGCGCGCGGGGCGGGCCGGGCGGGCGCTGTCGTAGCCCGGTGCCGGGGGAACTCGTAGGCTGCTGTGTATGACCGACGACGCTGTCCCGGACCTCCGCGCCTCCGACGCCGACCGTGAACGGGTCGCCGACATCCTGCGGGAGGCCCTCGCGGAGGGGCGCCTGGACATGGAGGAGTTCGGGGAGCGGCTGGACGCCACGTACCGGGCGCGCACCTACGGTGAACTGGCGCCGATCACCCGGGATCTGCCCGGGCCGGGCGCGCCCGTCCCCGCGGTGTCCCTGACGAAGGAACCGCGGCCGGGCGGGGATTGGTCCGACCGGATCGTCGGCGGCGGCGACGAGGGGACGTCGACGTGGGCCGTGGCGGTGATGTCGGGCTTCCAGCGCAGGGGGCGCTGGACGGCGCCGCGGCGGTTCAACTGCTTCGCCTTCTGGGGTGGCGGGGAGATCGATCTGCGCGAGGCGTACTTCGCCGACCGCGAGATCGTGATCAACGCGGTGGCGATCATGGGCGGGGTGGACGTGATCGTCCCGCCCGGTGTCGAGGTCGTGGTGCGCGGCATCGGCGTCATGGGCGGCTTCGACCACCGTGAGGAGGATGTCCCGGGCGACCCGGGCGCCCCGCGGGTGATCGTCACGGGCTTCGCCTTCTGGGGCGGCGTCGGCGTCCAGCGCAAGCTCCCTCGGGCGGAGAAGCAGCGCCTGCGCGAGGAACGCCGCCAGGAGAAGCTCGAGCGCAAGGCGGCCCGCCGAGCCCTGGACCCCTCCGAGGGCCACGCGTCCCCGGGCGGCCTGCACGGCCTGCACGGCTCGCACACGGACCGGCCCTACGAGCCGGAAAACCGCCGCAGCGGGGAGTGAGACCGGTTCCGCCCGGGGCGGTGGCGGGGCGCGCGAGCGCCGGAAGCCGGCTCCGGGCGGAACAGGCCCGTGCCGCGTGACTGTGCGCTCCGCCGGATCGCCACCGCCCTGCCGGCCGCGCGGGGCCGAAAACGGTTCGATGCCCTGAGGGCGGGCGCCGCGCGGCGCCGATGACGCGTGCGGCCCGGGCGGCCGGTGTCCAGGTGGGAGCCCGGTCGGCTGGGTGGGTGAGAGCGTGTGCTGTCTTGGCTTGTCCGGCCGTGGGCGTTCGTCGTCTTCGTCGGTCGCGCAATCCGGCAGGTCGTGGGTGCGTCGGC
>NZ_JBIAIG010000005.1:151689-428998 GCF_042871235.1 Streptomyces sp. NPDC005931
GGCGGGGTGTCGGCCGTGGGGGTGCCTGCCGGGTGGCGGGGACGGGGCATGCGGCCCGGGGCGACCCCCGTGTGCCCGGGTGGGGCGCGGGTCGGCCCGGTGGGGGTCCGTGCTGTTTCCGCCTTGTTCCGCCGCGGGAGTTTGTCGTCGTCGTCCGTCGCGGGACGGCGCATGCCGTGAGCCGGTCGGCGGGGTGTCGGCCGTGGGGGTGCCTGCCGGGTGGCGGGGACGGGGCATGCGGCCCGGGGCGACCCCCGTGTGCCCGGGTGGGGCGCGGGTCGGCTGGGTGGGCGCGGGTGCTGCCTCGGCTGTCCAGCGCGGGGTCTGCCCGGCTCGCTCGTCGGCGGACTCCGTGCCATGAGCCCGGTCCTCGGGACGGAGGTCCGCCCACGGCGCTTGCGGCGCGAGCCACCCGCATTCCCAGCCCCGCGGTCTCCGCACTCGTCCGTGAGGATCGCCGTCCCGCACGGCGGCCACCGCCACGCGCCCCGACGCGTCCAACGCCGCCGCCGCGCTCCCGGTCCGTGCTTCCGGTCCGCGCTTCCGGTCCGCACCCGCCGCCGCGCTCCCGGTCCGTGCCTCCGTCCGCGCTCCCGGTCCGTACCGCCGGGTCGCGCCCCGTGTCGCCCTACAGCCGCGCCGGTGCCCCGCCCTTCAGGCTGTCCAGGTCGACCGCCGTGGCCATCCGGCGGTAGCCCTTGTCGCTGGGGTGGAGGTGGTCGCCGGAGTCGTAGTCGGCGCGGAAGCGGCGGGGGTCGTAGGGGTCCCGGAGGGCCTTGTCGAAGTCGGCGACCGCGTCGAAGACGCGCCCCGCACGGATCTCCGCGTTGATCCGCTGCCGTACCTCCTCGCGCGCGTCGGTGTAGCCGCGGTGGCCGCCGAACGGCATCAGCGTCGCCCCGACGACCTTCAGACCGCGGGCGTGGGCCCGGCCGACCAGGGTGCGCAGACCGGTGACGATCTTGTCCGGGTCGGCGGCGCCCGGATGGCGCAGGATGTCGTTGACGCCGAGGACGATGACCACGACCTTGACGTTCGGTCGGCCGAGGACGTCGCGCTCGAAGCGGTTCAGCCCACTGGCGTTCTCCGCGGGGCGTCCCAGACCGTCCGTGAGGACCCGGTTGCCGCTGATGCCCTCGTTGACGACGCTGTAGCGCGGCACGTCCCGCCCGGCCGCCCGCGCGGCCCGCAGCCGGTCGGACAGCACGTCCGGCCAACGGTTGTTGGCCCCCGGCGTCGAGGTGACGCCGTCGGTGAGCGAGTCGCCGAGGACGACGACCGTGCCGTCCGACTCGTTGCTCAGCACGTCCAGCGCGGTCACGTAGCGCCAGTACGACGTCCGCTCGGTGTACACCGCCCCCGTCAGGTCCCGGGTGTGCTCGCCCCGGGCCGCGTAGGAGACCTGGCGCGCGTGCGGGTGGTACGTGACCGGCCCCGAGGCGGTGGGGGAGTACGTGGTGATCAGCACGTCCCCGTCGTGCGGCACGGCGATGCGCACGGCGTCGCTCACCACCTGGCCCCCGGGCGGGACGACCACCGACGGGCTGCCGGCGAAACTGAGCGGGCGCAGGGTCCCGGCCAGTGCCGCCGCGGAGCCGGGGCCCGCGGCGACCGCGACCGAGGCGTGGGAGATGCTCAGCGGGGACTGGCCGTAGAGGTTGGACAGCGTGACGCGGGCACTCGTACCACCCGCGCTGGTGTGCACGACGTTGCGCACCGAGCGGCCCGCCAGGCCGGTCGTCTCGGTGCCTGGCTCGCCCCCGACCGGGGACGTGGCCCAGGAAGCGACCCAGGTGCCGGTGGACGCGGGTGCGGCCGGGTTGTTGTGGTCGGCCCGGCCGCCGGCCAGGGTGTCGCGGCCGGGCGTACCGGAGTCGGCCGCCACACCGACGTAGACGACGGCGGAAAGGGCCACGATCGCGGCGACCATCGCGGCGAGCAGGGCGAGGTGCTTCCCAGGAGGTGCCCCCGCGCCTCCGTCACGACCCTGGGTCATGCTCTTCTGTTCTCCTCGGGAGATGGGAGCCCGAGGCTCCGATCCGACGAGCCCATGATGCGCCATGGGCGTGGGGGAGCCGACGAGACCCCGGGCAGTCCCCCTCCGGACAGACGCCGGGAACTCCTGTTCCGTTCCGGGAGTCGGTCAGGAAGGGACAATTGTGGGCGGGATCACCGAGCGGGCGGACCGGACGGGCAGGTCGAGCGGGCGGTACGCACGGGTCGACCGGACGGGTGGAGCGAATGGATCAGGCGAAGACAGCAGCACAGGCAGAGCACGGCGCCGAGCGCGGTGAGCGGGGCGCCGGAGCCCAGCATGCCCGCGCCGGCGCCGCCGTGAACCGCGCGATGACCACCTTCAGCCCCGCGGACGAGGAGAAACGGCGCGGCGTACGCCGGATGAAGCTCACCGCCACCGGGCTGCTGCTGTTCGTCGCCCTGGTCTACGTCCTCGCCAAGTGGGCCTCCCACCAGGGTGCCGGCCCCTGGGCGGGCTATGTCGCCGCCGCCGCCGAGGCCGGCATGGTCGGCGCGCTCGCGGACTGGTTCGCGGTCACCGCCCTCTTCCGCCACCCCATGGGCCTGCCCATCCCGCACACCGCGATCATCCCCACCAAGAAGGACCAGCTCGGCGTCTCCCTCGGCGAGTTCGTCGGCGAGAACTTCCTCTCCGAGGACGTCGTACGGCTGCGGCTGCGCGCCGTCGGCATCGGCAGCCGGCTCGGCACCTGGCTCGCCGTGCCGGAACACGCCGACCGGGTCACCGCCGAACTGTCGGCCGCCCTGCGCGGCGCGCTGACCGTGCTGCGCGACTCCGACGTCCAGGCCGTGGTCGGTGAGGCCATCACCCGCCGCGCCGACGCCCAGGAGATCGCGCCCGGCATGGGCAAGATGCTCGAGAAGATCGTCGCCGACGGCGGTCACAAACGCGCCGTCGACCTCGTCGTCACCCGCGCGCACGACTGGCTGGTGCTGCACAGCGACTCCGTGATGGACGCCGTGCAGGGCGGCGCCCCCGGCTGGACCCCGAAGTTCGTCGACCGCAAGGTCGGTGAGCGCGTCTACAAGGAACTGCTGCGCTTCTGCGCCGAGATGCGGGACATGCCCGCCCACCCGGCGCGCGGCGCCCTCGACCGCTTCCTCACCGACTTCGCCTCCGACCTCCAGTCCGACAGCGACACCCGCGCCCGGGTGGAGCGCCTCAAGGGCGAGGTGCTCGGGCGCGGCGAGGTGCAGGACCTCATCGCCTCCGCGTGGACGGCCGTACGTTCCATGATCGTCTCCGCGGCCGAGGACGAGCGCAGCGAGCTGCGGCTGCGGGTGCGGGCCTCCCTGCTCTCCCTGGGCGCGCGGATGGCCGCCGACCCCAAGGTGCAGGCCAAGGTCGACGGCTGGGTGGAGGGCGCGGCGGTGTACGTGGTCACCACCTACCGCAAGGAGATCACCTCGCTGATCACCGACACCGTGGCGAGCTGGGACGCCGAGCACACCACGAAGAAGATCGAGGCGAACATCGGCCGCGACCTCCAGTTCATCCGCATCAACGGCACGGTGGTCGGCTCCCTGGCCGGACTGGCGATCTACACGGTGTCGCGGGCGCTGGGGGCGTAGCCCGCGGACGCGGCGCGCGTCGGCGGAGCGCGGGCGGCGCCCCACGGCGGGGCGCGGGCGCGGACGGCGGTTGCGCGGCGGGGCGTGAACGGGCCTGCCCCAGGGCACCCGAGGGGGGTTCGCTTCGCAGAGGAGGGGGCCCATGGCCATCGCGCAGGCCGAGTCCGGCCGGACCGTCACCACCAGTATCCCCGCCCGCCTGGACCGCCTGCCGTGGTCCCGCTGGCACTGGACGATCGTCATCGGTCTCGGCACCGTGTGGATCCTCGACGGCCTGGAGGTCACGGTCGTCGGCAACATCGCCGGGCGGCTGTCGGAGCCCGGCAGCGGACTGCCCATCACCTCCGGCGAGGTGACCGGCATCGCCGCCGCCCTGTACGTGGCCGGGGCCTGCCTGGGTGCCCTGTTCTGGGGCCGGCTGACCGACATCTGGGGGCGCAAAAAACTCTTCATGATCACCCTCGCGGTCTACCTGGGGGCCACCGCCCTGACCGCGATCGCCTTCGACACCTGGTGGTTCTTCCTCTTCCGCTTCCTCACCGGCTTCGGCATCGGCGGCGAGTACGCGGCCATCAACTCCGCGATCGACGAGCTGATCCCCGCGAAGTACCGGGGCCGCGTCGACCTGATGATCAACGGCAGCTTCTGGCTCGGCGCGATCGGCGGCTCCCTGCTGTCGATCGTCGCGCTCGACACCGCGATCTTCCCCGCGGACGTCGGCTGGCGCCTGACCTTCGCCCTCGGCGCGGTCCTCTCCCTGGTCATCCTCCTCGTACGCCGCCACGTCCCGGAGAGCCCGCGCTGGCTGCTCATCCACGGCCGCGAGGAGGAGGCGGAACACATCGTCTCCACCATCGAACGGCAGGTGGAGGCCGAGAAGGGCGAGCCGCTGCCGCGCGCCGAGGGTGAGCTGACCATCCATCAGCGCAAGAATGTCACCTTCCTGGAGATCGGCCGCACCGTCTTCGCGCGCTACCGCAGGCGGGCGGTCCTCGGCTTCTCCCTCTTCATCGGCCAGGCGTTCCTCTACAACGCCATCACCTTCGGCTTCGGCGCCATCCTGACCAAGTTCTTCGACGTGCCCAGCGGCAGCACCGGCTACTACTTCGCCGTGATCGCGCTCGGCAACTTCCTGGGCCCGCTGCTGCTCGGCAAGCTGTTCGACACGGTCGGCCGGCGCGTAATGATCTCCGGGACCTATCTGCTCTCCGGCCTGCTGCTGTTCGGCACCGCCTGGCTCTTCGACCAGGGCACGCTGAACGCCACCACGCTGACCGCCTGCTGGTGCGCGGTGCTGTTCTTCGCCTCGGCGGGCGCCTCCAGCGCCTACCTCACGGTCTCCGAGATCTTCCCGATGGAGACCCGCGCGATGTCCATCGCCTTCTTCTACGCCCTCGGCACCGCCGCCGGCGGCATCAGCGGCCCCCTGCTGTTCGCCGACCTGACCAGCACGGGCAAGGTCGGCGACACGGTCCTCGCCTTCCAGATCGGCGCCGGCCTGATGTGCGCGGCGGGCCTGGTGGCCGCGTTCCTCGCGGTCCGTGCGGAACGCCGTTCCCTGGAGGACATCGCCCAGCCGCTGACGGCGTCGTCGTCGCAGCTCAAGGGCACGGGGGCGACCACGGGCACCGCCTCGTCCTCCTCGTCGACGGCTACGGCGTAGGCATCCGGGTACGTCTCGTGGGTGCCCGGTTTCCGGGCGCCCCGCCGCCACCCCGGGTCGCCGCCGGCCCCGGGCGGGGACGGGACGGACGAGGAGAGCCGATGAGAGCGCCGACAAGAGCGCCGACAAGAACGCCGACAAGAACGCCGACGAGGAGCCGATCGCGATGACCGTGCGCAGGATCATGCCCGACGTCCAGGTCGCGTCCGAGGAGGCGATGCGCACCAGCTGCGACTTCTACGGCCTGCTCGGCTTCGAGGAGGCCATGGACATGGGCTGGATGGTGACCCTGGCGTCCCCCGCCAACCCCACCGCCCAGATCAGCTTCTTCACCGAGGAGCGCACTGCCCCGCTGGTCCCCGACCTGAGCGTGGAGGTGGAGGACGTCGACGCGGTGTACGAGCGGGTCCTGGCCTCGGGCGCGGAGGTGGTGCGGGAGATCCGGGACGAGGAGTGGGGCGTACGCCGCTTCTTCGTCCGTGACCCGAACGGGCGGGTGGTGAACGTGCTGACGCACCGGCGCTGACCCGGGGCCCGGCCGGAATCGAGCCGCTGACCACCGCTCAGGCGAGCCGCTCGACGCCCCCCCGCCCCGAGAACCGCCCTGACCTGGCCGCTCTTCAGCGACGCCGCTCTTCAGCCACGTCGCTCTTCAGCCACGGTGCTCCTCAACCGCGGTGCTCCTCAACCGCGCCGTCGGTCGGCGACCGCCCAGGACGCCGCCGCGACGGCGCCCGCCACCCCGAACACTGCCGGCCAGGCGCCCACCTTCTTGGCCAGCGGGTGGGATCCGGCGAAAGCGGCGACGTACGCGGCCGACAGCGCGCCCGCCGCCTTCCCGCCGGCCCGCTCCCGCCACTGCCGGGCGGCCGCGGCCCCCGCCACGGCGAGGACCGCGCCGCCCAGCTGCCGCTTCCTGGTCCAGCGGGCCACGCCGTACCCGCCAACGAGACCGCCCGCGGCCACCACCGAGCTGGGAACCTTCGCCATGATGCCTGCCTCCTGCCACTGAGCCACGCCACTACCGGATCCCCGAGGCTAACTCCCGCGATCCCGGGCCCCCTCGACTTGAGTCAGGGGTTGTCAAGTTTGTTCCCCCGAGCTATATAAGAAGGCGAGAACCGTAGGGCATCGCACGGATTGCACCTGAAGGAGGGAGTGAACTGTGATGCTCATGCGTACGGACCCGTTCCGTGAATTCGACCGGCTGGCGCAGCAGGTGTTCGAGTCCACCAGCCGCCCCTCGGCCATGCCGATGGACGCCTACCGGGCAGGTGACGACTTCGTCGTCCACTTCGATCTTCCCGGCATCGACCCGGAGAGCATCGAGCTGGACGTCGAGCGCAACGTCCTCAACGTGCGCGCCGAGCGCAGGTCCCCGGCCCCCGCGGACGCGGAGCTGGTGGTCGCCGAGCGCCCCACCGGCACCTTCACCCGCCAGCTCTTCCTCGGCGAGACGCTCGACACGGAGCGCATCGACGCGTCGTACGAAGCCGGCGTCCTGACCCTGCGTATCCCGGTGGCCGAGCAGGCCAAGCCCCGGCGCATCCGGATCACCGGCGGCGACAGCCGCAAGCAGATCAGCAGCTGACCCACGCACGAGAAGCGTCCCGCGGGCACCTCCCGCGGGACGCGCCCATGCCCGCCCGGCGCGTCCGGAGCCGCCACGCAGGCCCCGGCCGGCCCCGCAGGAGGAGAGGAGCACCAGACCAATGACCACGCTGACGCCGCAGAAGCCCGCGATCCCGAGCCAGGACCGGGCGATCCGCTCCCGCACCCGCCGTGACGACACCGGCTGGCAGCAACTGGTCGACGCGGTCAGGGAGTCGGGCCAGTACTCGACCAGAGCGGAGGCGGAAAGCGTCACCCGGATCGTCCTCTCCGCCCTCGGCGGCCACGTCGTCGGTGAGGAACGCGTCGACCTGGCCCGCGCCCTGCCCGAGGAGGCGGCGAGGGTGGTCGCCTCCCAGATCCCGGCGACTCGCGAGCTGGCGGCGGCGGAGTTCGTCGACTCGGTGGCGACCCGCATCGACGGCGCGACCCCGGCGACGGCCCGCTGGGACGTCAGCTCGGTCCTGAGCGTCCTGCCGTCCCTGGTCGGCGACGCCCTGATCACCCGCATCCTGACCCAACTTCCCCCGGGCTACGCCCTCCTGTTCGGCCGGGCGGAACTGACCCCGGCGGAGTAGACACACCCGCACCTGTCCGGAACCTCTCGACCGGCCGGGCCCCGCCCCCACCGCGTGCGGCGGTGAGGGCGGGGCCCGGCCGCGTCCGGCTCCTGGCCCGCTGTCCCCCGACCGCGGTCGAGCCCCTCCGTTTGCTCGCGTCCAGCCCGCGCCCACCACCCCCTGCGGGAGGCGGCCTCCCTACCCGGGCCGGAACCGTGCGGACGGGCCCCGCAATTCGTTCGACGTCCGCCCGCCCTCAGTGGATGCTGCGAGCGCCCAAGCAACCAAGCAACCAAGCAACCAAGCACCCTGCGACGCGGCCCCGGGAGGGACGTTGAACACCCTGCACCCCACCATCCGCCACATCACCTTCGACTGCACCGGCGACCCCTATGAACTGGCCCTGTTCTGGAGCGCCCTGCTGGGCAACCCCCTTGCCGACGACGACAAGCCGGGCGACCCCGAGGCCCTGATCGACGACCCCGCCGGAGGCCCCGGCCTGCTGTTCGTCCGTGTGGGCGAGGGCAAGTCGGCGAAGAACCGCCTTCACTTCGACCTGAAGCCCACCGGTCGCACCCGTGCGGAGGAAGTGGCACGGGCCCTGGCCCTAGGTGCCCGCCAACTGGCCGACCACACCCGCCCGGACGGCGGAGGCTGGGTGACCCTGTGCGACCCGGAAGGCAACGAATTCTGCATCGAGCGAGGCGACCTGGGCTGATCGCGGAGTTCGCCGTCCGCCGTCCGCCGACCGATCGACGGGTTTCGACACCGTGTGACGCCGTCCTCAGACGACGAACTCGTTGAATCCTAAATGCAATTACCTCAGATCTTCCTCAGCTCCGTGTCCGCGGTTTTGGGCCAACATGTCCCGTGTGATTAGGTGATCTTCGTCCGGCGCGCGGGGGAACTCCGGCACGAACGACCAACGTGCGTGCGCGCCCGACGAACTGATGGGGACACAGGTCTCCGCTCTTCCCTGACCAAGGAGCAGTTTGTGAATACCTTCCGCCGTCGTGCGGCGCTCGTTTCTCTCGTGTGCGCGGCCGCCGTCACTTTCAGCGGTGTCAGCACGGCGCATGCCGCCCCGCAGGGCCCGGCCGCCACTTCGGTGGCGGCGGAGGAAGTCTCCGAGCAGCAGATCGCCGAGCTGGCGAAGTTCCTGGAGGCCATGCACAGCGGTGAACTCACCGCAGCGGACGGGACGTTCGACCGTGCCGCCGCCGAAGCGAAGTTCGGCAAGGAATTCGCGGACGCGGTGGCGACCCAGCTCGCCGAACAGCGTGCGGCCGCCGTCAAGTCGAACTCGACGTCCGGGCCGGCTTTCGCCGCGAAGAAGGACAGCTACGGCAAGTGCCTGCTCAAGGCGGTGGGGCTGGGCGGTCTCGGCGGAGCCACGTCCGCCATCATGAACAAGCTGTCGGAGAAGAAGTGGTCCGACGCCGCCCGCCTCATCACCAAGGAAGCGGCCAAGCGCGGAATCAAGATCGCCGTGAAGGGCGGAGTGGTGGGGCTGGCCGCCACTCTCGCCGCCAGTGGTATCTGGTGCGCCACTCCCTGGGCGTAACGGCATTGAGGGCCTACGTACTCCGCTGAGGCCGTAGGGCTCGACCGCGACGACGGGGCGGGCTGTTCCCGGCCCGCCCCGTCGTCGTACCCGGAATTCCGCGTGTCCTGCTAATCCAGCTCCGCCTGGACGACCTTGCGGAGTTCCTCCAGATACTCCTGGAACTGTTCCCGTCCCGCAGGTGAGAGGCGGACACGGGTCACGGCATGCCGCCGCTCACGGAACTTCGCGATCTCGACCAGATTCTCCTTCTCCAGGATGCCCAACTGGCGGGACAGCTCGGACGTGGAGAGTTCCAGAGAATCCTGCAGATCGGCGAAGTTGATCTGCTGCACGTGTCTGAGCACACCCAGAATGGCGAGACGCGTGGGGGAATGCATCAGCGTGGTCAGGCGGGTACGGGGCTGCGGAGGCATGTCAGCGCCTCCACCGCAGCGCGAGGTAGCCGGCGAAAAGGGCGGTCGGCACCGCGGCCGCGACCAGAGCGCCCGCGAGCGCCACCGGGTTGTTCCACAACAGCCCGAGTCCGGGAATCGCCAGCGCCACGGGGACGAGGAAGGACATCCACTCCTCCACCTTGGTGTGCGGCCGTCGACCGGGGGCACGCAGGTGGTACCAGCGCCAGCGCAGTACGAGAGCGAGGGCCAGCAGCAGCACCACGCACCCCAGTACCACGGGGATCTCGACCGCGGCCGCACCGGCGAGCACGGCGCACAGCGCCAGGGCTGACAGCGCGCCCAGGACGCGCTCGCCGGTGGAGGCGGCTTGGGTCAGTACCGGCGCGCCCTCTACGGCGCGCAGCTGCTCTGCGGAGTTCACGTTCTCCCCCATGGATCTGTGGTCGCGGTGGTCGCTTGCTGTACCGGCAGCTTACGCATGTGGTTTCCAAATATGCAACTACTGCCGAGTCCGGCAACCAAAGACGACGGGACCAGGCGTTCGCCGTTCCCGGCGCACGCCGACTGACCGATCCGACCCGCCTCGACGCCGGGACGGGAGGCGGCGGCGGACCGTTCACTGACGACCTCTGCACCGACCGGGGCCCGTCGGGTCACCGCACCGCCGGCACCGCCCGTACCGCCGGCACCCCCTCACGGCCGCGCCGACCCGCGCCGGCCGCAACCCGCCGCGGCCCCCCAACCCGCCGTTGCTGCACCCAACTTGACGGACTTCCTGTGAGCCGGAGGTCACGCCCCCGCCCCACCGCTCGTGATCACCGGGGTGCAGAATGACCGGTATGCCGATGACGAACACCCCGAAGACGGCAACGACCGACGACGCCGCGTTCATCAGCCGCACCCTGGCCCGCGCGTTCGACGACGACCCGATGATGCGCTGGTTCTTCCCCGACGACACCTCCCGTGAGGAAGAACTGGCCCGCTACTACTCCACGCTCTTCACCCGCCAGTACGCGCACCACGCGGTCTGCGAGTACACGGAAGCGGCAGCCGCCTTCTGGGCCCCGGCCGAGGCGCAGGCCCAGGCCGTCCCGGACGCGGAGACCATCGCACAGCTCCGGAACATCCTCGGCGACCGCGCCCCCCTCTTCAGGGACGCCGTGGAGGCGGCCGCACGGCACACACCCCGGGAACCGCACTGGTACCTGGCGGTGATCGGTGCCGATCCGGCCGCCCAGGGCCGGGGCCACGGCGCCGCCCTCCTCCGCTCGGGCCTGTCCAAGGCCGACGCCGCCGGCCTCCCCGCCTACCTGGAGTCCTCCAAGTCCTCCAACCTCCCCTTCTACGAGCACTTCGGCTTCACGGTGCGCGAGGAGATCCAGCTCCCGGGAGGCGGCCCGACCCTGTGGGGGATGTGGCGGGAGCCGCGCGGCTGACCGGGCCCGGGTGATCCGGATGATCTAGGAACTGATCGGCACGGCGCCACCCGAAACACCGATCCCGCTGCCCGGTTCCGCCGCCACCGACACGACGATGGTGCTGGGCCGCCCCATGTCGTACCCCTGATACACGGTGACCTCGGCAGGAGCCTGTACGAGCCCCAGCTCGCGCAGGTACCCGCCGAAGGCGGCGGCAGCGGCCCCCGTGGCGGGATCCTCGACCACACCACCGGGCGGGAAGGGATTGCGGGCGTGGAACACGGTCGGCGCCTCACGGTGGACGAGGTCCACCGTGGTCCACCCCTCGCGCGCCATCAGCGCGGCCAGACCGTCGAAGTCGTAGTCGAGCCCGGCGAGCCGCCCCCGGTCGGAGACACCGACGATGGGATGCCAGGCACCGGCGTAGGCAACGCGCGGCGGCAGAGCGGGATCCATATCTCCGCGCGACCACCGAAGCGCCCCCAGCAACTCGTCCAGCACATCGTCCGCGAGGGGCTTGGTCTGCGGCGCCACGCTGACGAGGGTGGCGGTGACGGCCCCCTTGTCTTCCGCGCGCGTGGTGACGGTGACCGCCCCGGCCTGCGTCCGCAACCGCATCTCACCGACCCCGTGCCGCTCGGCGTACGCGACGGCCGTCGCGATGGTGGCATGCCCGCAGAACGACACCTCGGCCAGCGGACTGAAGTACCGCACCCCGAACTCACCGGTCGCTCCCTCTGGCGGCACAAGAAACGCCGTCTCGGAATACCCGACCTCGGCGGCAACGGCGAGCATCTCCGCCTCCCCGACCCCCCGGGCATCCAGCACGACCCCAGCGGGATTCCCACCCTCAGGCACGGCGGTGAACGCCGCATATCTCAAGATTTCCATGGGGGGACGCTATCGCGGGGTGTCTGGGGGGGGCCGGGGAAGGGGCGGCGGTTCCTCAGCCCCTTGGGGGCAGATCGAGCGCCATGACGTCATGAAGAGGCGTCTCACTAGCAGATTTGCGACGGCAAGGTTCGGAGCGCTTGGACCAGTCATGGAAGCTGGGCCGCGACGAACCTCCTCCAGGCCCGTGGTGACACGGTCAGCCACGGGCCCTCAGGGTGCTTTGAGTCACGTATGAGAATGCGCGACTGCACGAAGGCGGTCTCCACACACTCGGTGGCGTTGCCACCGCTGTACGACGACTTGAGCCACTTGGGCTCGAAGGCCACCTTGGGGCCACTGGACATTCAGAGCTCCTTGCGTGCGCGATGGATCAGGTCGGAGGAGGCCTCCATGTCCAACGCTTGTGCGCGAAGGTACTCGAACGCAAGTCTGTATCGGTCTAGTTCCTCCTCCTTCTCTAGGAAGAGGCAACCTGCGTGGTAGTCGACGTACACCACGTCGAGTGCCGGCTCGGGGCCGCCGATGATGACGAAGCTCCCCAGAGCCGCGGCGTGTGCTCCCTTGGCAAATGGCAGCACCTGGAGGGTGACGTGAGGAGACTCGTTGGCTTCCAGCAGCCGGTTGAGCTGCTCTTTCATGATCTGCGGTGATCCGACGACGCGACGGACGACTGACTCGTCGAGGATCGCCCACAGGTGCAGCGGCTTCCGGCGAGTAAGAATCTCCTGCCGCTTCATGCGAATATCGACCAGCCGCTCGATCTCCGTGTCGTCGAGAGGTACCTCATTGGCCCTCTGCAGCGCTGTGCTGTAGGCGCGAGTCTGAAGGAGTCCAGGCACATAGACGCAGCAGAAGTGGCTTTCGCGGACGGCTTCGTCCTCAAGTGTGAGAAGCAGGTTCATGCTCTCCGGAATGGATTCGGCGAAGGAACTCCACCACCCTTGCTGCTTGGCGCCTTTGGCCAGGCCGACGACAGCCTGACGCTCGGCTTCCGTCGCTCCGTACTCCCGGCACAGTGCGTCTACGACGATCCACTTGACCGGACCGGCCTGGGTCTCGTACCTGCTGACCGTTGCTTTGGACACACCGACGAGCCGCCCTGCCTCTTCAAGGGTTAGCCCCTTGCGGGCACGCAACTTGCGCATCATCGCGCCAAGTTGCCGACGACGGGTGGTGGTGCGGTCGGACATCGGACTCCTTCACGTTCGCCGGGCAGCAGGTTGCTCGCAGACCGTGATCAGGCTAGGCGCCCCCGGAGTCGGCCCACTATCGGATTCACTCGATAGATCCTCATGAGAAGTTACATAGTGAGAGTTCTCTGTGTCATGCTGCATCCGTAGACGGCTACGCAGCGCAGTCGCGCGGACACGGACGCGCTCGGCAGAGGCGTGGCCTTCTAGGGAGGAGAGGTCTTGAACTGCTACGACGTCACCGGACCCCGACTTCGCTGTGTGCTGCCCTTCCGGGCAGCGCCGACCGAAGTCGGCCTGCTGCGGAGAGCCACTGCGAAGCAGCTCAGCCGGTGGGGCGTACCCGGCCCGACGGATGAAGTAGAGCTGCTGGTGACAGAGCTGGCCACGAACGTCGTGAAGCACGTAGGTGAGGGCGCCGCAGCGACTCTGATCCTCGAAAGGCGAGGTGCGCTACTTCGCCTCGAAGTCCACGACAAGAGCCAGGAGACACCACAGGTCAGGGCAGGTGGCTGTGACCAAGAGTGTGGACGCGGCCTGCATTTACTTGCCGCACTGGCGGTGGACTGGGGCACCGTCCTGACCGCGGAGGGTAAAGCCGTGTGGTGCGAGGTCTCGATCAGTGAAGGGCAGGCCTGCCGACGTGTCGAGCGGGCTGTTGAGACGCTGGAGGCCTATCAGGCGGCCAACGGCGGCGTCGTCGCGCACAAGGCCGGGCTCGTAGAGTCAGCGGTGGAACTGATTGCCGACCTGCTTTACTGGACCACCGCCCGGGGACACGACCCAGATGACATCCTGGACCGCGCCCAGATGCACTACGAAGCAGAGATGGACGCGGCCTAGTGTCGGCAGCCGTCACGGCCTGCGCAGCTGCTTCCTCAGCTCTGCCGGAGTGCGCCAGGATCCTCCAGGACGACTGCGGTGGCACATTCGGTGACAGTTGGCACACACGCACGTCAGGTCGTCCAGCTTGGTCTCCCCGATACCGGAGACATGGAGAGGCGTGACGTGGTGCACTTCGATGTAGCCAACGCCCGTCTCTCCATAAGTGCTGGCGAAATCGAACTGGCACACCTCGCACCGCAAAGGGAGTCCGCGCTCCTCCACCTCCGCAATCTTGCGCCCGCGAAGCTTCGGGTCGCGCTCGCGGACGAGCGCCCGGCGGACCAGGAGGCGGCCTTCGACCGCTGTGGCGCCCGTCTCGTCCAGTTCTTCTGGCTGCGGCGGAAGCAGGTGAAGCTCGCCAGAGCCGATGCCCTCTTCGATGGCCTGCGCCGCCTGGACCATCTCGATCTCACGCTCGGTGAAGGCCTTGATCATGAGGAGTGTGGGCTTGCCGCAGCGCGTGGCCTTTCCGGAGTACCCGGCATGGTTAGTCATGAAGTCCGTAGTCTTCCGGCTGATGCTGTCGGGAGAGCGGAAGGCGGGCAAGGCGCGGGCTTCCGGCTCATGGATCGGCAAAGACCGGAGCAGCTCCGAGAGCTCGTGCACAGCAGGGTCCTTCGTGCGCAGCTCCCGCCACCCGTTCTTCACCACCAGCGCCCCGGCCAGCACCAGCTCGTCTTCAGCCCACGCAGGGATCCGCATGGGCCATATCGTATGAGTGTTCGGGAGGCGGAGGGGTGCGTTCAACCATCCGCGGTGCATGCTGCAAACTTGGGGAGTCTCGTTGTCAGTGGGGTCTGTCACCCTCAGTGATGGTGGATTGCAAGCTGTGTCTGCCGCCGAACGGCTGAAAGGAGGGGGCATGACCCGCACGAACAGGCTCAAGTACACCTCGGTGGAGATCTGTGCCGGAGCTGGCGGCCAGGCCGTAGGGCTGCACAATGCCGGGTTCAAGCACGCGGCCTTGATCGAGATCGACAGGGATGCATGCCAGACCCTCAGGACGAACATCGCACGGCACTCCGAGTGGGATGGCTGCAGAGTCATCGAAGCGGACCTGAAGAACTTTGATTCGGAGGAGCTGGGGCTAGAGTCAGGAACGCTTGACCTCCTGGCCGGTGGCGTGCCGTGCCCTCCGTTCTCGGCAGCCGGAAAGCAGCTGGGAGCGGATGACGAGCGCGATCTCTTCCCTACCATGCTTCGCCTCGTCGACGAACTGGAACCCAAGGCCGTCATGATCGAGAACGTGCGTGGTCTGCTCGATCCGAAGTTTGCCGAGTACCGCAAGGACATCGTGAACCGCCTGGAGTCCATGGGGTACGAGGTGTGCTACTGGGACCTCCTTGAAGCCAAGAACTACGGGGTACCGCAGCTCAGGCCCAGGGCCATCCTGGTGGCGATGAAGCCCGAGTACGCCAAGCACTTCCAGCACTCCAAGCCGGAGGAGCGCGAGATCGTCAGCGTGGGGCAGGCGTTGCACGACTCCATGCGTGCGCGCTATGACGCCGTTGCGAGTGACCCCAGGGCTGAGTTGGCCTTCAAACGTTGGTACGAGAAGGCCCTGGAGGGCGTGGCGCCCACAGTCGTCGGCGGTTCCAAGAAGCACGGTGGTGCTGACCTCGGTCCGACCCGGGCGAAGCGTGCGTGGGCCGAGCTGGGAGTCTGCGCTCTTGGGGTTGCGAATGAGCCGCACGAAATGAAGGACTCTGAGCGGGACTTGTTCGCCCCTGCCGGCCCGAAGCTCACGGTGACGCAAGCGGCCCTGATCCAGGGGTTCCCTGAGGACTGGAAGTTCTACGGCCGTAAGACGGCCGCGTATCGACAGGTCGGAAACGCCTTCCCACCCCCGGTCGCCCAAGCTGTCGGGGAACAGATCTATGCCGCTCTTGAGGCTGCTGCAGAGGTGCAACAGTCCTAAGGCACGGCGTGCCCTTCAGGACCGCTTCTTCCTCAGGCGGCTGACTGTCGCCGCGATCTTGACGGCGCAGTCCTCGGCTGGATCGTGCTCCCAGAAGCGGAGCACCGTCCAGCCTGCGGCTTGCAGCTGTTCATCTGTGTCACGATCACGGGCCATATTGCGAGCCACCTTGTCGGACCAGTAGCCAGAGTTGGTGCGTGGCGGCACGTAGTGTTTCGGGCACCCATGCCAGTAACAGCCGTCGATGAACACGGCTAGTTTGGCGGGACGGAAGACGATGTCGGCCGTTCGGCGAAGACCCGGGAGCGGTTTCGCGGCGACGCGGTACCGCAAGCCCTGGGCGTGCAGCAGGCTGCGGACAAGTCGCTCCGGCTTGGTGTCGCGACTGCGGATGGCCTGCATGTTGCGGCGGCGCGCCGCCGAAGACGCCCAGGAGCCTTCCGGGGCGACCCACGGTTCGTCGGCAGCGCCGTCAGTCTCTTTCTGCATACCTATCTCCGTCCGGACCACTCAGCCCGGCGTGTTTGTCTTCTTCTTCGTCTCAGGCAGCAGGGGAGCCCGCTCCGCTGGGTCGGCAGGGCCTGCCTCGGCCCAACGCCGACCTTCCAGCACCACGCTGGGCTGACCTTGGTGGTGCGGTTTAGCCTCGACAACACGAATGCTAACGTTCTCGCCCTCCTGGGGGACGGGGAGACCGAGCTGGGCAGCCACGGCTTGGTGGTTGGGATAGTCACCGCAGATCAAGATCCCCTCGTTGCGGAGCTTTTCACGGGCGCCGCCGTTGTAACGCACGCGCTTCATGTAGTCCTTCTGCTGCGCCACGGTTCGCACCACGGTGCGGCTTATGCGGCGCTTTTGCACGAGCCGGAACAGCTCGTTCACTCTTGCTTGACCGGGGCTTCGCTTTGAGCCGGAGCCGGCCGAGAAGATCGCCGCTCTGATGTCTGGGCTGATATGGAGGAGAAGATTCTCTTCCAAGGGCTCTTTGTGCCAGAGCCAGCTGACAAGTGAATGGTGCTCCCTGGTCAGTCGGAACTTTCCATCGCGGTTGCCCTTCTTTGTGACGTTCCCACTCGTCGTGAGTTTATCGCGATTGGCGCGCAGCAGCCCTGCACTCCATAGGCTCTGGTGATCGTCTGCCCACACCACAAGACAGATTTCATCCAGGGCTTCCGGTGGGATCATCCAGCCGTACAGCTTCTGCGAGAACTTACAGTCGACCTCGACTCCCTCAATGAGGTAGTCCATGTCGATGCCACTGGCGAATCCGAACTCCCGGAGCAGATTGATTTCGACCAGCGTGCCGGCATGCGTCTTCTCGGTCTTGTGAAGGTCGTCCCAGTCGTACCGGCCCGTGTGCTCACCGTCGAGAAGCTGATCGATGGTCTCCCGCAATACGCGAGCGAAACGCTCACCCTTGGGATCGAGGCCAAGAAGGTGCCCCCGCACGAGCATCAGTTCAGGATCATCGAAAACGCCAGGTGCGGGGCCGAAGTGTTCGAAGAGGGTCAAGTGGAGACTCCGAAATAGAGGTGTTAGGAATAGTGGTGCTCGAGGCGGCTCAGGATCTCTTGTTTTTCCTCGTGGCCCAGCCCTTTTGCTCTGGACACGCCCTGGAACACAAGGGTGTGAATCCGCTCACCATCGAGCTCAAGTGAGGTGAGGGTATAATGTCGGCGGCCGTTCACTGTTATGGCGGTGATATCAAGGCCAAGTTCCCGAAGCTCTCGTATTCGGCGCTCAGTATGAACGTCATCACCGTTGATTGTGCGAAGGCGGGCTATGTCGACGGGTTGCCCAAGTGACTGATGGAGGACGGCGAACAGCTCTTCATTCGCCTTCGTTCCGTATGGTACGTTGAGGTATTTTTCCGGTACGGCGCGTCCGAATCTGGCGAGCATTTCTTCCCGGATTCGTTCCCGCACCTCGTGGAACTTCTCGCCGGACGACGGCAGCTGCGACCTGATGAGGGACTGCATGGAATGAGCCAGCGTACGCTTGGCGAACAAGTATGCATCCAGGATATCGTCAGGTGACGCCTGTGGGTCTTCCAAGGCGGAGCTGAGCGCCCTGACTGCGAACTCGGTATTCGGCTTCAAACGCTGCCACGCCTGGAACGCTTCCCCGTTCTCTACCGCCACGTCGGATACCCCTCCTTGCGGATTTCTGCTGCTTGCTGAGCTGCGAGTCCGCGCAACATAGTGCGGTCTACTTGCGGGGTGCTGTCGATCAATTCCATAAACCAGGGAGCGATCCACGACGAGTCTCTGTGCAGCCACTCGCCTGGGGCGAAATCCGTGCCTGGCCGCCACAGCGGCGAGGGAGGATGTGGTCCTCTCCAAGCTGCCGCAATTTCAACGATGGGTTCGGAAGCCTCGCGTTCCCGGCGTCCCAGCTGTGTGGTCACACCGATCAGCCACCACTGGAACAGCCAGTGTGACGGGGACGTCGATTCGATGACGGACCGCAGAGTCGACGAGGTGAGCCCAACGGACTTGAGCGCTGCCAGGGCCGCCTCCTGTGGAGGTTGGAGACGCGTAGCATTCTCGGTTGTCACCACCGCTCGACCCATTGAAGCGAAGTCGAAGGCTTCTGAAACACGCTCGATCTCGGCGTACGTGTCATCGGCTAGTTCAGCATCCAAGAACTCCTTGATTCCCCCATAAAATTTCAGTTGCGTCTCTATTCTCAGGGAGGCGGAGGCTCGGCGTTGCAATTCATCGATGAGACTCGGCCATGGACGCGGACCGGAAGCGCCTGATTCCGACTGGTACCAGTCCTCTTTCGTGTCATTTGAGACGAAGAGCACGCGTCGCCTGTCTTCTGGTAGCTGGCTAACGTGCTCGATGAGCTCCTCCCATAGCAGGAAGTCGCCTGCTGACTGAAGCGGAGTTTCCTTTCCGGAGTCCGCGAATCCCGGCGGGATCTTGTTCGGAAAACGGAACGTCGTGGCATCCTCGATGCGTTTGCGCAGAACTTCGTCATCTGGCTGCTCGCCTATGCTGTCGCCGTACAGATCGGCGATGCGAGGTAGGATGGGATCCTCTGCATCGGAAGAGCTCAGTGCAAGTCCATGATCTGACTTCAACATGTCCAGATGACGCTTGAACGCCTGACGGTAAACATCCAAGTGCTGATCAACCAAGCCATCGGCGACCAGGCTATTCAGCTCGGCTATTTCTCCTTCTGCCCGGGCGTATTTATTGAGCTGCGCGCAGACGACATTGCGTGCTTCCACAATCGCCTTGCGTGCAGCCATGAGTTTCTTGTTGACCTCTGCGGCGGCGTCTGACAGCGCTCGCTTCCGTGACTCCAACGTGCTGCGACGACCTCGTACGAACTCAAGGCCCACTTGATACGGCATCCAGAGACGGCCAGCCGCCTGCTGGAGAGCTGCCAGAACCTCTTCCCGTGACGTCTCCGTGTACTCGTACAGGCTGAGGAGCACATTGGTATCGAGAACGATGATCCCGTCCTGAAAAAACGCACGGCGCTCCACGTCGTCTGCTGACGGCTGCGGCCGAAGCCATGCCGCGAATCGCTGCAACAGTACGGGGTCGCTCATATCCGCCTCCGGGTCAGCAACGACTAAAGTATTGAAGTGATCATCCTGGCACAGCCTGTCGGTGGCCGGAGGGTGTCTTTCCGGCCACCGATGCGTTCCTGGGCTGCCGGTCCCAACTGCTGTGCAATTGCCGTCTTCGCGGCCGACGACGACTAATGAGCGTCAAAGTCGGCGATCAGCGCCGTCACCCGTGCTGGAGCCTTGTCGAGAAGGAAGTCGTCGACGAAGATGACGTCCTGCGCCGGGCCACTATCCGACACCGCTGCGTCGCGGACCTCTCGGAGACGCGCGGACTGCAGCCCGTCATCAGCGGCTTCGAATGGACTCTTGGCAGCAACCCACAGGCGTTCCTCGAACAGCACAGCAGGCCCAGTGCCACCGAGATCGTCGACGAACTCTGCGTCTTCTGAAGGGAAATCTGATGCCCAGTTACTGAGCAGACTTCCTGCTGTCCTCATCAGGCGATCTGTGCCGGTCTGTCCTGTTTCGAGAATGGTCAGCAGCTCGCTGGCCAGCCGCCAGTCGAGCAGGCTGTGATAGGCCATGTTCGTGTAGTCGCGGAGGCACTCGTAGCAAGAACCGCGACAGTCCTTGCTGTGCCGACCTGACGCGAAGCTCCTCAGCATGCCCTTCGCTGTTTGCATGAGGTCTTTGAAGACCTCGGATTCGGCGAGGTGCGTGCAGTAGCCGGCACCGTTGTCCAGAGTGTCAGACAGGAAGGCGAATGTACGCGCCTCACGCGTCGTCGAGGCTGCACCGTGAATACCGGCTGCGATCTCGTTCGGCTGTACCTGGAGCACGGACCCTGCGGCAGTACGGAGCAGCGCAGCGAGGGAGAACCAGGCTGCCCGCCTTCCTGACCGATCATCTGGGAACCCAGTGCTTTGAGGAACGGAGGCAAGGTTCAGCCGTAGACCCCCTTCGGGCATCTCGCCTGCCTGCGGCCCGAGCAGGAACAAGTCAGTGAGCTGTGCCGCGCCGATCGCGGTACTCAAGATCTCGGAGTTCGACGCGACATCCCTCGTCAGCCACGGGTAGAGCTCTGCGGCTCCGGCCTCTAGGTAGGCACCGGACCAGTGGGCCGCGGGTTTCACCTTCGTGAAATCGAAGAGCCGACCGCCGTTGTCGTTGACCGCATATCGTCGCCCCTTCCCAGCGTGAACCACGAGGTTTGACTGCCTGAGCCTTTCCCGTGCATCCCGCTTAAGATTGGCAGCGGTCCTGGGCGCGAGGGACCGTGCCCGCCATGCGAAGTTGCCGTCGAAGTCGCGGGCTTTGCCGCCGCAGTAGAAGCCGGCCGGTTCCCGGAGCTGGATCTCGCGGTATGAACCATCCGCAGCTCCACAGGCGGGGCAGGGCTGGGGCGTGGTGTCATCGCTTGGCGTGGAAGGCATCTCCACCTCTTCCGCCAGATGACCGCATGCGCGGCAAATGCCGAGCGGGGCCGCCGGCCCAAGCGGCTCATCGACTGCCCGTGGCGTCCTGCCCGAGGGCTCAAACGCGACGACTCCGACAGCTGTGTGCACCCGGCCGTCCTTCACCGTCTCGGCACCGGGGGCGAACTGCGAGATGGCGATGTCCAGCGAACGGTCGATAGTGCCACTCGGTGGCCATGGATAAGAGTCAGCGGGGCGCTTGGTGTAGAGGTACCTGGCAGATGTGGGGAACCCGAACATCGGAAGCAGGCCAGACTCGGCTAGCCGTTGGCTGAGTTCATGGTGTCCGTGCTGCTTCGAGGCAATCGTCGTGACGAGTGGAACGAGTTTATCCGTGGCCCATTCCGCGGCATCTTCTGCTGCCCAGGCACCGCGAGTCATGTGGCCGAGTGCTTCGGCAAGATCACGGATTTCCGTCTCGTGTGACTTAAGCCATGTCGCCACTGTCTCTCTTAGGGCGAGCCAGTCAGAGCAGAGACCGAACTGGCCATGCACGTTGCGAGTGGGGTCGAGCGTCGCATCCGCGTCTGCTACTGGCCGCACCGCGTCAAACGCGCGACGGAGCACTTCAGCAGCAAGGACACGCTGGTAGATATCCTTCATGTCCGTGGACAGGTAGGGCCGTGGTGTCGCGTCGTTAGTGATGCGCTTCGGGTCCTGGAAGTAGTGCTCGTCGTGGCTACGGCCCCGGCACACGGTCAGCGCGAGTGCGACGGGAGAAGTGCGGCGTCCCGCCCGGCCCACCCGCTGCTGGTAGTTGAAGCGGGTCGGTGGCATGTTGGCCATGAGGACTGCGGATAGCGGCCCGATGTCCACGCCGGCTTCCATCGTCGTGGTGACCGAGAGGACGTCGAGAGTATCGGGAAGCCTGTGCTCCTGACCATCGAGGAAGATGCCCTGGAAGCGAGCCTGACGTGCCTGCGCATCAAGCCTGTCTGTCTGTCCAGTGAGTTCCGCGGCGCTGAGCCTGAACCGTCCGAGCTTCTCTGCGGCCAGCCACGAGTAGTAGTCGTCGTTGATCCCCTTGAACGCTTCAGGCTCGGCAGGCAGGGGGCGGCGGCACTTGGTGCAGAGGCCGACTCCGGGGTGGAGATGGCGCCGATAGCAGTTGGTACAGGTCCAGGACTGCTCGCGGCCGTGCCGCAGAGCGACATGGTCCGGCTGGATAAGGTAGTTGATGACTGCCGTTCCCCAGACCCGTTCCACAGTGGTCTGGAGATCGTCAGGATCCTGGCCTAGGTGATCAGCAGCGCTGGCCCAGAACTCCCGGAGCGCCTTGGGGGGCGAGTCCGCCGACGTGCGCAGCCCCGCGAAGCGGCGCATGTGCCCGAGAACCCGGAGGCTAGCGCGGGCGAGCGCCGCGTCCGAGGCCCTTTCAGCCTGAAGCGGCGCCTGGTCGCTTGCCAGGGTCAGCCAGCCCAAACCGAGGGACTCGAAGTCACGTCCCGCGCTGCCGAAAAGACCTGTCAGGAGTTCAATGCGAAGTGCTTCGCGGATCTCCTGGCGCAACTGCTCTTGCCGCTCGCTCAGGTGCAGGCTCGACCTCTGCCGGACCGTGCTGCTTTCGTTCTCAGGCCAGTGGTACAGCGTCGTCCAGGGCTGGGCGTCCATGCCCCTTTGGTAGGCCGTCTGCTGAAGGGAGGCCTTCGGACCTCCAGGGTTGACGCCCATCTGCACGAGGCGCTCTTCTACCGCTGCGGTATGGCTGTCCAGGCTAGGGACACGGCTGAGCGTGTTGTACAGCTCGGCTTCCTCAGCTGGGTCAGGCTCATCGTCGTCAAGGGCGTGTGCGAGGTCCGGGCTCTGCAGTTTCTCCCATCTGTCGTACACGTCTCTGTCCCGTGACCGAAGCCGCTTGCGGGCCGCTAGGGCCGCCGCCTTGTCGACAGCCTCTCCAGGGGGCTGACGGAAGAATGCGGATACCGTTGCAAGATCTGCGGCGGGGTCTCCTTGCTGGTCAACCTCTTCAGCCAGGAGCAGACGGATCAGGTCCTGGTAGTGCCGTAGCCCGAGTCCGGCGGAAAGCTTCGCGGCATCCTGTCGGCTGTCGGAGAAGAGCACGGCCTGCTTGTTGGGCAGCAGTGAAAGAATCCCTGTGGTCAATACTTGGTTGACCTTCTCGAAACCAGTGCGCATCGAGCGCACCGGTGTGCGCATGCGGCGGGGGTCCGTCAAGCTCAGGAATTCGTTCCCCAGGCGCTGAGTCTCCCAATCGTCGCCGCAGGAGGGACATTGAGTCGGAGCGGCGGGCAGATGCTCGGGCTTGAGGCGCCCGGGCCCTCTCTTGGAGCGCGGAACGCTGACATGGAATGACCAGCCAGTGTAGTTTCTGTGGTTCCGGAGCATGCCGGTGCGAGGATCGTATTTGCTGCGCCTGAACTCGAAACTGGCGCTCAACGCCCCCTTGTCGGAGCTGGCTTGCCAGGCGAGCTTGTTGGTGGCCGGCTCAGCCCGCTTGGGCCAGTAGACAACGTAATTGGCTGCGCTTGGCCCCAGCGCGGCGCCATCAGGCAATGAGTCGAGGTCTGGCAGATCGGCGAGCAGTCCAGCCTCGAACGGGCCTTCCTCTGCTTTGCGGAATGCTGACTCCGGAGCATATCCGCCGAGGAATACGTCTCCGCACGTCTGGCAGTACAGAAGCTCCAGCACTCGTGCGGTGCAGCTACAGCGGGGCGTGGGACGTGAATGCAGTTTCCCGACTGTCCTGTTCCTGGCACCTTCCGAACGGGGAGCGTCGGGACATGCAGCGTCTGAACACGCCCAAACCCCTGGGATGTTCCTGAAGAAGAGGTGACCGCGAAGCTTGGGTGCCTTCTTGTCGTCTGAGCACCGCAGGGCGGTGAGTACGCCCTTAAGTGCAGCTGCGCGCACGGCTGCATCTGCAGCGGGGAAGAGCCGAGCGGACACCTGCTTATCGAAGTCGGCGATGAGCCTGTCACCGTCTCGGAGGCTGTTAGTGAAAGCATCTGCTGCTCCAGACTCGGCGAGAATCGCATCTGCTTCCACGGGAGGTACGGACGTGCCGAGCGCCGCAAATTTGTCTGCGTGGCGAGAAATGTCGGTTCTAGTGTGTGAAGGCAGCTTGAGCCTTCCGCCGAGAACTTCGAAGCGATTCCTGTCCGCGCCGAAGAACTCCTCCAAGAACGCGAGGTCGCGAGACGCTTCGAGGGACGCGGAGGCCGCAATGATGCGGAATTTCTCTGGCTTGTCAGCGAGGCCGAGGCGATAGCTCAGGTTCCGAAGAAGATATGCGATCTCTGTACCTGCTGTTCCGCGATACATGTGCAGCTCATCGACAACCAGGGTGAAGCGTGCGTCAGGGACTTCTTGCAGCCACCGGCGTGTCTTCTCGAAGATGGTCGACTCGCGCGACCGCATCAGCATCACGTTGAGCATGCTGTAGTTGGTGATCAGGATGTCCGGCGGCGCCTGGATCATGTCCCAGCGGCATCGCATTTCTGCGCCGTCAAGCCTTGGAATGAAGAACCTGCCTTCAGTTCCCGCTTTTTGCGCCTGCCGTGAGCGCTCCTCAGTGGCAGTGAACTCTTTGCGCAGTGTTTTGACGCCAGCAGGTGATCCCACGTCTCCAGGAACGGGTGTCGCCCCGGTGTAGCGGCCGAAGTAGAACCGGTGGCCCGGACGGTTGCGCTTGAGCCATGCCCGCACTTCATCACTGTCCAGTGCCTTGCGCAGGCGCATCATCTGGTCGTCAACGAGCGCGTTCATGGGGTAGAGAACCATGGCACGGACGGCTGCGTGTCGGCCGTTTTCACCCGCTCGTTGCGGCTGATAACTGCCGTCGGGCGAGCCCCACCAGCGGTTCACAGGTTCCTTGGTCGCAGGCCAAGCGGCGGATTCGCGCACGAGGTCTGCGAGCACGGGCAGCATGAAGGACTCAGTCTTACCGGAGCCGGTACCCGCTGTAACCACGACATCGCGCCCGTGCCGAACCGCTGCGATCAGGGCTCGGTGCTGGTGCTCATAGAGTGCTGGAACGCCCTCCAACAGGCCAAGTTGCACCAGTTCCGCTAGTTCGGGCGCAGCGTCGGCCTCCTGAACCGACGCGGCGATCCCAGCATCCACTGTGGCGTACCGTGGCCGAACTTCCAGCAGCGGGTTGCGCCATGCACCGCCATCGTCGTCGAAGAGTTGCTGGCGCTCGCGCTCAAGACGATCGTCAGCGAGACCGAACGGCGTGTTGTAGTAACGGAAGAGGGCATCCTTGAGGTGCCCGAACGCCCCCAGGATGTCGAGTTCCTTCCCGGTGCCGCCGGGTTGTTCTGAGGCGATGTCACTCATTGCTCTCCCTAAGACGCTGCCCAAGCGATTCGGCGATCTTTATAGCGACGGCCTTGGGGACGTTGTCGTAGGCCAGGTTTTCGGCGTGCTCGTTGATGCGCGGAGCGAGGCCCGAGCACATGGTGGCGGTCCGTCTGTGCAGGTCTGGTAGCGGGTATCCCCAGTCAACGTACAGAGCGCCGAACTCTTCCCGCCCACAGTACTGTTCGGGGAGCCAGCGCAGTACGTCGGCGTCTGTGCTTTGCATTCTGAGTACGGCGTAGATGCCCTCCTCATGACTGGTCTCGTACCAGACTCCGTGCTGCAACACCTGGCAGACCCGTTTACCCTCGCGCTGCTTCAGCCTGTACAGCCCGTCTTTCTGCGGGCGCTTCACCCACTGATAGTCACCTCGGTCGAGGTCGTAATACTCCAGTGGCTTACCGAACTCGGGTGCAGATGCTCTAGTCTCCAGCCGCAATGGTGGTAGCAGTCCTGCACTTTGAAGGGCGAAGCAAGGGGAGTACAAGACACCTAGCTCTTCTGCCCACTTTGTTAGCCCGGCCTCATCATCGAACTGGATGAACAGGGAGACGGGCAGGGGGATGTCGCGTCGTGGACGATCGTTGGGGACTCGGTGGAGTTCGACCAGTCCGTCCCGTACGGCACTGTCGAGCTGGCGCTCAAAGGCTGCAGTCCTGCTTCCAGTCAGCACGGCCAGGCCTCGTGCCTGCGGCACCCTGGTCAGTACTGAAGGGGCGGCGCACCACCGCCTGTTGCGCCAATCGATGTCCATGTATCCGAGGGATACAGCGTCGCGAAGCCAGCGGCCGGGGGCTCCGGATTCGGCTTCAGGACAGTACCTGGCGGCAAGCCACCACATGCCCTGTTTGATGTCCGGCAGGGCACCCTTGCCCAGCTCACTCACCCAGCGCAGAAGCAGGTCCCCTGACTCGGTCATGGCGTCCCCCGTTTGCCACTGACAGCTTCTGCTGCCGCCACATAGTCAAGCCAAGCCGGCAGCCGTGAACGCGAAGCTGCACTCAGGACCGCGTACGCCCAGGCAAAGTCGTCTGCTGATGGCGAAGGGGGAGGGATGCCATCGGACGAGACAAGTGGTCGTACGGACCAACGGGTCGAGGTGCGGTAGGTCAACCAGACGTAGCCTTCCGGGACTTCGAGTCCCAGGCACGGGCCCAAAGCATCTTGCGGTAGCCGTTTCTGCATCCAGGTCGGAACTGACTGGCTCTTCACACGGTGCACGCCGCCGTCCGCAGCGATCAGCATCGCCTCCAAGACGGTCTGACGCACGATCTCCGGCCGGGGCAGGGCCCCGTTGTGGGGGGCGTATGCACCGCGGATAGCTGACTCAGTGCTGTCCACCTCAGTGAGTTCCCCCTCGGTGATGCCACGGCAGCGGTAACCGAGCGTCCCCGTCCCTGGAGGCAGTCCTTCATGCAGTCCGTCGTGCAGAGTGAAGACTTGGCTGCTGTCTTCTGTGCCGACGCGATGTGTTCCTTCTTCGAGAGGGACGACACATAGCGGAAAGGGGATGCGTGGATCAGCCCGGAGCACCTGGGGCTGGTCGTCGAGTACGACCTTCACCAGCCCGTCTGGTCCTTCACCAGAAGGAAGGAGGAGATCGGGGGCACCTCCGCAGAGGAAGTGGCCCGCGACGCCGATTCCACCCCGGTATTCATGGGCGATGCGGAGTCCTCCGGTGAGCTCGGAACGCTGCCTGATCTGAGGCTCCAGGACACGCACATGAGGGCCGCCCCGATCCAGGGTCCGAGTGAACGCTGTGCCATTAACCGCACGCACACCCTTGAACAGCTTCCAGCCCGGCGCTGGTGCAACGACTTCACGCACGGTGCGGCCGCCAAGGGCGCCGATCATGGACCGAACGTCCCGGACGGCCGGGTCTGCCGCGAGGATCCAGTGCTGTTCGCCGGGCTCGAAGTACTCGGTGCTCGCCCAGTCACCAAGTTGAGGATGCTTACGCAGCAGAATGACCTCTTGTGGTGCCCACTCTAGGACCAGAGTTTCGCCCTCAAGGCGTATCCCGTGCGCGAGTTGCTGATGGGAAGGAGTCAAGGACTCCATGCCGCCGTACATGCCGCCGTACTCCTCGCGGAGCACGAATGAGCGGCCTCCAGGCAGACCAACCTCGACCTCAGGAAGGCCTGGCACGACTTCGGCCAGCCATTCGAGGCGCTTGCCGTTGTCGGCCACCATGAGCCGCAGCCCTAGGGCCCGACGACGGTGGGCGCGCTCAGGTTCGTGGAGCGTCCCGTCCCAGTCGTCTGCGAGCCGCCTGAGGAGGCTGGCGATGAGGGTGTCGTCGATGTCAGGCGCATTCTCAAGTTCGCTGAGCAGCCGATGGGAGAGATGACGGTCGCGCCCAGCTGTCCACATGCGAAGCCGACGTAGCAGCTCGCGGCCCGACGCCTGGTTCGGATTGCGCGGCTGCAAGCGAGTGGCGGCGAAAAAGCGAGTGAGGACCTCCCTGTCCGAGCCCCGGATCAGCGCCTGTGAGATCGGATAGCCGATCTTCCAGTAGAAGTCGTCTGTGCTGATGGTGCTCGTGCCGTAGAGGCCGAGGGTCTGCTTCAGCCACGTGTCGAGCTGCTCCCACATCGCGGCAACGTCCGGAAACGAATGTTCCAGTCTGTTCGCGCGTGGGCTGCGTGGCTCCTCACCGAACACCTGGCCCCACCGGCCGTAGAAGTTGCTCTTGAGCATTCCGTCTGACGACGCCATGCGGGTGGCTGCCAACACCGACAGCGCCAGAACCGGAAGACTGGGCGGTGGTCCTACGGCCCCGCCGCGAGTCCATGATCCGCACGCATCCTGGACTCGGCAGAACAGCGGCTTCCCCTGGTTGATCCAGTTCAGCTCGGAGGCGACCGCTTGGGCTAGCCCTTCCTTGATGCCATTGCGGTCCGCAAGGGCCTTCTCTGTCTCGTCATCTACATACAGGACGATGCTTCGATGTGCATGGTCGTCCCCGAAGAACTCTGCCGAGAGAACCTCGTGCCACTGTCTGTACGCCGCCCTCATTGTTTCGCCCCCCTGACCGACCGCGGGCCTGCCGTGTCACGGAGCACTGGTGAAAGGAACCCGTTCAGGGGTCGCACTGTTCAGCCGAAGGCAGGGCCGTGTGTCCGCTGAGCAGGCCAAGCGGAAGGAACGCACTGCGTGCGTTTACAGCTCAAACACCTTACTCTGGAATGCTTTGATATGGCAGGCATATGCAGGGATCGCTGGGGGCGACGTTGACTGAGACATAGCTGTAGGACCGCCCGCTTCCTCGTAGTGTCGTGCCTCCGCGCCCCGCGTCAAGGGCGCTGTGCCTCGGCTGCGCCGATGGCCCTTCGGGCCACCCTGGACAACGGGGCGCTCCGGCACGGGGAAGAAGCGAGCGGGCGGCCCGGGGAGTGTGGGCCCTCCTGCCTCGGGGATGGGGCCGTTCGTGGGCACGGACCGGTGTGGTGTGACTGTGCTCCCCCAGACGTCGGCACCGAGCGCTGCCGGCCCCGGCTGTATAGCCTCGTTGGAAGGAGAGCGAGAGGAGTTCCGTATGACTCCGAAGCAGCCCACGACCGAGCTCGACGCCCGTTACAGCGCCGCGCTCAACCCGCGCCCCGGTGCGGACAGCGTCACCGCCACCGACTGGGCCGAGGTGCAGCGGCGGCTGCGGGACGCCGAGGTCTTCTGGATCACCACGGTGCGGACGGACGGCCGGCTGCATGTCACGCCGCTGATTGCCGCCTGGCACGACGGGGCGCTGTACTTCAGCACCGGGCAGGGCGAGCAGAAGGCGAAGAACCTGGCCGGCAACGCCCACTGCGCACTCACCACGGGGCACAACTCACTCTCCGGAGGCCTCGACATCGTGGTCGAGGGTACGGCGGAGCGGGTGACGGATCCGGCGCGGCAGGAGGAGGTCATCGCCTCGTTCGAGGCGCAGTACGGGGACCACATCACCTCGCCGAAGGGGGTCTTCTACGGCTTCGGCGACAACATCCGCAAGGGCACCGACCTGCTGTTCGCGGTGGCACCCGGCACGGCGTACGGCTTCGGGCACGACGGTCAGGTGTTCAGCCACACCCGCTATACCTTCTAGTCCTTGCGGGCCTGCGCCCTTTTTCCCCGGGGGCTGCGCATCTCGAGCCGCGCACCCTGCTGTGTGTCTCGAGGTGCGCGATTTCCCCGGGGCGCTTCAGGGCGCGGTGCCGTGGCAGGTCTCGTACGGGTGGGTCGAGCCGCACCAGCATGCGGCTCCCGGGTCCGGCGGCCACGCCACCGCCCGGCCCCGGGCTGCGAGCGTCGTCGCGTACTGGGGGAGCAGCGTGGCGTCCGCCGGGGAGGCGCCCTCCGAGGCCGCGAAGGCCTCGTAGGAGGGGACCGTGCCGGTGACGATGCCCAGGTTCGCGGTGCCCGAGGAGGCGAGTTCCCTCAGGGCCGCCTCTATCGTCGCGAGGTGGGTCTCGTAGGAGGGGTATTCGTCCGCCAGGGGCGGGTACGCCGCCAGCAGTTCCGCCAGTTCATGCGCCGGCCAGTGCAGGATCGCCACCGGGAAGGGGCGGGACAGGGCCTCCCGGTAGGCGCCGAGTTCCGCGCGGAGGCGGGAGATTTCGGCCTCCAGTTCCGCCGGGTTCTCCGAGCCCAGGGACCACACGCGCTTCGGGTCGTGGAGTTCGTCCAGCGTCACGGGGGACGAGTGCACCGAGTCCGCCAGGGTGTCCCACTCGTCGTGCGCCGCGCCCAGCATCCTGCGGACCCGGTGGCGGCCGAAGAGGAGGGGATGCGCGGCCTGCGGCGCTTCGGGGGCGTCGGTCAGCAGGAGGCGTACCGCCTCGGTGAACGTCTCGTGCGCCTGCTCGAGCTCGTCGTGGGCCTCCAGGGCCTCTGCGACGATCACCCAGGGGGCCGGGTCGCGCGGGGACGCCGTGCGGATGCCGTCGATGATCGCGCGGGCCTCCGCCTCGTGGCCGTACTCCCAGAGGTTGGACGCCTTCAGGGCGCGGACCAGGTACGGGTTCTCCAGGCCGGTGTCGGAGGTCAGGAGGCGGTCGTAGAGGGCGGTCGCGGCGGGGCGGTCGCCGGAGAGTTCCAGGTGGGCGGCGGCGCGCAGCAGCAGGGCCTCGGCGTCCTCGGGATACAGGCCGGCGGTCCGCTCCAGGCGTGCCGCTTCGGCGGTGTGGTCGACGTTTTCGGCAGGCGTGTCGGGGCGCATGGGGGACACCGTACTGCCGACAGCCGGCAAAGGTGAGGGAGCCGCAGGCCAGAGGGCGCCCCGGTGGCCGGGAGCGGAGGGCCGACACGGTCGTGCGCCGCCGCTCCCCTCCGGCCATGTCGGATTCCCGGGCCGGGAACCGGCACGCCGCGCCGGACGTTTCAAAAGGTGCCGGGTGCGGAATCGAGTCCGACCCGGATCAGCAGGTCGGTGTCGGCGTCAGGGAGAGGGGAGGGTGATCGGTGAACCGTAGCCGGGTCAACGCGCGCCCTGCCTTCCTCGTGCTCTTTCCTCTGTTCCAGGTCGTCCTCCTCGTCCTTCTGGACGCCGGTGGTCTTTCCGCCACCGTCGCGCTCGCCGCTACCGCCGCGGCCGGGACGGCGCTCGTCACCTGCGCGCTCGTCCTCGCGCGCTGCGCGCCCGCCGTGCCGCCCACCCGGGTGCGTACGGCCATACGCGACCGTGATCGGCGCACCGCCTTCCTGCCGCAACGCGACCCCGACGCCAAGGGGCGAATACGGCCCCGGGCACCCGGACACGCCCTCCCGGCGATCGCCACGTAGGGCACCCGCGGGGCCGTCCGGCCTCGTGTGACCCCGCGTGGGTCGTCATGCCGCCATGTCCCTACCTCACCCCGGTCATTTCGCGTCATCTCCCGGGGTGCTTCCGGCACGACGAGACCCCCGGAGGGCTCACCCTTGTCCGTCTTCGCCCACCTGGTCGGGCAACTGGCCGACCTGCTCCAGCCGTTGTTCGGCGCGTCCGCGGCGGCCGCCGCGATCGTCCTGTTCACCGCATGTGTACGACTCCTCGTCCACCCCCTGTCCCGGGCCGCCGCGCGCGGCCAGAAAGCGAGGGCCCAACTCCAGCCGAGGATCGCCGAGTTGCGCCGCAGACACGGGTGTGACCCGGAGAGGCTTCAGCGGGCCGTGCTCGAACTGCATGCGAAGGAGAAGGTGTCGCCGCTGGCGGGATGTCTGCCGAGCCTCTTCCAGGTACCGGCGCTCTTTCTCCTGTACTACCTGTTCTCCAGCGAGACGATCGGCGGCCGGCCCAACGAACTGCTCGGGCATCAGCTGCTCGCCGCGCCGCTCGGCGGGCGGTGGGCCGACGCGCTGGGGGACGGAGGCGCCTTCGGCGGGCCGGGGCTCGTCTACGCGGGGCTGTTCGCGGTCGTCCTGGTGGTCGCCGCCGTCAGTTACCGGCTGACCAAGCGGATGATGGCCGCGAACACCGCGCTGACCGGTGGTGACGTGGGGGAGCAGGTGCCGGGCATGGGGGCGGTGACCAGGGTGATGCCGTTCATGTCGTTCCTCACGCTCATCACCGTGGCCGTGATGCCGCTGGCCGCCGCGTTGTACGTGGTGACCAGTACGACATGGAGCGTGGTCGAGAGGGCCGCTCTCTACCGCTGAGAAAGGGGGCGGGGGGGCCGGGTCCGCTACGTGAACAAGGTCTTGCGGAGTGGACGGTGGCCTTGGAGGATCGACCAGGTCCTCCGACGGCTGCGCCCGGCCGCACCCCGCGCACGCGCCGGAGGGACCCGCGATCGAGGGAGACGTGATCATGAAGCTGCTGAGAGTCGGCACGGCGGGGCGGGAGCGGCCGGCGTTGCTCGACGCCGAGGGAACCCTGCGGGACCTGTCGGGTCTCGTCGCCGACATCGACGGGACGCTGCTCGCCGACGAGGCCGCCCTCGGCCGGATCCGGGCGGCCGCCGACGCGGGCGACCTGCCGGTGCTGGACGGGGTGGGGCTGCGGATCGGGCCGCCGCTGGCACGCATCGGCAAGATCGTCTGTATCGGGCTGAATTACCACGACCACGCGCGCGAGACGGGCGCCGAGCCGCCGACCGAGCCGGTGATCTTCTTCAAGGCGGCGGACACGGTCGTCGGGCCGAACGACACGGTGCTGGTGCCGCGCGGGTCCGTGAAGACCGACTGGGAGGTCGAACTGGCGGTCGTCATCGGGCGTACGGCGCGGTACCTGGAGACGGCGGAGGAAGGGCTCGCGCACGTCGCCGGGTACGCGGTGGCGCACGACGTGTCCGAGCGGGAGTTCCAGATCGAGCGGGGCGGCACCTGGGACAAGGGGAAGAACTGCGAGACGTTCAACCCGCTGGGGCCGTGGCTGGTGACCGCCGACGAGGTCGCCGACCCACAGAACCTGTCGCTGCGGCTCTGGGTCAACGGGGAGCTCAAGCAGGACGGCACGACCGCCGAGCAGATCTTCCCGGTGGGGGAGGTCGTGCGGTACGTCAGCCGGTTCATGACGCTGTACCCGGGTGACGTCGTCAACACCGGTACGCCGGCGGGGGTGGCGCTCGGGCAGCCGGAGCCGAAGCCGTTCCTGCGGGCCGGGGATGTGGTGGAGCTGCAGATCGAGGGGCTGGGGCGGCAGCGTCAGGAGTTCAAGGACGCGTAGCGCTCCGCGGGGGTGGGCGGGGGACTACGGGGCGGGGAGCCGCGGCTTCTTGTCGGCTGCGGGTTGTGTGTGGCCGGTCGCGCAGTTCCCCGCGCCCCTTTCAAGTGGGCCCCTCGCCCCGGAGAGGCCCCGTCGTGTCAGTACCCCTGGTCGTTCAGGAACCGTTCCAGGGCCTCCACCACCAGGCGGTGGTCCTGGAGCTGGGGGAGGCCGGAGACCGTCACCGCGCCGATCACGCCCACGCCCTCGACGGTGATGGGGAACGAGCCGCCGTGGGCCGCGTAGGTGTCGGGATCCAGGCGGGAGGACTCCTCGAACGTGGTGCCCTTGGCGCGGTGGCGGGCGCCCACGAGGTAGGAGGCGGAGCCGTAGCGCTCCACGACCCGGCGCTTGCGGGCGATCCAGGCGTCGTTGTCGGGCGTGGAGCCGGGCAGGGCGGCGTGGAAGAGCTGCTGGCCGGCGCGGTGGATGTCGATCGCGACCGGGGCCTGGCGCTCGCGGGCCAGCTCCACCATCAGCGAGCCCAGTGCCCAGGCGTCGTCGTGGGTGAACTGCCGGAACACCAGGCGCCGCTCCTGCGCCTCCAGCTCCTCGACGCCGGGGGTGAGCTCCGGGTGGAACTTGGGGGTGACTTCGGGGTGCTGATGGGGGGTCACAGGGTCACCGTCACCTTCTCGTGGGCGGAACGACGCGCCGCTTCCAGTACGTCCAGGGCGGCGGCCGCCTCCTGCGCGGTCACCGGGTTGGGGCCGCCGTCCCGCAGGGCCTTCGCCACGGCCGCGTAGTAGGCGGGGTAGTCGCCCGGCAGGGTCGGCACGACGCGCCCGCCGCCGGTCACCGGGGACTCCCCGGCGCCGATCCTGCCCCACAGCTCCTCAGGCTCCGCGCCCCACTCGCCGCCCCCGCCGGGCCGAGATCCCTCGCGCAGTGCTGCCTCCTGCGGATCCAGGCCGTGCTTCACGTAGCCCGCCTCGGAGCCGAGGACCCGGAAGCGCGGGCCGAGCTGGGCCGTGGTGGCGGAGACGTAGAGGTGGGAGCGGACGCCGTTCTCGTGCGTGAGCGCGATGAAGGTGTCGTCGTCGGTCCGCGCGCCCTCGCGGCGGATGTCCGACTCGGCGTACACGGAGGCCACCGGGCCGAAGAGGACGAGCGCCTGGTCGACGACATGGCTGCCGAGGTCGTAGAGCAGACCTCCGATCTCCGCGGGGTCGCCGGACTCCCGCCAGCCGCCCTTGAGCTGCGGCCGCCAGCGCTCGAAGCGGGACTCGAAGCGGTGGACGTCGCCCAGCTCGCCACGGGAGAGCAGGTCGCGCAGCGTGAGGAAGTCGTTGTCCCACCGCCGGTTCTGGAACACGGAGAGCAGCACCTCGCGCTCCTCGGCCAGCGCGGCCAGTTCGCGCGCCTCGTCCGCCGCGCCCGCGATCGGCTTGTCGACGACGACCGCCAGCCCGGATTTCAGGGCGGCGGTGGCGAGCGGGACGTGCGTCCTGTTCGGCGAGGCGATGACGACCAGGTCCAGCTCGGCGGCCCGGGTGAACAGGTCGTCCGGGGTGGCGGCGAGACGGACGTCCGGGAACTCGGCGTGGGCCTGCCGCTGCCGCTCGGGGTTCGAGGTGACCACCGTGTCGAGCGCGAGGCCCTCGGTCGCGGCGATCAGCGGGGCGTGGAACACGGAACCCGCGAGGCCGTAGCCGATCAGGCCGACGCGGAGGGGAGTGCCAGTCATGACTCCACTTTCGCAACGCTGTTGCCAAAGTGCAAGCACAGAATGAGAATGGGTGGGTGAACTGGACGAACGGCGCAAGCGGCGGCACGGGCGGGGGCGCGAATCTGCTCGCCCTGCGCCACCACAACACCGCGCTGGTCCTGGACCTGCTGCGCACGGCCGGCCCGGAGGGCATCAGCCGCCTGGAACTCGCCGAGCGCACCGGCCTCACCCCGCAGGCGGTCAGCAAGATCACCGCCCGGCTGCGGCAGGAGGGCCTCGCTGCGGAGGCCGGCCGCCGGGCGTCCACGGGCGGCAAGCCGCGTACGGTGCTGCGCCTGGTCCCGGAGGCCGGGTACGCGATCGGGGTCCACCTGGACCGCGACGAGCTGCGCACGGTCCTGGTCGACCTCAGGGGCACGGTGACGGCGGAGCGCCGGACCCCGCTGGACCTGGGGGCGGGCGCGGAGGCCGTGCTCGCCGTGGTGGCCGAGGAGACCGGGCGCCTCACCGCAGGCACCGCGGTCCCGTCCCTTCTCGGCGTCGGGGTGGCGCTGCCCGGCCCCCTCGACCACCGGCGCGGCGTCCTGCACCGTGTCACCGGCTTCCCGGAGTGGGACGGCTTCCCGCTGCGCGACGCGCTCGCCCGGCGCCTCGGCGTACCGGTGGTGGTCGACAAGGACACCAACGCGGCGGCCCTCGGCCTCGCGGCCGGCGGTGAGGGCGGCTCCTTCGCGTACCTGCACCTCGGTACGGGTCTGGGGGCCGGCCTGGTGATCGACGGAACCGTGCACCGGGGTGCGCGCACGGGCGCGGGGGAGTTCGGCCACCAGGTCGTCCAGCTCGACGGCCCGCCCTGCGGCTGCGGCGACCGGGGCTGTATCGAGGCGCTGTGCCTGGCCGCCGTGGCGCGCGGCGACACCCAGGAGGCGGCACGCGTGCTCGGCACCGGCGCCGCGAACCTGGTCGGCCTGCTGGACATCGACCTCGTCCTCCTCGGCGGGCGCACGATCGACGCGGCTCCCGCGCCCTTCATCGACGGAGTCGCCGCCGTCCTCACCGCCCAGGCCCACCGGGAGGGCCGGGCCGACGGCACCCTCCCCGTACGCCTCGCCCCCGGCGGCCCCCGGGGAGTCGCGGAGGGCGCGGCCCAGCTCCTGCTGGCGCCGTTGTTCGGAAGAGCCGAGGGGTGACCGCACCGGCACGGCCTCCCGCTGTCCGGGCGATTTTCATCTGAGCGTACGGAGCGCCGCCGCACCGCGCCCCTCCCCACCGGGCACAGTCACGTGTTCATGCGACTGTGCACACCCCTGCCCCTCTGCCTGGCCGCGGCGGCCACCCTCGTCTCCGTGCCGTTCCCGGCCCACGCGACCGGGAACGGCGCACAGCGCCCCCGCCCCACCTGCGCCGCTCCCGACGGCCGGTCCTTCCCCTTGGCCACCCGCATCCACGGCGGCCCCGGCTCCTACGAGGCCGGCGGCGGCTACGGCACCTGGTACCTGGACCTGAAGAACACCACCGGCCGGGTGTGCGAGGACGTGCACCCCGTCGTGGTCCTCGTCGACAGGGAACGCGCCCTCCGGCCGTCCCAGCCGACCCTGGAGTTCTTCGCCGGAAGCACGCCGCACCCCGTCCGGTTCGAGAGGACCGACCGGGACGAGCTGGTCGGCCCCTTCGACGACGGCTTCCCCGGCTTCACCGTCGGCCCCCACCGGACCCTCACCGTCAAGCTGCGACTCGCGATCACCTCGGACGCCGTGGCCAACGAGGTCACCGCCACCGCCGCGGTGGTCCAGCGCCGCGCGTCCGACGGCGACTGGGTCGGGCAGTCCGACGACTACCGCTTCCGCATCGACGCCGCGACCGCCCACCGGCCCCGCCCCGACACCCCGGGCACCGCCCAGCCCCCCGGCACCGGAGCCCCCACCGACCAGAGCGCCACCCCACCCCCGCCGGCACCGGAAACCGCCTCCCCCCTCCCCACCGCCCCCGGCACCGCCCCGCCCGGCCGTCCCCTCCCCGGACAGCTCGCCGGCACCGGCTTCCGCCCCCTCCACGCCGCCCTCACCGCCGCCGCCGTCCTGGTCACCGCGGCCGGCGTCCTGCTCCTGGCCCGCGGCCGCCGCTGACCCCGGCCCGCGGCCGCCGCCCACCGCGAGCCGCCGCCCCCGACCGCGACCGGGTGCGGGCCCCGGGCCCGGCTTCGGTGTCCTGCCGCGGTATACGGCGGCCCACATCTGGTACTGGGTGATCGACGGGGTCCGTCCGACCCTGTCCTGACTAGGCTGGGGGTGTCGGTACGCCGTGGTTCCGGCGCCCCAGTCCTGCCCGTACGCACGCCAGGAGTTCGACACACATGGCAGACCGCAAGCCCATAGAGTCATGGCTCACCGACATGGACGGGGTACTGATCCACGAGGGCGTACCGATCCCCGGCGCCGACGCCTTCATCAAGAAGCTCCGCGAGTCCGGCAAGCCCTTCCTGGTCCTCACCAACAACTCGATCTACACCCCGCGCGACCTGCACGCCCGGCTGCGCCGCATGGGCCTCGAGGTGCCGATCGAGAACATCTGGACCTCCGCGCTCGCCACTTCCAAGTTCCTCGACGACCAGCGCCCCAACGGATCGGCGTACGTCATCGGCGAGGCCGGTCTGACCACCGCGCTGCACGACATCGGCTACATCCTCACCGACCACGACCCCGACTACGTCGTCCTCGGCGAGACCCGCACCTACTCCTTCGAGGCCATGACCAAGGCGGTCCGCCTGATCAACGCCGGCGCCCGCTTCATCTGCACCAACCCCGACGAGACCGGCCCCTCCACCGAGGGGCCGCTCCCCGCGACCGGCGCGGTGGCCGCGCTGATCACCAAGGCGACCGGGAAGCAGCCGTACTTCGCCGGCAAGCCGAACCCGCTGATGATGCGCACCGGGCTCAACACCATCGGGGCGCACTCCGAGAGCAGCGCGATGATCGGCGACCGCATGGACACGGACGTGCTCGCGGGCATCGAGGCCGGGATGAAGACGTTCCTGGTGCTCACCGGGCTGACCGCGCCCGAGCAGGTGGAGAACTTCCCGTACCGCCCGTCGAAGGTCGTCGACTCCATCGCGGACCTCGTCGACCTGGTCTGACACCGGTTCCGCGCGGTGGCCCAAACCCCACCCGCGCCGGTGTCCACCCGTACGGAGCAGCGAACCCACCCCCGGGGATGCGGCACACCGCCGCGCGGGGGAGGCTCCAGACGACTGGAGGTTCACGATGGGTTCACTGCGCTTCACTCTGTGTACGACCGTCCTGGCTGCCGCGGCACTCGCCCCGGCGGCGTACGCCGCGGACGACGGGGGCATCTCGGTGACCCCGACGGCGCCCGCCCCCGGTACCGACGTCACCCTGAAGGTGGCCGAGTGCACCGAGCGCACGGCGGTCGCCGTGTCCGCGGCGTTCGTCTCCGAGGTACGGCTCACCGTCGCCGACGGCGTGCTCGTCGGGGAGAGCCGCGTCCGCTCCTCCCTCACCGCCGGCGTCTACGACGTGAAGGTCAACTGCGGCGAGAAGGAGCGCAAGGGCCTGATCACCGTCGCCCCCGCCCACCACAGGCCCGGGAACACGACCGAGCCGCCCACCGGCCGGGACACCCCCTCGCCCGTCGCCCCCGTGGCGGCCGGCGGAGGCGGCACCGCCCGGCTGTCCGCCACGGACACGGACGAGGAAGGGCCCGGCACGGGTCAGGTGGTGACCGGGCTGCTGCTGGCCTCGGTCGCGGGCGCGGCCGTCGTGCGCGGCCGGGTCCGGCGGAGCCGCGGAACGGGCTGACCATGTCCGACCACGATCACTCCCCGTCCGGCACCGGGCGCCTGATCACCGGCGTGGCCTGGGTGGTGCTGCTGCTCGGGCTCTGGATGTGGGGACGCGAGGTGACCGACGTACCGCCCGGTACCTCCGGCCCCACCACCGGCGACATGGCCGCGGCGGGCCGCCCGCCGCGGGTCGACCTCCCGCCCGCGCACCGCCCCCTGGGCGCCGCGCTGCCCCAGCGCCTCGACATCCCCGGCGTGGGCGTCCAGGCGCCGGTGGTCTCCCGCGGTCTGGACTCCGGCGGCGCGCCGGCACCCCCGCCCTTCGAGCAGCCCGGAGTGGTCGGCTGGTACAAGGGCGGGGCGGCGCCCGGGGCGGCGGGCACCGCGGTGATGGTCGGTCACGTCGACACCGAGTCCCGGCCCGCCGTCTTCTACAAGGTGAGCACGTTGCGCCCCGGCCAGAAGATCCGGGTGGTCCGCGCCGACGCCCGGGTCGCCGAGTTCACCATCGAGGACGTCCAGGTCCTCACCCGCGACGGCTTCGACGCCCACCAGGCCTACGGTCCGCGCCGCACCGGCCGGGCCGAACTGCGCCTGATCACCTGCGGCGGCAGCTTCGACCGGGCGAGCCGCTCCTACACCGCGAACGTCGTCGTCTCGGCGTACCTCACGGGAACCGCCCACTGAGCCCTCCGCCGTCACCCCACCGGACCCGCCCCCGTCCCCCGTCCCCCAGGGCTTGGCGTGCACCGCATCCCGCCCGCGTCACGTTTCGTGATCGTCGCAGGTGGCCGGCGGTCCGTCCGGCGGCGGGGACGCGCGGGCGGGTCCCGGGAGCCCGAGTGTCACAGGTCGTGGACCAAGGAGCGATCACGCTCGTGGCCCCCACCGGGCGTATGTCAGGATTGGGGCTCGGAACACGTGGAACAAGTGCACCCAAGGGGGGTTGGATGTACGGCAGCAGGGGGGTCGGGGCGTTCGCCGGGAGGCGGGCGGCCGCAGTGGTGCTGGGAGGAGCACTGCTGGTCACGGGGTGTTCCTCGGCCGACGACAAGGGTGAGGACACCGGCGGCGCGGCCGGCCCGGTGATCACGCAGCAGCCGAAGGAGTCCGCCCCCTACTGGGTCAACCCCGAGGGTCTCGCCGCGCGGAAGGTCGCCGAGCTCCGCAAGGACGGCAAGAAGGCGGAGGCCGAGCAGATCCGCAAGATCGCCGAGCAGCCCGTCGCCGAGTGGATCAGCCCGGAGAACCCCGAGGAACAGGCCCGCGGCTTCACCGAGGCCGCCGACAAGGCCGGCCGTACCGCGCTGCTCGTCCTCTACAACATCCCGCACCGCGACTGCGGCCAGTACTCCCAGGGCGGCGCCGCCGACGGCAACGCCTACCGCGGCTTCGTCGACGCCGTGGCCAAGGGCATCGGGGACCGCCCGGCGACCGTGATCCTGGAGCCCGACGCGATACTCCACCTCGTGGACGGCTGCACCCCGCAGCAGTTCCACGAGGAGCGCTACGACCTCCTCAAGGGCGCCGTCACCGAACTCGCCGGCCTGAAGAACACCAAGGTGTACCTGGACGCCGGCAACGCCGGCTGGGGCAACCTCGACCAGATATTCGATCCCCTCAAGCGGGCCGGGATCGACCAGGCCGACGGCTTCTCGGTGAACGTCTCCAACTTCTACTCCACCGGGGACTCCATCGCCTACGGCAAGCAGCTCTCCGCCAAGGTGGGCAACAAGCCCTTCGTCATCGACACCAGCCGCAACGGCAACGGCCCGTACACCGAGGGCTCCCCGGACGAGCGCTGGTGCAACCCGCCCGGCCGCGCCCTCGGCGAGACGCCCACGGTGAAGACGGCGGACCCGCTGGTCGACGCGTACCTGTGGGTCAAGCGCCCCGGCGAGTCGGACGGCGAGTGCAAGGGCGGCCCCAAGGCCGGCCAGTGGTGGGCGGACTACGCCCTCGAACTCGCCAAGGCCAGCGACTGACCCGGCCCCGGCGTCCGTCTTCAACGGATCCCGCCCGCAGCGGAACGACGTGAGACCGACCGCCGCCCGGTACGAGGTGGCGGCCCGGTCGCACCGTCACATCCGGGACGGCTTCTTCTCGTCGAAGAGCCAGACGTCGAAGAGCTGCTTCAGGTTCTTCCCGGACCTGGCCTCGCACAGGGCGACGAACTGTCCGGTGTCGGCGTTGCCGTGCCGGTGCTGTCGGGTCCAGGTGCGGAGAATGCCGAAGAAGATCTCGTCGCCGACGGCCTCACGCACCTTGTGCAGGACCATGGCTCCGCGGCCGTAGACGGGCGGGTCGGAGACGTGTGCCGCGTCGGGAGGATCGGCCGGAGGGAAGGCCCAGATGCCCTCGCTCTCGGGATCCGTACCGCCGTAGAAGTCCTCGAAGATCTCCTCGGTGTTCCTGCCGCCCCGCTCCTCCTCCCAGAGCCACTCCGCGTAGGTGGCCATGCCCTCGCTCAGCCAGATGTCCTTCCACCTGCGCGGGGTGACGGAGTTGCCGAACCACTGGTGCGCGAGCTCGTGCACGAGCAGTGACTCGTCCGGCGCCTCCTCGAAGTAGGGTTTGGTCTGCGTCTCCAGGGCGTAGCCGAGCCCGGGCAGATGGTCGACGACGGCGCCGGTGGACGAGAAGGGGTAGGGCCCGAAGCGTTCGCTCGCCCAGCCGACGATCTCGGGCACCAGAGCTTCGACGTGTGCGGCACTCGCGGACTCGTCGGGATCGGTGGCGATGTAGACGGGCAGGCCGTCCGCGGTCCAGCCCTTGTCGACCTCGAAGTAGCCGACGGAGACGTGGGCGAGGTAGCCGGCCATGGGCTCCCTGGTGCGCCAGTGCCGGGTCGTCTTCCCGCCCTTGTCCGCCTCCCCGGTCAACTCCCCGTTGGCGACCACGTCGTAGGGGTTGCCGTCCTCGTCTTCGGGCACGGTGACCGTGATGTCGTACGTGGCCTTGTCCGAGGGGTGGTGGTTGCCCGGGAACCAGGTCATGGAACCGGCAGGCTGGCCGAGGGCGGTCGAGCCGTCGTCGGTCTCGATCCAGCCTTCCAGGCTTCCGTCGTCGTCCTCGATCGTGCGGGGGGTGCCGTCATAGGTGACGACCGTCCTGAAGACGTCGCCGTCGTCGACCGGCTTCGCCGGTGTCACCAGCAACTCGTCCTTCTCACGGGCGTATGGGGCCTTCTCGCCCTGCACCGTGACCAGGCGGACCTGCAGCCCTGCCAGGTCCAGGTTGAAGCGGCTCAGGTCCTGGGTGGCGCGCGCTGTGATGACAGCCGTGCCCCTGAGACGGTTGGTCTCGGGCACGTAATCCAGGGACAGGCCGTAATGCGTCACGTCGTAGCCGCCATTGCCCAGTGCGGGAAACAGCCGGTCACCCACCCCGGCCGCGCCGGGCTTCGACGCCCCAGCGGCACCGTCCCCCGACATGGAGCCGGTGCAGGAGACCGTCATGGCCAGAAGGCACGCTGCGGCCGGAACCCAGCCGGGCCGACGGACGGGGGCCGACGGCCGAAGCCGGTGGTCATGCGTTCTCCCAGGGCTCATCTCGTGTCTCCAATCGATCGGGGGACGCGAGTGGTCAGAAACCCTCCACTGCCTCCGGGTTGCCCCGGGGCCGGTAAAACCTTTGTCGGAGGTCGGGGACCCTTCGGGCCGGGACACCGGCAAGGGGCGCCCTCCGCGGTCGCGGAGAACGCCCCTTGCCGGTGTTCGCTCCGGGTGAGCCGACGTGCTCAGGGCACCTTGACCCACTGCGCCCGGCTGGGCGTGCCCTCGCCGTCGGTCACGAACATCATGTACCAGCCCGCCTGCACCAGGTTCCGGTTCTTCGGCATCGTCACCGTGAGCCGGTCGCCGTCGGCCTCGAAGTCCAGCGCGACGGAGCGCTGATCCACGTCGGTGACGTGGGTGGTGGCGCTCGGCCGGATCAGCCGCACCTTCTTGACCGAGGCGGCGTCCTTCGAGGTGAAGGTGGCCGACTCGCCGTGTGCGATGGTCTTCGGGCCGCCCGACAGGTCGGGCTGCTCGCCGTCGCCGTACAGGTACGGCGGCGTGTAGATCTCGATGCGCTGCTCGAACTTGCCCGGCTTGGTGTTGGCCTTGTCGGCGAACAGCGAGTCGGAGCCGAAGAACATCACCCGGCCGTCGGGCAGCAGGATGGAGCCCGAGTGGTAGTTGCGGCCCACCAGCGGGTCGGCGACGCGCTTGAACTCGTTCTTCTCCGTGTCGTAGATCCGCGCCTGGAGGATGTTGGAGTCACCGCGGCCGCGGTAGTCCTCGGAGCCGCCGGACACCAGCACCTCGTCGTTCGGCAGGATCGAGGCCTGCGGGTAGCGGGTGCCCTTCTCCATGGAGGGGCCGTCCACGAAGCGCGGGCTGCCGGCCTTGAGGTCGACGATCCGGGTCTTCTCGCTGGCCTCGCGGGACTCGCCGACGCCGCCGCCGCCGATCACCATGTACTTCTCGTCCTGGGCCGGCGGCAGCAGCACGGTGCCGGACGTCTCCATCAGCTTGGGGTCGCTGAGCCCGGGGATCTTGGTGAACTTGTTGGTCTCCACGTCCCAGACGCCGGGGTCGCGGCCCACGTCGTCCGGCCCGTAGCCCGCGTTGGAGCCCGAGTAGAAGACCTTGCCGTTCTGCATCAGGAACAGCGCGGGGTAGGTCGGGAACTGGCGGACCTTCTCGGTGTAGGTCCACTTCTTGGTCTTCGGGTCGTAGATCTCGTTCTTGCCCGGGACCAACTGGCCTATGTCGTCGAGGCCGGAGACGCTGAGGATCTTCCCGTCGCTCAGGGTGGTGAGCGTCGGGTACCAGCGGGCCTCCTTCATCGGGTCGACCTTGATGTACTTCTCGGCCACGGGGTCGAACTCGTAGGCGTCCCGGATACCCTGGAAGTCCTTCTTGTCCAGGGCGAGCTTCTCGGCGATGCCGTACGTGTTGCGCGCGTCGACGCCGGTGAGGCCCTGCACGCGGTAGTTGTCCTGCGTGCCGGTCTCGTACTTGGCGCCTTCCTTCTGCGCCTCGACGTAGATGCGGCCGACGCCCGCGGTGGTGCCCAGGAACTCGCCGGTCGTCTTGTCGAAGTTCTTCTTGGCGCGCGGGACGAGCACCGGGTCCTTCGAGACGAAGGTCTTGCCGTTCTCCTTGCCGGTGAACCTGGTGCCCGCGGGCAGGGTGATCGGCTTGTCCGGGTTCTCGTTGTGGACGAGCATCAGGCCGCCGGCCTTCTGCACGTCACCCTTGAGCTTCTCGTACCGCTTGGTGCCGCCCGCGATCAACAGGTTGCCGTTGGCGAGCTGGGTGTGGCCCGTGCAGAACAGGTCGGACGGCGTCGGGACCTTCTTGATGGTGCCCTTGATCGGGTCCCAGATCCGCGTGTCGTACTTCTTCGCGTCGAAGTTGTCCTGGTTGTTGCCCGACCCCGCGACGAGCAGCACCTTGCCGGTGCGCAGCAGCGCCGCGTGGATCGTGTTCTGCCGGTACTCCTCGGGGAACTCGACGATCTCCCACTTGCCGTTGGCGGCCTTGTACTCGGGTTGATTGATCTTGTACTGGTGGTATTTCTCGGTGCCGACGCGATACAGCCACGGCCCGTTCATTCCGGCCAGCGCGAGTACCACCGCCGTGCCTATCGCGATCCGACGGGCGCGACGGCGGCCTGCACGGTCCTTCATTCCTTACGTCCCCCAAGTCCACCAAGGGCGATCTGCATGGTCTGGTCGTTGCCCGGGGCACCCCCGGGGCCCGCGGGCCCACCCGGTCCGGCGGCCGCGTCGGCCCAGCTGGGCCGGTCCTGCGGCGCGTGCGGCTGTCCCGCCTGCGGCAGTGGCCGGGTCCCCGGGTCCCCGCCGCCGTCCTGCGGCCGGCCCGCGGAGTGGGCGCCCGGCTTCTTCCGGTCCTGCCGCATGCCGTGGCGCCAGGCGAACATCGGCGCCGCCGTGATCAGCAGGGCGAACGTGGCCCAGGTCACCATCGCCGGGTGCGCGTGTCCGTAGACGATGCCGGCGGCGATGGAGCCACCGAAGATCAGGATGAAGTACCAGTGGTACCGGAAGGTGCCGAACCAGGTGTCCGGGCTCGCGGAGTCGCCCTTGGGTGTGACCACGAACTTGCTCTTGCGGCGCAGCACCGAGTCGATCAGCGCCTTCGCATAGAGCGGTGCCGACAGCGCGGACATGACCATGCCGGCCACACCGCCGGAGCCCTCCGGCTCGTGCGGCGAGACGTTGTGGCGGCGGTTCCAGACGTACAGGCCGATCTGCAGCGCGGAGGCGTTGCCGTAGAGCATCAGCCAGATGGTCGGGTCGATGTTCACACCCGAGGCGCCCAGGCCCAGGAACAGCGCACAGCTGAGCGCCGCCAGGATCCAGTTGAGGGCCGACATCGGGTAGAAGATGATCATCATCGTGTAGTTGAAGAGCTTGCTCGGCGGAAGCGAGAACCAGCCCTTCCAGTACTGCTTGAGGATCGTCTCGTACGTACCCCGCGACCAGCGCATCTGCTGGGTGAAGAAGTCCGTCCAGGCGTTGGGGCCCTCACCGACCGCGAGCACGTCCGGGGTGTAGACCGAGCGCCACTTGCGTCCCGTCGCCGGGTTCTTGGCGCGGTGCATCTCGAAGCCGGTCGCCATGTCCTCGGTGATCGAGTCGTACAGACCGCCGATCTGCTTGAGGGCCTTGATGCGCACGGCGTTGGAGGTGCCCACGAACATCGGAGCGCCGTAGGCGTTGCCGGCGCGCTGGATCAGCGCGTGGAAGAGGAACTGCTGCGACTCGGCGGCCTTGGTGACGAAGTTGTCGTAATTGCCGTAGACCTGGGGGCCGATGACGAAGCCGACGTCCGGGTCGCGGAAGAAGCCGAGCATCCGCTCCAGGTAGTTCGGCAGTGGCACGTGGTCGGTGTCGACGGAGGCGAAGAAGTCGTAGTCGTCGCCGTGCGCCTCGAGCCACGCGTTGTAGTTGCCGTGCTTGGTCTTGGCGCGGTGCGGGCCCTTGGCCTGGTTCCACTTCGCGACGCCCTTGCGGGAGAAGTGGTGCACGCCGAGGCGCTCGCAGACCGCCTTCACCTCGGGGTCGTCGCCCTCGTCGAGCAGCCAGACGTGCATGACGCCCCGGTGGCGGATCTTGACCGCCGCCTCCAGGGTCTTCGTCACCATCTCCAGCGGCTCCTTGCCGGGCACGAAGGAGGTGAGGAAAGCCACTCGCGTGCCGGTCTCGGGCACGACCGGGATCGGGTCGCGGGCGACCAGCGTGGCGTGCGCGTTCGACAGCACGTTCATGCAGCGGAAGAACTCGATCAGGCCGATCGAGACCAGCATCACCATGTCGAGGGTCGGCAGCCACTCGAACGCCGGATAGTCGCGCTCGGTCCAGTGCGAGGGCTGGAGCAGCCACACCAGCAGGACCAGCGACAGCACCGGGGCCGCGGCCAGCATCAGCGCGATGCGGATGCGGTGCGGCTCCTGCGAGATCAGCGAGCGGTACTGCACCTTGTACGGCTTGTTCGGATCGGGCTGGGTGAGGGGACCCGCGAGCCTGCTGTAGTGCTCGTAGTCGTATCTCGGCAGCGTCTTCTTGATCCGGCGGAACGCGCCCGTGTTTCCTGTCCGATGGGCAGGCACCCTGAGCTGGGTGGTCTGAGACGGGTCGTGGTCCCTCTCGGCGCCCGTCGGCGTCGACGTCATGAGTCATCCCCCCACACGCGGCAGCACCGCGTGTTTCGTCGCTTCCTTCCGTCTGTCCGGTCCCCCTCGACCCCACAGACGTGTCAGTGGTTGACCGCTGTCACCACGTCGTCCACACCTTATAGACACGGCACAGCGCCCTTCCGGTTGCATGATGCCCCCCTCGGCATCGGCGCACGACCGGGGCCCCACACCCCGAACCGTCAGCAACCGGTTTCCCGCCCCCAACTGCCGCGGACTCGCGGCAACTTGAAGAACCCAGGTTCTACGGTGTTCATCATGATCGCAAGATGCGAAACACGGGGTTCTCCGGTCATACCCGTCCATTGTGGCGACAGCGGGCGCCCGGCGGGGCCGCAGTTCCATACGTACGGCGAAGGGACCCCGCTCAACGGGACGTGGAGGGGATCAGGCCAAGAAACGGCGACGGGCCCCTCGCTCACGCGAAGGACCCGCCTGCCGGTGCGCCGCCAGGGACTCGAACCCCGGACCCGCTGATTAAGAGTCAGCTGCTCTAACCAACTGAGCTAGCGGCGCCTGCTGACGACGTAACTCTACAGGACCCCGGAGGGTGCTCCCGACCACCTCCCGGAGCCCGGGGCGGGCCGGCCGGGGGCTCCCGCGCTCCCGTACATCATTCGGACCGTCAACATGCGCGTGACGACGACAGTCGGGAGACTGATCTTCGTGCACAGGTGCGGAGTAATTCACCGGGAGTGTGAGGGGAATCGCATGGAGTCTCCGGTGTTCGAGGAATTCGATCCGGCTCACGACTGCGAATGCCCCGGCTGCGTTCACTGGAGGCGCGTCCTGCCGCATGCGCAGGCCGGCCGGAGGGTCGGCCATCCGGCTTCCGCCCCCCGGGGGCTCGCTCTCGCCCGGCCGGGGGGAACCGCCCTCGTCGTGGCCGCCGCTGCGCTCGGCGCACCGGCGGTCCCGGCCGTCGCGGCCCAGCCGGCCGGCCCTGCGGACCCCGCCGATCCCATCGTCATCGCAGGTCAGAGCACTGCGACACCCCAGGGGGCGCAGGCTCCGCTGCACGGCCCGAGCGGGGTGCCGGCCGGGCCGGTGAAGGCGTCGGCGACCACCCGTGCGGCCATCATCGCGAGGGCGGAGGCATGGGTCGCGGCGAAGGTTCCGTACAGCATGAACGCGTACTGGTCCGACGGTTACCGGCAGGACTGTTCGGGTTATGTGTCGATGGCCTGGAACCTCCCCCGGAACGAATGGACGGGCAGCCTGTCGAGCTATGCCGATCCCATTACCAAGGCGGAACTCCAGCCGGGGGACATCCTGCTCTTCCACAATGCGTCCGACCCCTTCCAGGGGTCCCACGTGGTCATTTTCGGCGGCTGGACGAATGCCGCGCGGACCCACTACACGGGTTACGAGCAGACCTCCCCGCACACCCGCCGGCAGACCACTCCCTACGCCTACTGGAGCAATTCCGCGCACTACGTCCCGTACCGCTACAGGGGGCTGACCGGCGACACCACGGGGGCCGAGCCGGGCGCCCCGGGGCCCGCGGCGCCGGCCGGGATGCCCTTCCCGGGGGCGGTGTATTTCGGCCCCGGCGCGAACAACCGGTACGTCACCGAACTCGGCCGGATGCTCACCGGACGCGGTGGCGCCCGCTTCTACGCGGTCGGGCCGGGACCGCGCTGGACCGAGGTGGACCGCAGGGCGACCCGGGCGTTCCAGCAGGCGCAGGGCTGGCAGGGCGCCGCCGCGGACGGGCTGCCCGGGCCGCTGACCTGGGACCTGCTGGTGACCGGCCGGGGCCGGGACATCCCGCCCGCGACCTCCGTCCCTCCGTCCTCGCACGGGGTGCCGGGCTACCCGGGCCGGGCGATGTTCCGGCCGGGCGCGGAGAACGCCCATGTCACGCAGCTGGGGGAGCAGCTGGTCAGGAAGGGGTTCGGCAGGTACTACACCTCCGGCCCGGGCCCGCGCTGGACCGAGGCCGACCGCCGGAACGTCGAGGCGTTCCAGCGCTCCCAGGGCTGGCGCGGCGGCGCGGCCGACGGCTATCCGGGCCCGGAGACCTGGCGCCGGCTCTTCTCGTGACACCCGCCCGGGGCCCGGTGCGACCGGTGGCCCCCCTTGACGTCCCGGAACTTTCCCCGCTGTGACGCGTCTGGCGCGGAGGCTGGAGGCACGCATGACCACGACCACGTCCCACACCCCCGAATCCGAGCAGCCCGCGGACAGCGGGACGGCGGCGCGCACCGCCCGGCTCATCCACACCGAGGCCACCACCAAGATCCCCGTCCACCTGCTGTTCCGCGACGATCCCGGCCCGGCGCCGGTGCAGTTGCGGCCCGCGGTGGTCGGGCGTCGGCGGGGCACGGGGGAACAGCCGCGCCTGCGGCGCCCGGCCGCCGAGCGGCCGCGTCCGGTGCCGCGGGTGGATCCGGACCTGGTGGAGCGGCCGGCCCGGGTGCTGCCCGGTGTCGCGGGGGTGCTGGTCGGCCTGTGCGGGGCGGCCGGCTGTGCGGCCGCCTCGTGGTGGGCGGGTGTGCTGCCGCCGTTCGCCGCCGGGGCGCTGGGGCTGCCCGCGCACGCCGGTGCGGCCGGGCCCGGCCCCGCGCAGTGGGCGGCCTGCGCCGGGGCCGGTGCCCTGACGCTGTTCGGCTTCGGCGGGCTGGCCCGCGGACGGACCGGGCGGGCCTGGGTGCTCGGCCTGTTCGGCCGCTACCGGGGGACCGTGCGGCGGACGGGGCTGCTGTGGGTGAACCCGCTGCTGCTGCGCCGCCGGGTCGACGTCCGGCTGCGGCACTGGCGCAGCGAGCCGGTGCCGGGGGCCGACCGCAACGGCGTGGCGCTGCGGGCGGTCGTGCTGGTGGTGTGGCGGGTGCGGGACACGGCGCGGGCGACGCTGGGCGTCGAGGACCACGAGAGGTATCTGCGCGAGTGCGTCGAAGCGGCGCTGCTCCGGGTCCCGGTGGAGGCTCCTGGCGCGGGCGGGGCGGCGATGGACGCGGCGCAGGAGGCGCTGACCCGGCAGGTGGCGGCGGACACCGCGGCGGTCGGGATCGAGGTGTTCGCGGTGCAGCCGGTCCGGGTGGAGTACGCCCCCGAGGTGGCCGCCGCGATGCACCGGCGCCGCATCACCGACCTGGACGCCCGGCACCGGGCGAGCGTGCTCACCTCGGTGGTCGACTCGGTGGAGGACACGGTGACCCGGCTGACCACGCGGGGACTGGTGGAGCTGGACGACTACGAACGCACGCTGCTGGTCAAGGACTTGACGGTGGCGTTCTGTGCGGGCCGGGGCGAGACGGGGGCCTGACGCGGTCGCAGGGCCCGGAGCGCCTGCCGGGGAACGGGACCCGTGATTGGTATGGACATGTTCAACTTGCGGCCATAACCTGAACTTGGTCTAGACCTGCACGGCTCACCGAAAATCCCCCACGCTTTCAGGAGCGGCAGCATGCGCACACGGACCAAGCTGTACGCAGCCGCGGTGGGACTGGCCACGACCGGAGCGCTCGTGCTCTCCTCCGGTGGTGCCAGCGGCCACGGCTACACCGACCTGCCGATCAGCCGGCAGAAGCTCTGCCAGAACGGCACGGTGACGAACTGCGGAGCCATCCAGTGGGAGCCGCAGAGCGTCGAGGGTCCCAAGGGATTCCCCGCCTCGGGCCCCGCCGACGGTCAGATCTGTTCGGGCAACAACACGCGGTTCGCCCAGCTCGACAGCCCGCGGACGCCCTCGGGGGGCGCCTGGCCCACCACCCGGGTGGCCGGCGGCCAGAACTACACCTTCCGGTGGCAGTTCACGGCCATGCACGCCACCACGGACTTCAAGTACTACGTCACCAAGCCGGGCTGGAACCAGGACCACAGGCTGGCCAGGTCCGATCTGAACCTCACCCCGTTCCTGACCGTCCCCTACGGCGGCCAGCGTCCGCCGCAGACGCTCTCCCACAGCGGCAGGCTGCCCTCCGGGCTGAGCGGGCACCACGTCATCCTCTCCGTGTGGACGATCGCCGACACGGGCAACGCGTTCTACGCCTGCTCGGACGTCACCTTCTGACACCGCGACAGTTCTGAGGATCCCTTGAGGCGCCGGTGCGGCCGGCGTGGGTAGCTTCGTCCCACGCCGCTCGCTCCGGGTGCGGCGTACCGACCTCGGGGGAACGATTATGGACGTGCTCTTCTACGGCGTGCCCGGCCTCATGACGGCCCTGGCGTGCTTCATGGCGTACCGGGTGGTGCGCCGCTGGCAGCAGATCCGCGCCGCCTGGAACAGCGGGCTGACCGCGGAGGGCCGCTGTGTGCGGGTGTTCACGTCGACCCGCGGTGGGGGCAACGACACCTCGGTGCGCACGGTGCTGCACCACGTGTACGAGTTCCTCACGCACGACGGCCGGGTGATCCGGTTCGAGGAGGAGGGCGGCCGGGCGACCGTGATCGAGGGCGACCACGTCACGGTGTACTACACCGGCGGCCCGCGGGTCGCGGCCACGGCCCAGGCGCCCAGCCCGGTGCGGCACAACCTGACCGCCTTCGGCGTGCTGACCTTCATCGCCGTGCTGGTGCTCTTCTGCGTCGGCTTCATCGTCGGATTCCACGAGGTGAGGTCGGCCGTGGAATTCCCGGGCTGACAGCCGGCACGTGAAAGGGCCCCTCGCTCCCACGAGAGGCCCTTCGCTGTGCGCCGCCAGGGACTCGAACCCCGGACCCGCTGATTAAGAGTCAGCTGCTCTAACCAACTGAGCTAGCGGCGCATGACTCCCGCCGTCCGCTTCCCGCGGCCGACGACGGAGAAAATACTACCTGGTCCCGAGGGGTGCTCCCGACCACCGCACATCGCCCTGGATCGCCATCGACAGCAGCAGCCCCGCGGCGTTCCGGTTCAGGGTCTCCGCGGCGCGGCGCAGCCGGTGGGCGTGCTCGACCGGGAGGGACAGCGCCAGGCAGCCCACCGAGGAGCCGGCCGTGACCGGGACGGCGGCGCAGACCGTGCCGATCGCGTACTCCTGCAGGTCCAGGACGGGGACGGTGGGCGGCTGGGCCTCCAGACGGGACAGCAGCAGCTTGTCGCTGGTGATCGTGCGGGAGGTGAGGCGGGCCATCCGGTGCCGGGCGAGGTGGTCGCGCCGGGCGTCCGGGTCGAGCTGGGTGAGCAGGCTCTTGCCGACCGCGGTGGCGTGCGCCGCGTGGCGGAAGTCCACCCACTCGTTGACCCTCGGCGCGGCCGGGCTGTCGGCGCAGTGCGTGACCCGCACCTCGCCGTCCACGTACCGGCTGAGGTAGACGGCGGCGCCGACCGAGTCGCGCAGCCGGTCCAGGGCGTGCTGGAGCCGGTCCCGCAGGGCCGCCTCGTGGTCCCGGGCCGCACCCAGGCGGGCGAAGGCCGTCCCGGTGACGTACGCCCCGTCGGTGATCTGCTCGACGTAGGCCTCCCGGCGCAGCATCCGCAGGAGGGTGGTCAGCCGCTCCTGGTGCAGCCCCGTCCGGTGGGCGATCTCGGTGTCGGTCACTCCGGTGGTGCGCCGCGCCACCGCGTCCAGGACGCGCAGGGCGTCCTGGACCGAGTGGTGCGGTGCGGTCGGCTCGTGCTTCAGCGCCACGGTTTCCCCCCGGCTCGCTTCTCGGGCCGTCGTCCGTACTACTGACTTGCCTGGCCCGTTCACGGTAGCCGCCCGCGGGCACCGGCGAACCGGCTTCCACGCGATCGGCATATGTCAGCGACCTGGGCCACCTCGTGCCCGTCGGTCTCCACGGGCACCCGGAGACCGACGGGACGGGGACCCGCCCGGGCCCTACGAGGTCGGGCTCCACCTCTCGCTGCCGACCCGCAGGAGGTCGTTGCCCTCCCACAGGCCGATGTTCCAGGCGAGGACGGCATTCTCCGGGATGTTGTCGGAGAAGCTGTCGCAGATCTGCCATCCGGCCGACGATCCGCTCAGCTCGTAGCAGCGGAAGTTGTCGCCGGTGGTGTTCACCTGGCCGCGCATCTCGATGTGGTGGCCGTCCGCCAGGTTGTCCTTGATCCAGAAGCGGTCGCCGTAGTGCTTGAAGCAGGCCGTGCCCGCGATGGCGCGGGGGTTCTCGTATCCGGGAACCGTCAGGCAGTGGGCGTCGATGGTGGGGGAGCTGCCCGCCGCCGTCGCCCTCTCGGTGTAGAGAGTGGCGGCGGAGGCGGTGGTGCCGAGCAGTGCCACCAGGGCTAAGGGGGCGCCCGTGCCGATCAAGGCGGTTCGGAGCTTCATGTCGGTCCTCGTTTCCCGGGGGAGTGGGTGAAGGGTCAGGTGGCCACCACTGTTCGTCTCCCCCGCGCGACGAACAGCGGTGACGTACGGCCCGGCCCGCCCGGGGCGTGGACGGCCGGGACGGTCCGGTTCACAGAACCGCGCTGAGGAACTCCCTCGTCCGTTCGTTCTCCGGGTCGTTGAAGATCCTGTCCGGGTGGCCGGACTCGATGACCCGGCCGCGGTCGAACATCAGCACGTCGTCGGAGATGTCGCGGGCGAAGCCCATCTCGTGGGTGACGCACAGCATCGTGATGTCGGTGCTGCGGGCGATGTCCCGCAGCACGTCGAGCACGCCGGCCACGAGTTCGGGGTCGAGGGCGGAGGTCACCTCGTCGAGCAGCAGCACCTGCGGCCGCATGGCCAGCGCCCGCGCGATCGCCACGCGCTGCTGCTGCCCGCCGGACAGCTGCGACGGGTAGGCGTCGGCCCTGTCGGCGAGGCCGACCATCTCGAGCAGCTCCTCGGCGCGCTGGTCCGCCTCGTCCCTGGACAGGCCGAGCACGGTCACCGGCGCCTCGGTGATGTTCCGTCGCACCTTCATGTGGGGGAAGAGGTTGAACTGCTGGAAGACCATGCCGATGTTCTTGCGGATCTCCCGGACCTGCTTCTCCGGCGCCGGGAAGAGCCGTTGTCCGCCGACGGTGATCGTTCCCTCGTCCGGCTCGGTCAGGGTCATGAGCAGCCGCAGGATCGTGGTTTTGCCGCTGCCCGACGGCCCGATCAGCGTGACGTGCTTGCCGGCCGCCACGGAGAAGTCGAGGCGGTCGAGGACGGTGTGGGACCCGAACCGCTTGGTGACCTTGTCGAACCGGACCAGCTCGGCTGGCCGGCCGCCGGCGCCGTCGACGGGACGGGTACCGGGTTCCTTCCCGGTGACGGGTGCGGTGGACTCAGCGGACAAGACGACGCTCCAGGGTTCGCAGAAGAAGGGAGGCCATGTAGGACAGCAGGACGAAGGCGACACCGACGACCGTGATGGGCTCGGTGAACTGGAAGGTGTTCCTGGCGAACAGCTGCGCCCGGCCCAGCATCTCCAGGACCGTGATCGCCATCAGCATCGGCGTGTCCTTGAGCATCGAGATGACGTAGTTGCCGAGGGCCGGGACGACCCGCCGCACGGCCTGCGGCAGGATCACCGCGGTCCAGGTGCGGCGCGTGGGCAGGTTCAGCGCCTTGGCGGCCTCCCACTGGCCCGCCGGCACGGCGTCGATGCCGGCGCGGTACACCTGCATCGTGTACGTCGAGTAGTGCAGGCCGATCGCGACGACACCGGTGGTCAGCGCCGACGCGGTGACGCCCCACTCCGGCAGCACGTAGAAGAGGAAGAAGAGCTGGACGAGCAGCGGGGTGTTGCGGACGAACTCCGTCACGGCGCCGACCGGCCAGGTCACCCAGCGCGTGGGCGCCCGCATCAGCAGCGCCCACACCAGACCCAGCAGGAACGAGATCAGCGAGCCGAGAACCAGCGCCTGGAGGGTGACGAGCAGGCCGTCCCAGAAGTACGGCAGGAAATCGGAGACCGCGTTCCAGTCCCAGTTCATCGGACCCCCTCGATCACGACCGGCTCGGCCGCCGCGGCCTCGCGCCGCGGCGCCTTGCCGACCCTCGCCTTCAGCCGCTTCTCCAGTCCGCGCATCCCCCGGGTGAGCAGGAAGGCGATCACGAAGTAGATCAGCAGGACGTACGCGTAGATCTCCGCGCTCTCCTGGAGGGCCAGGCGCACCAGGTTGCCGCTGAACGCCAGGTCGCCCATGCCCATGAGGGAGACCAGCGCGGTGCCCTTGAGCAGCTCGACCAGGAGGTTGGAGAAGGGCGGGATCATCTCCGGCACGGCCTGCGGCAGCAGAATCAGCCGCAGCCGCTGCCAGGGCGTGAAGCTCAGGGCGATGCCGCCCTCGCGCTGGGCCGGGTCCACCGCCGCGAGCGCGCCGCGCACGATCTCCGACCCGTACGCGCCGTACGTGAGGCCGAGCGCGAGGGTGCCCGCCCACAGTGGCACGAGCTGCCAGCCCAGGGCGACCGGCATCACGAAGAACACCCAGAACAGCATCACCAGGGCGGACGTGCCGCGGAACACCTCGGTGTAGAAGCCCGCGAGGAAGCGGACGACCCGCAGACGGTGGGTGCGCGCGATGCCGACGACGAACGAGACCGCGGCACCGAGCAGGGCGCTCAGCACCAGCAGCTGGACGGTGACCCAGACGCCCTTGAGTACGAGTTCCCACAGTCCCGTCGTCACGAGCCGCACAGCTCCTTCGCGGTCAGGTTCGTCATCTCGTCCTCGGTGAAACCGAAGGGGCGCAGGACACGCAGGAGTTCGCCGCTCTTCTTCATCCTGTGCAGCTCGACGTTGAAGGCGTCACGCAGCCTGGTCTCCGTGGGCCGGAACGCGAAGGCGCCGCCGTCGGTGTGCGGCCTGCCGTCCACGATCGGCCGGAACGGCTCGGTGACCTCCGCCTTCGTCGACTTCTTCACCACCTCCCGGGTGGTGAGCGCCGTACCGGCGAAGACGTCCACCCGCCCGGCCTCGACGGCGTTCAGCCCGGCGACCTGGTCCGGGACGACCATGATGTCGCCCTCCTCGTACCCGGCCTCGACCGCGTACTGGATTTCCGCGTAACCGGTACCGGTGGCGAACGTCGCCTTCTTCTCGACGACATCCTGGTAAGTGCGCAGCCCTTTCGGATTCCCCTTGCGCACGATGAACGCATCGAGCATCTGGTAATCGGGGTCCGAGAAGATGACCTGCTCGCAGCGCTCCGGGTTGACGTACATGCCGGCCGCCACGACATCGAACTGCTGCGCATTGAGCCCCGGGATCAGCGAACCGAACTCGGTCGGCACCGGCTGGACCCGGTCCACGCCGAGCCGTTTGAAAATGACCTTGGCCAGCTCCGGTGCCTCGCCGGTCAGCTCGCCGTTCCTGTCGATGTAGCCGAACGGGATCTCGCCGGCGATGCCCAAGCGGACGACGCCCGCCGCCCTGAGCCGGTCCAGCAGGTCACCGCCGTCCGTGCTCGCCTCGGTGGGCACGCGTGAGCAGCCCGCGACGCCCAGCGTGCCGAGCGCCGCGACCCCCGTGAGCAGCGTTCGGCGCGCGGGCCCGGAGGTCCCTCCGCGTCGTCTCCATGGGTGCAGTGGTGGAGCCATGGCGGCGCGGCTACCCGAAGTGATGCGACTTATTCGGTCCGGTTCCGGCCCCGTTCGGCGGTCGGGCGGTGTTGACCGGCGCGGGACCATGGGACGCATGGCCGACCGATATCTCGACATCTCGCTGGTCGCACGCGGTATCACGTGCAGGGCCCGGCTGCTCGACGACCGGGCGCCGCTCACCTGCGAGGCCGTGTGGAATTCCCTCCCGTTGTCCGGCGACGTCTACCACGCCAAATACGCCCGTAATGAGATCTACTCCCTGTTCCCGCCGTTCACGAAATCGGAGCCACCACTGGAAAATCCGACAGTCACCCCCATCCCGGGAGATCTCTGCTATTTCTCCTTTGCGGGCGCCGAACTGGGCACCAGGGCCTACGGCTACGACCGCGAGGTCCGTCCCGGGACCACGGTGGTGGACCTGGCCCTGTTCTACGAGCGCAACAACCTGCTGCTGAACGGCGACGTGGGCTGGGTGCCCGGCACCGTCTGGGGCGAGGTGACCGAGGGCCTGCCGGCCATGGCCGGGGCGTGCAACGACCTGTGGCGCAGCGGGGCGGCGGGGGAGACCCTCAGCTTCCGCCGGGCGTGACCGGGGCCGCCGTCCCGGACGCGTACAGCGCCTGGGCCGCCCGCAGGACCAGGGCGTCGCGGTGCCGGGCGGCCACGATCTGCACGCCGACGGGCAGCCCGTCGGTGTCCGTGCCGACGGGGACGGTCGCCGCCGGCTGCTGGGTCATGTTGAACGGGTAGGTGAACGGCGTCCAGCCGGTCCAGCGGTGGTGCCCGGAGCCCGCAGGCACCTCGGCGCCCGCCTCGAAGGCCGTGACCGGCAGCGTCGGGGTGACCAGCAGGTCGTGGTCCTCGTGGAAACGGCCCATGCGCCGGCCCAGGTCCATGCGGACGTCCACCGCGGCCAGGTAGTCCAGCGCCGAGAGGCGGGCGCCGGCCGCGCAGATCTCCCGCAGCCCCGGATCGAGCAGCGCACGCCGGTCCGGCCGCAGGTGCTGCACGACCCGGGCCGCACCGCTGAACCACAGGGTGTGGAAGGCGTCGACCGGGTCGGCGAACCGGGGATCGGTCTCGGTGACGCGGGCGCCCAGGTCCGCCAGCCGCCGCACCGCCCGCCCCACCCCTGCGGCGACTTCCGCGCGCACCGCCACCCGCCCGCCGAGCGCCGGCGAGTACGCGACGCGAAGCCCCCGCACCCCGCCCGCCAGTTCTGCCGTGAACGACTCCGGCGCCGGTCCGAGCGCCGACCAGTCCCGCGCGTCCGGCACCCCGATCACGTCCATCAGCAGCGCCGCGTCCGCCGCGTCCCGGGTCATCGGGCCCACGTGCGCCAGTGTCCCGAAGGCGCTCGCCGGGTACAGCGGCACCCTGCCGTACGTCGGCTTCAGCGCGAAGATCCCGCAGAAGGCCGCAGGGATGCGCACACTGCCACCGCCGTCCGTGCCCAGGGCCAGCGGACCCGCGCCCAGCGCCACGGCCGCCGCCGCGCCCCCGCTGGAGCCACCAGCGGTGCGCGTCGGGTCGTGCGGGTTGCGTGTGACGCCGGTGAGCGGGGAGTCCGTCACGCCCTTCCAGCCGAACTCCGGGGTGGTCGTCTTGCCGAGGAACACGGCGCCGTGCTCCCTCAGCCGGGCCACCGAGGGCGCGTCCTCGTCCCAGGGTCCGGCCGGGTCGACGGTCCGCGAACCGCGCAGGGTGGGGGAGCCGCGCAGCAGCAGGATGTCCTTCACCGTGACCGGCACCCCGTCCAGCAGCCCGCACGGCTCGCCGCGCCGCCACCGCCGCTCCGACTCCCGGGCCCGCTCCAGCGCGTCCTCGGCGGTGATCCGGGCGAACGCGTTCACCTCCGGCTGGATCGCCCGCGCCCGCTCCAGCACCGCGCGCGTCACCTCCACGGGACTGAACTCACCCCTGCGGTAGCCCTCGACGAGCCGGACGGCGGTCGCCTCGGTCAGCTCGGTCATGCACCCTCCCGGGGCCGTCAGTGTCCGGGCACGTATCCGCGCCGTTTGTCGACCACGTTCACCAGTGGCCCGCCCGCCGCCCAGCGCTCGAAGAGCTCCACGAACTGCGCGGCGAGCTCGTCCCGCCAGCCGACCGTGTCCCCGCTCATGTGCGGCGACACGATCAACCCCGGGACCCGCCACAGACGGTGGCCGGGGGCGAGCGGCTCGGTCCCGAAGACGTCGAGGGCGGCGCCCGCGAGCCGGCGCTGCTCCAGCGCCTCGGCCAGCGCGTCCTCGACGACCAGCGGTCCGCGGCCGACGTTGACGAAGTGCGCGGAGGGCAGCATCAGACCGAAGCGGCGGGCGTCGAACATGCCCCGGGTCCGCTCGGTCAGCGGAGCCGCGGCGATGACCCAGTCGGCGCGGGCGATCAGCCGGTCCAGGTCCTCGGGCCCGTGGACCCCGGGCCCCGCCGCCCGCCCGACCAGGGCCGTGATCACGCCCAGCGCCCCGAGCGTGCCGGCGACGGCCCGGCCGATCGGCCCCGACCCCACGACACAGGCACGGCTCCCGGCCAGCCTGCGCGACTCGCGGTGGAGCCAGGTGCGCTCCCGCTGGAGCTCCAGCGTCCGCGGCAGGTCCTTGGCCAGCGCCAGTACGAGCGCGGCGACGTACTCGGCGATCGGGCGGTCGAAGATCCCGCGCGCGTTGGTGACCACCGCGTCGGAGGCGGCCAGGTCCGGACCGAGCAGATGGTCCACGCCTGCGCTCGCCGTGTGCACCCAGCGCGGCCGTGGTCCCCGGCCGGGCCAGGCGGCGCGCACCGCCCGCGAGGTGAAGTCCCACACCAGCAGCACGTCGGCCCCCGGCAGCCGCTCGGCGAGCGTCGCGTCGTCCGCGTACTCGATCCGGACCCGGCCGGTGAGCCGGCCGAGGCGGGGCGGGGGGTCGGTGTCGGCGGCCAGGACGAGCAGGACGGGGATGGTCATGGGGCGCGGTTCCTCCGGGACGCCGGGAGGCGAAGGGTGCCGGGAGTCCGAGGACGCCGGACGTCTGAGATGCGCGGATTGACCACGCTCGCAGCCGAACCTACCGTCGTCAACACGGGCGTTCACCCGAACCGTTGCGTGCTCGTCTCCCCGCGTGAGGCCGGTGCTGACATGGACGTCTCCCTTCTCGGCGGATTGCCCGGCGGACCGGCCCCGCAGCGCGGTGTCGGTGTCATCGCCCCCTTCGACTTCGCGCTGGACCGCGAGCTGTGGCGCTGGGTGCCCGACGAGGTGTCCCTGCACCTGACCCGCACGCCGTACGTGCCGGTGGAGGTGAGCCTCGGTCTGGCCCGGCTGATCAGCGAGCACGAGACCCTCGGCGACGCGGTGCGCACCCTCGTCGCGGTCGCGCCCGAGGTCGTCGCCTACGCCTGTACGTCGGGCAGCTTCGTCGCCGGCATCGTGGGGGAGCGTGCGATGTGCGAGGCGATGAGCCGGGCGGGCGCGGTGCCGGCGATCACCACCTCGGGGGCGCTGCTGGAGGCACTGGCCGAGCTGGACGTGCGCCGGGTCGCGCTGGTGACGCCGTACACCGTGTCGGTGACGCGGGCCCTGGAGGGATACGTGGCGCAGGCGGGTGTCACGGTCACCGGCTGCGCGTACATGAGCCTCACCCGGCACATCTGGACGGTCACCTACCGGGAGGTCGTCGACATGGCCCGGCGGGCGGCGGTGCGCGGCCGGCTCGGGGCGGCGGAGGCGCTGTTCCTGTCCTGCACCAATCTGCCGACGTACGACGTGATCCCCCAACTGGAGGCCGAACTGCGCATACCGGTCATCTCGGCCAACCAGGTGACCATGTGGGCGGCGCTGCGCCGATTGGGTACCCGAGCGGTGGGGCCGTACCAGGCGCTGATCGACGCGTCGGCGCGGTCCGGTCCCGTACTGCCGGACCGGACGTCCGGTGGCGTGCTGCCGGACCAGGCGTCCGGTCCCGTACTGCCGGAAGAGACGCAGCAGGAAGGCTGGACATGACCGCACTGGGATTGCTCTACCCGGGCCACTCCGCCGAGGACGACTACCCGCGCATCGAGCAGTTGCTGGGCAGCGACATCCGGGTGGACCTGGTGCACACCGACATGGGGGAGGACGCCCACCGGGTGGACGCGCTGCGGGAGATGGGCTCGCCCGAACGGCTCGAGAGGGGCCTCGAGGAACTGCGGCTCACGGGCGCCGAGGCGGTGGTGTGGGCCTGCACCAGCGGCAGCTTCGTGCGCGGCTGGGACGGGGCCCACGAGCAGGTGCGGGGCCTGGCCCAGGCGGCGGGCATGCCGGCGTCCTCGACGTCCTTCGGCTTCGTGCACGCGCTGCGGGAGATCGAGGCGCGCCGGGTCGCGATCGGGGCGACCTACCCGGACGAGGTGACCGCGCTGTTCGCCGACTTCCTGCGGGCCGCCGGCGTGGAGGTGCTCGCGACGCGCAGCTCCGGGATCGTCACGGCGGCCGAGGTCGGCGCCTGGGGCGAGGCCGAACTGTTCGCGCTGGCCCGCGCGGCCGACCACCCGGACGCCGACGCCCTGCTCCTGCCGGACACGGCCCTGCACACGGCCGCCCACGTCCCCGCCCTGGAGAAGGACCTGGCGAAACCGGTCCTCACCGCCAACCAGGTCACCGTCTGGGAGGCCCTGCGCCTGGCCGACCGGAGGGTGAACGCACCGGAGCTGGGCGCGCTGTTCACCCGGGAGCCGATCGTGCAGGTGTGAGCGGACGGCGGTCGCGGGGCGCGCGCACCCGCGCCGCCCCTCCGCCACCCGAGCCGAGGCATGGCAGGCCGACGACCCGCGGTGCCGACGGGCCCGGCGCGGCGTGTGCGGGGTGCCCGTCGGCGCCGGCGCACCACCCGGCGTGACTGTGTCGGCGGCCGAGGTGCCGCCGTCGACGGTGGGGACGGACGGCACCGCAGGCGGTGGGCACGGCACCGTCGGCGGTGGCCTGCGGTGGCCTGCGGTGGCCTGCGGTGACCTGCGGTGCAGAGCGGGCCGGGGTTGGTCGGTGGGGTGCGTGGGGTGCGTGCCGGTGGCGAGGGCACGCCCCGGTACGAGACCGGCCTGGGCGGCATGCCGTCGTCGGCGGGGGTCTGCGGTGCCCGGCGGGCTCGGGTGGGTTCGCAGGGCGTGTGCGGTGTTGGCCGGTGGTGGTGTGCCGTCCGGTGGGAACGAGCCGGGGTCGAGGCGGCTCGTCGGCGGGCGGTCCGCCGGCGGCGCACGGCCCGGCGTGAACCGCCGACGGGCGCATGTCGGCGTCCGCGGTCGGGTGCGGCACCGTCGGCGGGCCGGGAACCGCTCGCTCTGCGGCGTACCCCGGTCTGCGCACCGGCCGGCGGGTGCCGCGGAGGCGCGGGACGGGCTCCGGCGGCGGAATAAGCGGGGACATCCTCCTGTTGGGTGACGGGCGTACGTGAACCGAGACAGGAGGCGCACCCACCGTGGCCGCAGACGACACCGCAGCAGACGAGATCCGAGGCGCGGCCCGGGGTGACGCGCCCGTGCCGCTGTCCGTGCTGGATCTGGTCACCGTGGGGGCCGGGCGCACCGCCGGTGACGCCCTGGGCACCAGCGTCGCCCTGTCCCGGCTCGCGGAGTCGCGCGGATTCCACCGCTACTGGGTCGCCGAGCACCACTCCATGCCCGGTGTCGCCTCCTCCTCGCCCGCGGTGATCCTGGCCCACCTCGCCGCCCGCACCGAGCGCATCCGGCTCGGCTCCGGCGGTGTCATGCTGCCCAACCACGCGCCGCTCGTCATCGCCGAGCAGTTCGGCACCCTGGAGGCCATGGCGCCGGGACGGATCGACCTCGGGCTGGGCCGTGCCCCGGGCACCGACGGCGCCACGGCCGCCGCGCTGCGCCGGACCGACCGGCCCGGTGAGGGCGCCGACGACTTCCCCCAGCAGCTCACCGAGCTGATCCGGTTCCTCGACGACGACTTCCCCGACGGCCACCCCTACCGGCGCGTCCACGCCGTACCCGGACCGGTCCAGGCCACCTCGCCCGGCGGTGTGCAGTCACCGCACCGGCCGCCGGTCTGGCTGCTCGGCTCCTCCGGGTTCAGCGCCCGGCTGGCCGGGATGCTCGGGCTGCCCTTCGCCTTCGCCCACCACTTCTCCGCGCAGAACACGATCCCCGCGCTGGACCTCTACCGCGAGACCTTCCGCCCCAGCGAGGTCCTCGACGCGCCGTACGCCCTCATCGGCGTCTCCGCGCTCGCGGCCGAGGACGAGCAGGAGGCCCGCCGCCAGGTGCTGGCCGCCGCGCTGAGCATGGTCCGGCTGCGCACCGGCCGTCCGGGACTGGTCCCCACCCCTGAGGAGGCGGAGGCGTACCCCTTCAGCCCGATGGAGCGGGAGTTCGTCGAGTCCTGGAACGCCAACGTGATCCACGGCACCCCGGACGAGGTCCGCGCCGGCCTGGACGACCTCCAGAAGCGCACCGGCGCCGACGAGTTGATGCTCACGGCCAACGCGCACAGCGGCGAGGTGCGTCTGCGTTCCTACGAACTCGTCGCGAACGCCTACGGATTGCCCACGCCCGCCTGAACCCCGGGCGTGCCCAGCAGTTCGGAGATGCGGTCCGGCGGGACCGGACGCGAGTACAGCCACCCCTGACCGGTGTCGCACCCGATCCGGCGCAGCCGGGTGGCCTGCGCCGAGGTCTCCACGCACTCGGCGGTGACCGTCAGGCCGAGCCGGTGGGCGAGCTGCACCATCGCCTCGACGATGGCCTCGTCCGCCGGGCTCGGCTGCGCCGCACGGCCCTCGTACTGGAAGCCCCGGACGAAGGAGCCGTCCAGCTTCAGCACCGACACCGGCAGCCGGCTGAGGTAGGCGAGATTCGAGTAGCCGGTGCCGAAGTCGTCGATGGCGATGCGCACACCCATGTCGCTGAGCGCCTTCAGGGCCTGCAACGGCCGGCCCGAGGAGCCCATCACCGCCGACTCGGTCAGCTCCAGTTGCAGCAGGTGCGGCGCGAGACCGGTCTCCGCCAGGGTCTCGGCGACGTCCGCGACCAGGTCGGAGTCCCACACCTGACGGACGGCCACGTTCACGCTGACGAAGATCGGCGGCTCGTCGGGGTGCTCCACCTGCCAGTCCCGGGCCTGCCGGCAGGCGGTGCGCAGCACCCAGCGGCCGAGCGGCACGATCGAGCCGTCCTCCTCCGCCAGGCCGATGAACCGGTTCGGTGTCAGCACCCCGAACTGCGGGTGGTTCCAGCGCACCAGCGCCTCCACGCCGTGCACCCGGTCGTCCTCCATGCCCACCAGCGGCTGGTACTCCAGCGTGAACTCGCCCCGGTCGATGGCGGGTCGGAGCGCGGAGGCGAGGGCCTGCCGGGTCATGCGGTGGGCGTTGCGCTCCGGGTCGAACAGCGTCCAGCGGGCCTTGCCGTCGGCCTTCGCCCAGTACAGCGTCGTGTCGGCGGCCTGCATCAGCGCGGTCGGTGTCGTGCCGGCGGCGTGCCGCTCCACCACGCCGATCGACGCGGAGACCGACAGCCGCTGACCCGAGAGGTCGAACGGGTCCTGGATCGTCGCGAGCAGCGACTCGGCCAGGTCGGCGAGCTGTTCCGTGCCGGTGGAGTCCTCCACCAGCAGTGCGAACTCGTCCCCGCCGAGCCGGGCCACCAGCGGTGCGACGGTTCTGGTACGGGCCGCCTCCTCCGCGCAGCGCATCAGGCGCTCGGCGACGGCGGCCAGCAGCCGGTCGCCGACGCGGTGCCCCAGGGTGTCGTTGACGGCCTTGAACCCGTCGAGGTCCAGGTAGCACAGCCCGATCCGGCCCGTCCCGCTGCGCTCGTAGGACTCCGCCTCCAGCGCGGCCGTCAGGCGCTCGAAGAAGAGGGTGCGGTTGGGCAACCGGGTCACCGGGTCGTGCATCTGCAAGTGGCGAAGGCGGGCCTGGAGCTCACGGCGGGCGCTGATGTCGGCGACGGACAGCAGCACGCCCCCGTCCCCGTCGGGCAGCGGTGCGACGGTCACCTGCACCCACAGCGAGTGGCCCTCCGGGTGCTTGAGCCGGCGGGTGCAGCGCAGCTTCGCCGGCCGGCCGTTCAGCATCTCCCGGTAGGCGTGCCCGGTGCGGGCGTCGGAGGTGAGGTCCACCAGATCGGCGGCGACGGCACCCGCCAGCGTGTCCGGGTCGGCGCCCAGCAGGGCGGCGAGACTGCCGTTGGCGCTGACCACCCTCCCCTCGCGGTCGACCACGGCCATCGCGAGCGGGGCGGCCGCGAAGACCGAGCGGTAGGACGGGGGCGAGGAACTTGTGGGCGGCGGGGACGGAGGGGCGGGCTGGGGTGGCGGTGGTTCCGTACGGGGAGACGTGTCGAACTCACTTTCTGTGACGATCGGCCGGTCGATATCCGCCGCGATCGCCGGCCCTTCGGACGTTCCGCTCACCGCTCGCTCCCGCAGTGCACTCGATCGCTGTCCGTGCAGGAAAGTCTCAGGAAAGTGTGCCGATCATAAAGGCCGTCCCCGGGTCCCACCAGCCACCGTCCGGTGTCAAGGACGGCCCCGCAACTTTGCCTGATCCGTTCCGTGCGCCGGTGGAGGGCTCCTTCGGGCCTCCCACCTGTGGTGACGCTGGGTGAAGGGGCGGGGGGTGTCGGTCGCCCGCGCGGGCGCGGAGGTCTCACCCGTCCGGTGCAGATAAACAGGGCGCAGTATGACAATCCACCACAGTCTGGGTGCGGTGTCCCGTGAACCGTCTCCCGGAGGTCCCCGTGCCGCGTCCGCTCCCGATGAGAGAGCTCGGTCGTGAGCTTCGAGAGGTTCTCGGGGGACTGGGCCGACCCGGTGTCCGGCGCACGCGGATGCGCAGCACGGCCGCCGTGTGCACCACCATGTCCGCGCTCGCGGCGACCTCCATGGTGACCGCCCCGTCGGTCGCCGAGCCCTTCTCCGCCGCGCCCTGCGCCCTGACCCGCACCGACGCGCACCACTCCGAGGGCCTGGACACCTGGAACGCCGCCTACCCACGCCCGACCCGTCGGCTGGACGCGGTCATGGTGTTCCTGTCCTTCCCGGACGCGCACCCCCTGACCACGCCCCGGGAACTCGTCGCCGACCACTTCCCGGAGACCACCCGCTTCTTCCAGCGGGCCTCCTACGGCAGGTTCACGCTCCGCCCGCACACCCTCCAGCACTGGATTCCCATGCCCCGCCCGTCCACCGCGTACGCCATGGAGCGCGACTGGACCGTCACGCACCGGGCGGCCTACCTGCGCGACGCGCTCGCCGCCACGGACCGGCACGTGGACTTCTCGCGGTACGACATCGTCTACTTCGTCGCCGACCCGGACGCCCCGGGCGTGGACTCCGACGCCACCAAGGTCGTCAACCTGGAAACCCCGCTGCGGGCGGACGGCACCGACATCCGCCGGGTGGTCACGGTGTTCGAGGAGCATCCGCCGGACCGGCTGGTCCTCGCCCACGAGACCGGCCACGTCTTCGACCTGCCGGACCTGTACCACCGCCCCGTGGACGGCAGGGGCGACTGGGACACCCATGTCGGCGACTGGGACCTGATGGGCAGCCAGTTCGCCCTGGCGCCCGACCTCTTCGGCTGGCACAAGTGGAAACTGGGCTGGCTGGAGCCCCGGCAGGTGCGGTGCGTGCGGGACGCGGGACCGGTGCGGCTGACGCTGGAGCCGCTGGGGGCGGGGCCGGGAACACCGGTGACCGGTGCCGCCGGGGCGCCGTCCTTCGGGCTCGGCCGGGGGACCAAGCTCGCGGTGGTGCGCACGGGCGGCGACAGCGTGCTCGCCTTCGAGGCGCGCGGCCCGGTGGGCAACGACGCGTCGGTCTGCCGTCAGGGGGTGCTGGTCTACCGCGTCAGCAGCGGCACCCGGTCCGGCGGCGGCCCCGTCGAGGTGATCGATGCCCACCCGGGCACCGGCGCGTGCCACGCGGAATCGGTCTACCCGCCCCTGGCCGACGCCCCCGTCGCCCTCGGCGAGAGCTTCACGGTGCCGGGGGAGGACGTACGGGTGGAGGTGGAGGGGCGCACGCCGTCCGGTGCCTGGACGGTGAAGATCACGGCCGGGGCATAGGCGGGAACGACGATGGCGAGGCCGCTCGCGCTCTCCGCGAACCTGCCTCGCCATCGACATCGTGTGCGCCGCCAGGGACTCGAACCCCGGACCCGCTGATTAAGAGTCAGCTGCTCTAACCAACTGAGCTAGCGGCGCCTGCTGACGTCGTAGACATTAGCACCCTGGTCGGCGGGAGGAAAAATCGATATCCGCACGGCCGCGCGGGCCGCCCGCACGGCCGCCCACAGCAGCACCTCCGGGCCCGGCAACCAGGGGTGACGCGTGTCCGGGGCCACCAGCCAGCGCGATCCCGGGCGGGCCGGTAACGAGACCGTCCGGGCCGGCGCCGGGACGGTCACCGCGTCGCCCGTGCCGTGGCAGAGCAGCGGCGGCACGGAGCCCGCACGCCCGTCCTCCCGGCCGTGCGCGCCCCACTCCTCCCACTTCAGCAGCGCGGGCAGTCGCTGTGCCGTCCCGGGCGCCGCGAAGAGCAGCATCCGGCCGCGGAACTCCGCCACCGGCCCGGAACCCGGCCCCTCGGCCCACATACGGTCCAGCATGCGCCGCCCGAAGATCGCGGGGGCGCTCACCACGTCGAAGGCGGCACCGCAGGGCAGGACGACCGGGGCGTGCGGGCGCTCCTCCCAGTGCGAGAGCGTGCTGCGCGGATACGTTCCTGCGGAGGCCAGCCAGGCGGCACCCTCGGGGGTGACACCACTGGCGTCGGAGGCATTCCGTGGGCTGCTCATGACGCCTACGTCTACCGGCCGTGCGGGAGCGGTTCCCCGGGGTTGCCGGAATCCGGGACACGGAGCGAGGGCGAGGGGTATCTTGCCCGCCTGGCATATGCCACGCCTGTTCGGTCAGCGGCGCCCGGACCCACCGGCGGCGGTCTCACACCGGCTCGGCGGGCCCCCGGTCCTCGCCGCCGCGCATCAGGTCGCGGCCGAACTCGACCATCTTCTTCGCATAGTCCTCGGTCCACTCGGCGCGCTCGGCGATGTCCGCCGCGGTCAGCCGGTCGAAGCGCCGGGGGTCGGCCAGCTGGGCCGCGGCCATCGCCTGGAACTCCACCGCACGGTCCGCCGCGGCGCGGAACGCGAGCGTCAGCTCCGTCGCCCGCTCCAACAGAGCGCGCGGATCGTCGATCGACTCCAGGTCGAAGAAGTGCTCCGGATCGGCGGCCGCTTCCGCGGGCTCGAAGAGCAGGGGCGCGGGGCGTAGCCGCGGTTGGTCACGACGCGGCCTGGGCTCCGCCATGTCTTCTCCTCCTCGTTCGTCAGGTCGGCCCGCTGCCGCCAGTGGGCCACCGTCCATTGTCCCGCGCCCCGCAAGAGGGCATCGCGCCGTCACCGGCGAGCGCCCGGCCACCACACGCCGCGCCGTACCCGCGCGGGTCGGCGCCGCGTCGCCAGTCCGGACACGCGGGCCGACCGTCGCGCGGGCCGCCGGTCAGGGCCGCCACACCACCCGGTGTTCCGCGAGATGCGCCAGCACCGCGTGGTTCGCCTCCCAGCCGTCCGGGAACTTCACGAGCGTGCCGAGCTGGACCGGCTCCGTGGACGGGTAGTCGTCCAGCAGCTCGCCCACCCCCGCCCGGCACACCACCACGCACGCGTGCCGGTGCCGGGAGGCCAGCACGCACAGCCGGCCCGTCTCCAGGTGGAAGGCGGTGGCGTCGGGGCGGCCGGACAGTGGGTGCAGGACCACCGTGACGTCGTACTCCCGCCCCTGCAGCCGGTTGGCGGTGTCGACGGTGACGTCCGTCACGCCCAGCTCCGCCAGCGCCGCCCGCACCGCCGCCGCCTGGTCGCGGTGCGCCGTGCCGACGGCGATCCGGTCCGCGGTCAGCGGCACGGGGTCCGCGGAGCGCTCCGAGACCGCCGCGCCGCCCCGGTCCAGCAGGCGCCGTACCACCGTCGCCACCGCCCGCACCGCCTCCGGATCGGTGCGCGGGGTGTGCCGGGCGGGCAGCTCCAGCAGACCCCAGCCGGACGCGGCCGCCTCGTCGATCACCCGGTCGGGGCCCGAGCCGTCCGACGGGACGCCGAACGCCAGCCGCCGATCACCGTGTCCGGTGCCGCTGCGGAACGGCGTGTACGGGTAGAACGCGTCCGACACCAGGGGCGCCGCCGAGGCCGGCAGCCGCCAGGACACCGGCAGACGGTGCTGCGGCAGGTCCGGGTTGTGGGCGAGCAGCGTGGTCACTGCGGACGCGGAGGGATCGTGGGACAGGCCGGCCCACTGCTCGCTGCCCACGACCGCGAACGGGTCGAGCTGGCCCGGATCGCCCACGAACAGCGCCCGCTCGAACAGCCCCGCCACCGCCAGCAGCGCGTCCGAGCGCATCTGGTACGCCTCGTCCACGATGGCGTGCCGCCACGGCTCGACGCCCTTGACGTGGGCCCACTTCGCCGCGGTCGACAGGACCACGTCCAGCCCCGCGAGATCGGCGGCCTTCGCCGACGTGCGGACGTTCGGCAGGGCGTCCAGGGCCTTGTCGTACGGGTCGGTGTCGCTGCTGTGCAGCCGGCCGACCGGCAGGTCCGGGTCCTTCTCGGCGAGCCGCAGCACCAGGTCGTCGACCTGCGCGTTGGTCTGCGCCACCACCATGAGCGGGCGACCCGCCGCGGCCAGTTCCAGGGCCGCGCGCACCACCAGCGTGGACTTGCCGGCGCCGGGCGGGGAGTCCACGACGACACCGCGCGCGGTGCCGTGCAGGGTGTCGTGCAGGATCGCGGCGGTGGCCCGGGCAGCGGCGGCCCCGGGGTCGAACCCGGCTCCGCCGGACCCCGAGTGGATCTCGGCGGACCGGGCCTCGGTGGTCACAGGACGTCCTCCTCGGTCACCGGGTCGGCGGGTTCGGCGGCCGGTTCCTCGCCGGGCGGGCCGCCGTGGGTCCACGGGGTCTCCTCCGGGTCGGGCAGCTTCGCGCCCCCGCGCGGTTCGTGCTCGAACAGCGTGAAGCACACGCGGTCGCCCTTCTCCGGCACGGATCCCTCCTCGGGCTCCTTGCCCCGGCCCATCCTGTCCAGGATCCGCAGCACGAGCAGCCGCTCCGCACCGCCCGGTACCCGCTCGCCGTCGGTGCCGTCCGCGCCGCCCACGCGGTCCTCGTCGGCGTACCCGGCGAACTCGGCCGTCTGCGGCTTGCCGCCCAGCGAGCGGTACACCCGGGTCCGCCCGCCCAGATGCGGGCGGTCGTCCGTGCGGACGGTGACCAGCGGGCGGGGGCTCGGCCGCTTGCTCTCGCTGTACGCCATGACGACGTCGACGACCTCGCCGGCGAACGCCTCCCCGGCCAGCCGCCGGGCCGCCATCGCCAGCGGATCGTCGAGCGCCTCCTGGGCCTCCAGGCGGGCCTGCTCCCGCTCCCGCGTGGCCAGCTTGGCGGCCGCGGTCACCGCGTCGTCACGGCGCGGCTGCGGCGGCTCGCCGGCCAGGACCCGGTCCCGGTGACCGGTGAACGACCAGCGGTCGCGCGTCCAGCGCTCCTCGACCCGGGCGCCCTCCGGCAGTTCCCGCAGCAGGTCCAGACCCCGCCACACCGCGTCCCAGGTGGGCCGCGTACGGCTCTCCACCAATGCCCGGACCTCTCGCTCGGCGGCGGTCAGGGCGCCGAGACGGTCGTCGGCCTCCAGACCGTCCTCGGCGGCGGCGAGCGCGGTGCGGGCGCGGTCGTAGCGCTCGATGGCCGGGGCGAGCAGCTTGTTGTCGAACGCCGGGTCGGTCGCCGGACCCGCGGGCGGACAGCGCAGCTGGCCGTCGGCGTCCCGGGCGAGCTCGGCCTCCCGCGCGGCCTCGGCGCCGGAGCGCCCCTCGGGAGGGTCGATCCAGGCGAGCAGCGCGCCCAGGTGCTGGTCCTCCAGGCCGGACTGCCCGGTGGCCCAGTGCCGGGCCAGCACGTCGGTCATCGCCAGCAGCAGCGACGAGCCGGGCACCCGGGCCCGCTCCCCGAAGTGCGTCAGCCACCGCCCGAGCAGCGGCACCCGGGGTGGCGCCGGGAACGGGGCCTGAGGGTCCTGTTCGGCCGTGCGCCGGAACCGCATGGAGCGGCCGAGCAGCCGGACCAGGTCGATGCCGGCGCGGCTCGGCACGATCAGCTGGGGAGCGTCCGCGCACAGCTCGACCTCGACCTTGACCCGCTTGCCGGTCTCCGGGTCGGTCTCCGAGCGCTCGGCGGCCTCCACCGAGCCGGCGTGGTCGTCGATGTAGGGCAGCACCACATCGGCCAGTTCGGCCAGGAACGCGAACCGCAGCTCCCGGTCGCGCGGCTGGGGGACCACCAGCAGGCGCGGCGCGTCCCGGTCCGTGCCCACCAGCGCGCCGAGCGGGGCGCCCGCCTCACCGGCGGTGGTGAGCGGCACGAACACCAGCGGCCGCCCGGACAGATGACGGTGCCGGACGGTGGCGGCCGGCTGGGCGCGGCCGGAGCCCACCGCCTCGAGGCGGGCGAGCGTGGCGATCAGCGACAAGGGGCCACCTCCCGCGCGGCGGCGGGGGCGCCCGGAGTGCCGGCGAGCGCCTCCGCGCGCAGCGCCGCCGCCCTGCGCAGGGCGGCCACGGCGGGATCGGCGGGATCACCGGCCTCGCCGCGGGCCGCCGCCAGGACGTCCTCCACCGTCGTCAAGCCGCCCAGCTCGGCACGGACCGGGCGGCCCAGGCAGGTCACGGCACCGGCCGCGAGGGAGCGGTCGCGGCAGTGGAAGGCCAGTTCGCAGGCGGACAGGCACTCCGGCGCGTAGGTCGCCGGGACCGACTCCACCGCCTGCGCCAGCCGGTCGGGCGGCAGTCCGGGCGAGAAGCAGGTGCCCTCGGGCAGCGCGTCGGCGATGTCCTGGATGCGGGTGAGCCGGGCCAGCTGGCGGGCCGTCACCGCACGCTGCTTGCGCACGTCGACGGCGGACGCGGTCGGCAGGTTGGAGAAGTCCTTGGGGCACACCAGCAGTACCCGGTGGCGCACGCGCGGGGGTGCGGCGCCCGGGGCGAGGTCGGGCGCGAGCCGCGCGGCGACGTCCTCCAGGGCCAGCACGTACACCGCCGCCTGGCGGGCCGCCGCGCCGACCTTGGCCGGGTCCGCGGCGCCGTCCAGCATCGGGAAGGACTTGATCTCGACGAGAGTCCAGCGGCCGTCCGGGTGCACCACCACGGCGTCCGGCTCCAGGAAGGCGGGGGAACCCGCTACGTCCAGCGCAAGCATCGGATGGTCGAGCAGCGTCCAGGCGCCCGCCGCCTCGGCGGCCTCGCGCAGCGCCAGTTCCGTACGCGCCCGGCGCCCCTCGGGGCCGGGCGCGCTCAGGTCGGGCACGCGTGCCGCGGCGGGCGGCTCGGCCGAGCGGTCCAGGCGCTCGTGGGCGAGGCGCAGCAGTTCCGTGCCGCCGTCCGCCTTGACCCTCGCCTCGAAGGCGTTGCCCCGGGTGAACGCGAACTGGGACTGACCGAAGACCGACGGCGAGCCCAGCGCGTTCGCGAGCGCCGCCTTGTCCACCCCGGCGCCGTCGAGGATGGCGCGCCGCCGGCAGCCCGGGTTGGCGGCGAGGGCGGCCAGGGCCCGGGCGTCCAGCGCCCTGGCCGGTACGTCCTCACCGCGCAGCTCAGCGAGCCGGTGCCGGAGCGCCTTCCCCCTCGTCCGAGGAGGAGGCACCGGGTTCGGCTCCTGTGTCGAACCGTGACTCGGGCTTCCGCTGCCGTGGAATTCGCTCACCCGCGGAAGTCTGGCATCCGGCACTGACAATCGTGGAACGAGTGCCGGAAGAAGCGGCGGCGACGGACACGGCGACCGGGGACGCGACGGGTGCCGCGGTCGGTGCCGCGACCGGGGCGAGGGCGGGCACGAAGCGCGCCTTGACCCGGTCCGCGTACCGCATCACGAGCGGGGTCAGCAGCAGTCCGGCGCCCATGACGGCGGCGCCCGCGGCGGCGTCCAGGAAGTAGTGGTTGGCGGTTCCCATCACCACGATCGTGGTCACCAGCGGATAGACGACGGCGGCCGTCCTCGTCGCCGGCGTGCGGCCGTGGCGCCACAGCATCACCCCGCACCACAGTGCCCAGCCGACGTGCAGACTCGGCATCGCCGCGTACTGGTTGGTCATCCCGCCCAGACCCCGCGGGGCGCTGGCCTCGGCGCCCCACCAGCCGTACGAGCTGTAGTGGGCCATCGTGTCCACGAAGCCGTGGCTCGCGTCGAGCAGCCGGGGCGGGCAGGTGGGCAGCAGGGTGAAGCCGATCAGACCGATGAAGGTGGAGGCCATCAGCCAGGTACGGGCGGCGCGGTAGTGCACCGCGCGGGACCGGAACAGCCAGACCAGGACGGCGGGCGTCACCAGGTAGTGCAGCGACGCGTACCAGAAGTCGGCCGGCACGCCCAGCCACGGCTCACGCGTGAAGAGGCGGTTCAGCGGGTGCTCGGCGTTGAGGTACAGAGCCTGCTCGATGCGCAGGATCGCCAGTCCGTGGTCCACGGCGTCGGCGACGTCGCCCCGCACGACCAGCCGCCCCGCCGAATAGCACGCGTACACGAGGACGATGAGCGGCAGCTCCGTCCACCAGCGCGGCCGGGGCGCAGAAATCGCCCCGGTGCCCGGTGTCTCGGTGTGCGGCATCCGATCGCCCTCCCCCTTCAACCTCGCGCGGCGCCCGTCGGCCGGCCAGTCACTCTACGGTGTACGTGCCCCCGTGAGGCACCCTCGGCCCTGATAGACGCGGAGATCGCCCGGCGGGTTGCCCGCGACGGGGGTGCGCGATGATGGAGGGGTTCCACCTGCGTATTGACCCGGAAGGTCTCCCATGGCACCGCGCATCCTGCTGGCCCGGCACGGACAGACCGAGTGGTCCCTCGCCGGGAAGCACACCGGCAGGACCGATGTGCCGCTCCTGGAGGAGGGCCGGCGGGGCGCCAAGCTGCTCGGGGAGCGGTTGCAGCGCGCCCCGTACGAGGGGCTGTCCGGCGTCGAGGTGCGCACGAGCCCACTCTCCCGCGCACGGGAGACCTGCGACCTTGCCGGGTTCGGCGGCCGCGCGCGGACCTGGGACACACTGGTGGAGTGGGACTACGGGGCGTACGAGGGCATGACTCCGGCCGAGATACAGGCCGTCCGCCCCGGCTGGCTGATCTGGCGGGACGGCGTTCCCGAGGGGGAGAGCCTCGCGGAGGTGACCGCACGCGCGGACGAGGTGGTGGCCTGGGCCCGCTCCGCCGACCGGGACGTGCTGGTCTTCGCCCACGGCCACATCCTCCGCTCCATCGGCGCCCGCTGGCTGGGCCTCCCCCTCGACTTCGCGGCCCGCATCCGCCTCAACCCGACGTCCCTGTCGGTCCTCGGCTGGGCCTACGGCGAGCCGGCCCTGGAGAGCTGGAACGACCTGGGCCATCTGGCGGCCTGAGACGGGGGCGCCGGCTCCGAGGGCGCCCGAGCCGGCTGCAGGGTGAGCGGCGGCGTCCGCCGGGAAGGGCCCGGCAAGGGGCGCGGCAAGGGGCGCGGCCTCCAGGGGCGGCGGTCCCGGCAGGGTGTGGCCCGCCGGGGCTCCTCACACCGCGCGGGGGAGGGCGGCGTAACGGTCGAGGAAGGCCGACACCCCGCAGGCGCGGCGGTGCGGCAGGAGGACCCGGGTGGTGCCGGCCAGCATGGACTGCACGCGGGAGGACTGGACCTGGCCGAGGAGGTCGAGCACCCGCATGCCCGCCCGGGCCGCCTCGTCGGGACGGCCGCCGCGGGCCAGGTCGTCGGCCAGTTCCGCCGTGTACAGCGCGATGTTGCGGGTGAAGTGCGGGTCCTGGAGCTCCGCCGCCCGCCGTGCGTGCCGGGCCGCCCGCGGCCAGTCGCCCAGCGTCGACCAGCACTGCGCCTCCAGCCCCTCCAGCTCGGCCTCGCCGTAGAAGCTCATCCACTCGGGGTCGGCCTCCGAGGGGCCGCGCTCGAAGTACGCCTGGGCCCGCGCGAGCGCCTGTTCGCAGCCCGTGCGGTCGGCGAGCCCGGCCCAGCCGCCCGCTTCCCGCAGGGCCAGCAGCGACATCAGCCGCGCCGAGCCCAGCGGCCGCGCGACCCGCTGCGCGGCCTGGGCGGCCCGCACCGCCTCCCGGGGCCGGCCCGCGTCGCGCGCGAGGAACGCCGTGTTGCAGAAGGCGTGCGCCTCCAGGTGTGCGTCACCGTTCATCCGGGCGGTGGCCAGTGCCTCCGCGTAGTGCGAGCGCGCGTCGTCGAAGCGGCCGGAGTCGTGCGCCAGCCACCCCACGGAGATGGCCAGTTCCCCCGCGCCCGAGTACAACCGGTCGGCTGTCCGCTGCCCGGTCGTGCCCGCGTCCAGCAGGGCGTAGGCGGCGCGCAACGGGGCCGCCGCGCGGCGGTAGAGACCGTCGGCGCCGTGCCGGTCGTCGAGCAGCCGGATCCGGCGGACGGCTTCTTCGAGGGCGCCCGCGTCGCTCGCCCCGGCGCGGCGCACGGCGCGCTGCGCGGCCGAGGCGTCCGGGGCGAACCCGAGCGGGCCCAGTGAGGCGGCGGCCACCGTGGCGCCCCCGCCGGTCATGAATGCGCGACGCAGCACGTCGCTCTCCTCGTGGTCGTGGTGCGTGTCGTACGGGTCCTGCATGTCATACGGCCGACGGGCCCCCTCGACCTCATCCGTGGGGTCCGCCGGATCCGCGACGGGGCCCGGCGGCGGGTCGCCGCCGTCCGTCCGCGCCTGGCGTCCGCGGACCGACGAGCGGGGCGCGAAGCCCAGGTCGGTCAGCGTGCGACCGGGGAACATGTGCAGGAACACCCGTTCGTAGGCGTAGTTGGGGCAGCGGATCTCACCCGTCTCGACCCGGTGCACGTACCGCGCGTCACAGCTGACCCGCTCCCCGATCTCGCGGGCGGCCCGGCGCACCGCCGCGGCGAACTCGGCCGGTGAGCGCGGTCCGCGCAGTTGCCGGAACACGAGGTTCGGCCGGGGCGGCCGGTCGGGCTGGGACGAGGGCACCGTTGACGACGCCATGGCCGGGTCCTCTCTGCGAACCGTCGAACCATGCCGGAATCAGGACGACTTGTCAGGGTGCCGCCCTGTTTCCGGCGGGCAAGAACGTACCGTCTGTGACGGAGTCGCCACGCGATGTTTGGCTACAAACCGGATATCTCATCCGTGATCCGCCATGAACTGCCATCCTTTGCGGCGGACTTTCGCCGTAGCCGTTGACGCCTTCGCGCGTTGAACCCGTGGACCGGGAGGCCCCCGACTCCCGGCCCCTCGTCCAAGCAGGGGTCCGTGTGGTGGAGGCCGGGATGATGACCAGCCGGAGCGACGATCCTCGAACGGCGCCGGGGAGACCGGGCCCGGCGGGGGAAGCCCCGCCACCCGTGCCCCCCGGGTGCGACGTGGTGACGGTGCCGGCCCGGCAGGGTCTGGAGGCGGTCGACATCCTGCGGCGCGGCGCCGCGGACGCCGTGGGACCCGTGCTGCACGACGGTGGTTGCACGCTCGGATTCCTGGTGCCGCCCGGGACGGCCGCGGCCTGGGACGTACCGGGCAGCACCTGTACGGAGACCGACGGCCGCGGTCTGAACCTCGCCCCCGAGCCCCCGGTCGAGGGCTCGGACTGGCTCCTGCCGCCCGAGGAGTCGGACCCGGCGACCGATCCGGCGCTGCTGCGGGCCGCGTTGGGCGAGGCGCAGCGGATGATCGAGGCGGCGGACAGCTGCCGGTGAGGTCCCGCCCCGGGAGGACGGAGTCCCACGGCGTTGCGGCGGGACGGCCCGGTGGGCGGTGGCACAGGCGGCTTGCGACAATGCCCCCATGGGAAGGTCCAGGAAGCCGGGGCGCCGGCAGGCGGTCGCCGAAGCGGTCGCCGAGAGCGTCGACGGCGGCCTCGCCCAGCTCATCCCGGACCGGGACCGCGCGCGGGCCTGGACGCTGCTGATCGACGGCGCCCCGCAGTCCCACGTCGACCTCGACGACCCGGCGTACCTCTCCTTCGAGTACCAGCGCCGCCTCGGCCACGTCGTCGACCTCGCCGCCCCGCCCGGCAGGCCCCTGCGGGCCGTGCATCTCGGCGGCGGCGCCTTCACCCTCGCCCGGTACGTGGCCGCCACCCGCCCCCGCTCCACCCAGCAGGTCGTCGAGCGGGACGAGGCGCTGGTCGGTCTGGTGCGCCGGGAGCTGCCGCTGGACCCCGGCGCCCGGATCCGGGTGCGTGCGGTGGACGCGCGCGAGGGGCTCGCCAAGGTGCCGGACGGCTGGGCCGACCTGGTCGTCGCCGACGTCTTCAGCGGGGCCCGCACCCCGGCCCACCTCACCTCGACCGAGTTCCTCGACGACGTGCGCCGGGCCCTCGGGCCCGGCGGGATCTACGCCGCCAACCTCGCCGACGGACCGCCGCTGGCCCATCTGCGCGGTCAGACAGCCACCGCCGCCGCCAGGTTCGCGGAGCTCGCGCTGATCGCCGACCCGGCGGTGCTGCGCGGCAAGCGCTTCGGCAACGCCGTCCTGGTCGCATCCGACAGGCCCCTGCCGATCGCCGAACTCACCCGCCGCGCCGCCTGCGACCCGCACCCCGGCCGGGTCCAGCACGGCCGCGAACTCACCGATTTCACCGGCGGCGCGCTGCCGGTGACGGACCTGGCCGCGGTCGCGTCCCCGGCGCCACCGGCGTCGGTCTTCCGCTGAACGACGCGCGGCACACCTGCCGTCGGTGTTCCCCAACGACGCGCGGCACACCTGCCGTCGGTGTTCCCGTACGGCGCGGTACGACCCTGCCGGTGTTCCCGTACGGCGCGGTACGACCCTGCCGGTGTTCCCGTACGGCGCGGTACGACCCTGCCGGTGTTCCCGTACGGCGCGGTCCCGGTTCGGCCGGTGTTCTCGAACGGCGTTGTCCCGCTCCGGCCGGTCAGTAGGTGCCGATCTCCACCCGCGGCGGCCCGTCGTGCCAGGTGCAGAAGACCGACACCCGGTCCGCGCCCGAGGCGAATTCCACCCGGATCCACGTCTCCGTCTTCCACACCTGCATCGACCAGCCCGCGCCCGGCGTCGCCGACACCAGGGACGCGGAGGTCTCGCCCAGGTCGAACACCGCCCGGCCGCCGTCGGTGTCGTAGCTCCTCACCCGGCCGGAGGCGGTCCGGGTCGGGGCGGGCGCGGGCGTGGCGCGGGACGGGCTCGGGGCCGGCTCGCGGGACCCCTCGCCGGGCCGCGGCGAAGGCTTTTGCGACGGTTCACCCGACGGCCGGGCGGTCCCGGTGCTCCCTGCGCCGGACGGCCGCCTCGTCGAGGAGGACACCGGTCTCGACTCCTGCGTGGTCTCCCCGGCCGCCACGACCGGAAGCGCGCGCGGCGGGTCGTAGGCGGTGCCCGCCATCACCGTGTGGACGCCCCACCACGACAGTGTGACCGCCGCGCCCGTGGCGAGCAGCCAGGCCAGTACGTGTACGAGTCCTCTGCGCATCGTCGGCCCATACTGCCCCACCGGTCCCACGGGTGTCGCGCGCGATGATGGTGTCCGCAGTTGTCCACAGGCCCCAACGGGCCCTGGCGGGCATGGCGTACGGTGCCGCTCATGGCAAGTGTGCTCGTGGTCGAGGACGACCAGTTCGTCCGCTCGGCGCTCATCCGGCACCTCACCGACGCCGCGCACACCGTGCGCAGCGTGGGGACGGCACTGGAGGCGCTGCGCGAGGTCGCCCATTTCCGGTTCGACGTGGTGATCCTGGACCTCGGACTGCCCGATCTGGACGGGTCCGAGGCCCTGAAGATGCTGCGCGGCATCACGGACGTCCCGGTGATCGTCGCCACCGCACGGGACGACGAGACCGAGGTCGTAAGGCTGTTGAACGCCGGCGCGGACGACTACCTGACCAAGCCCTTCTCGGTCGAACACCTCTCGGCCCGGATGGCGGCCGTGCTGCGCCGCGCCCGGTCCGGCGCCGGTGAGGCACCGCCGTCGCCCGTGATCCGGGTCGGCGGCCTGACCGTCGACCCGCTGCGCCGCCAGGCCGAACTGGACGGCGTACGACTGGACCTGACCCGGCGCGAGTTCGACCTGCTCGCCTTCCTCGCCGGGCGGCCCGGCGTCGTCGTCCCCCGCCGGGAACTGCTCGCCGAGGTGTGGCAGCAGTCCTACGGCGACGACCAGACCATCGACGTCCACCTGTCGTGGCTGCGGCGCAAGCTCGGGGAGACCGCCGCCCGGCCGCGCTATCTGCACACCCTGCGGGGCGTCGGCGTGAAGCTGGAGCCGCCCGGCGCGCAGGCCCCGGCAGCGGAGCCGCCGCGATGAGATGGGCCCTGGTGAAGGTGTCGCTGGCGGTGACCGCGATGGTCGTCGTCGCCTTCGCGGTACCGCTCGGCCTGGTCATCCGTGAGATGGCCCGCGACCGCGCCTTCTCCAACGCCGAGCGGGAGGCCGCCGCCGTCGCCCCGGCCCTGTCCATCACCACCGACCGCGACCAGCTCGAACGCGTCGTGGCCTCGGCCGGGTCCGGGACCGCCATGGCCGTGCACATCCCGGCCGGCGAGGGCGAACAGCCCCTCGACATCGGGCGGCAGCGGGCCGCCGACGAGGACATCGCCGCCGTGCGCGACATGGGCCGCGCCTCCACCTCCACCGTGCCCGGCGGCTCGACACTGCTCCAGCCGGTCGCGCTCAGCACCGGCGAGATCGCCGTGGTCGAGGTGTACGTGCCCGAGTCCGAGGTGACCAACGGGGTCGGCACGGCCTGGGCGGTGCTCGCCGGGGTCGGCGTCGCGCTCATCCTGGGCTCCGTGGCCGTCGCCGACCGGCTGGGCGTGCGGATGGTGCGGCCCGCGCAGCGCCTCGTCGAGGGGGCGCACGAGCTCGGGGAGGGCAAGCTGGGCGCCCGGGTGCCCGAGGACGGGCCGACCGAACTGCGGCTGGCGGCGGTGGCGTTCAACTCCATGGCCGACCAGGTCGTCCAACTGCTCGCCAACGAGCGGGAGCTGGCCGCCGACCTGTCCCACCGGCTGCGCACGCCGTTGACCGTGCTGCGGCTGAACGCCGCCTCCCTCGGGGACGGACCGGCCGCCGAGCAGACCCGGGCGGCGGTCGAGCAGCTGGAGCGTGAGGTGGACACCATCATCCGCACCGCCCGCGAGGCCAAGCCGCAGACGGCCGCGGCCGGACCCGGCGCCGGGTGCGACGCGGCCGAGGTGGTGCGCGAGCGGATGGCGTTCTGGTCGGCGCTCGCCGAGGACGAGGGCCGCAAGTGGCGGGTGGCCGGGGCCGACCGGCCGGTGCGCATCCCCGTGGCCCGCGCCGACCTGGCCGCCGCCCTCGACGCGCTGCTCGGCAACGTCTTCCGGCACACCCCCGAGGGCACCGCCTTCGCCGTCGACGTGCACAACGGCGAGGACGCGGTGATCGTGCTCGTCTCCGACGCGGGCCCCGGCATACCCGACCCCGAGGCCGCGATGGCCCGCGGCCGGGGCTCGGGCAGCGACGGCTCGACCGGCCTCGGCCTGGACATCGTGCGCCGGCTGGCGGAGTCGACCGGTGGGGACGTACGGATCGGTTCCTCGGTGCTCGGCGGGACCGAGGTGCGCCTGTGGATCCAGCTCGACGGCCGCGACCCGGCTCCCCGGCGGCGCGGGCACCGGGGCGCCGTGCGGCGGCGCCGGCCCGGCCGGCTGATCCCCAGCTTTAACCGGTCCCGATCCCTCCCTTAAGCGGACCCTAAGATCCTCAACTCCCTTCCGGATCAGGAAGTTTGTCCGATTCCGGCTCGCTAGCGTGCTGCTGCGTCCCCTCCCCCCGGGACGCTCGTGACCCCCCGCGTCCCCTTCCCCCCGGGGACGCTCGCGACATCCCCGTGAACAGCGAAGGCAGGCACGCGATGAGCACGCACCGGCGCAAGGTCAGTGGCAGGAACAAGGCGATCGGCGGCGTGGTCGCCGCGGCCGTGGCCGGCGGCGGCGCCCTCCTGTTCACCGGCACCGCCCAGGCGGCCGGCGTCGGCGCGGCGTACACCAGGACCAGCACCTGGTCGACCGGGTACACCGGCCAGTACGTGGTGAAGAACACCAGCGGCGAGCGGGACACCGACTGGAAGCTCGAGTTCGACCTGCCGGCCGGGTCCACGCTCGGTTCGCTGTGGAACGCCGAGTCCGAGGTGAGCGGACGGCACGTTACCGTCACACCGCCCACGTGGGACAGGGACGGCCTCGCCGCCGGCGAGTCGGTCACCGTCGGCTTCGTCGTCAACGGCACCGGCGACCCCACCGGCTGTCGCGTCGACGGCGCCGTGTGCTCGGCGGACGGCGGACCCACGCCGGAGCCCAGCGGCCGCCCCACCCAGACCCCGGCCCCGTCGCAGAGCCCCACACCGACCGGGACGCCGGCCCCGACCGGGACGCCCACCCCGACCCCCACCCCCGAGCCGACCGGGAGCACCGGCACCGGCACCCCCGCCGGCGCCGGATTCGCCCCGTACGTCGACACCTCCCTCTACCCCGCCTTCGATCTGATGGCGAGTGCCGAGGCGACCGGGGTGAAGAACTACAACCTCGCCTTCGTCACCGACGGCGGCGGCTGCACGCCCAAGTGGGGCGGGGTGACCGACCTCGGCGACAACGCCGTCGCCGGGCAGATCGGCGCGCTGCGCGCCAAGGGCGGTGACGTCCGCGTCTCCTTCGGCGGCGCGGCCGGCTCCGAACTGGGCACCACCTGCGCCTCGGTCGACCAGTTGGCGGCGGCCTACGGCAAGGTCGTGGACGCCTACAAGCTCACCAAGGTCGACTTCGACGTCGAGGGCGGCGCGCTGCCCAACGCCGCCGCGAACACCCGCCGCGCCCAGGCCATCGCCAAGCTCCAGAAGCAGCACCCGGACCTGAACGTCTCCTTCACCCTCCCGGTGATGCCCGAGGGACTGACCCAGGACGGCGTGAGCCTGCTCGCCGACGCCAGGAAGAACGGGGTGCGGATCGACGCCGTCAACATCATGGCGATGGACTACGGTCCCGCGTACAGCGGCGACATGGGCACCTACGCCGAGCAGGCCGCCACCGCCACCCAGGCCCAGATCAAGAGCGTGCTCCAGCTGAGCGACAGCGCGGCCTGGAAGACGGTCGCCGTCACCCCGATGATCGGCGTCAACGACGTCGTCACCGAGATCTTCACGGTCGAGGACGCCACCCAGCTGGTGAACTTCGCCAAGTCCAAGGGCCTGGGCTGGCTGTCGATGTGGTCCTCCACCCGCGACCAGCAGTGCCCCGGCGGCACCAAGCCCGCGGCCGACGCCACGTGCAGCTCGATCCTTCAGGACAGGTTCGCCTTCACCAAGGCGTTCGCGGCCCACAAGCAGCCGTGACGGCCCGGGCCGACCAGTAACCAGCACGAAGAACGGGGACGCGAGCGCCCCGGCCGGCACACCCCCCATCCGGCCGGGGCGCACGCAGGTCCACCGGGCGGTGCGGCGTACCGGAGCCCGGACACCCGTGCGGGGCGCGGCACTCCCCCGGGAACCGCGCCCCGCCCCCCGTCCCCGGGTGGCTAGATCCGCTCCGGCTCCGGGAGCGCGCCCGACCTGGCCGCCCGGGAGTACCACAGGGCGCTGGACTTCGGCGTCCGCTCGAGCGACGCGTAGTCCACGTACACCGCGCCGAAGCGCTTGCCGTAGCCGTACGCCCACTCGAAGTTGTCCATCAGGGACCACAGGAAGTAGCCGCGCACGTCCGCGCCGTCGGTGATTGCCCGGCGGACCTCCGAGAGGTGCCCGTGCAGATAGGCGATGCGCTCCGGGTCGTGCACCTTGCCGTCGGCGTCCGGCTTGTCGTCGTAGGCCGCGCCGTTCTCGGTGACGTACAGCGGCAGGCCCGGGGCCTCGCGGGTGTAGCGCATGATCAGCTCGTGCAGACCCGTCGGATCGATGGACCAGCCCATCTCGGTGCGCTCACCGGGCGACTGGTGGAAGACCACGTCGTCCGCGGCGGGCCACGGCGAGTGGTCGCTCGCCCCGTGACCGTCGGCCCGGGGGCCCTTCGCCGAGGGCTCGCCCGCCGAGACCAGGGTGGGCGTGTAGTAGTTCAGGCCGAGCGCGTCCAGTGGCTGGTGGATGAGGTCCAGGTCCCCGTCGAGGACGTACGACCAGTCGGTGAGCGACGAGGTCGCCTCCAGCAGCGACTCGGGGTAGGCGCCGTGGAGCATCGGGCCGTGGAAGATCCCGTTGGCCAGGTCGTCGATCCGGCGCACCGCGTCCAGGTCCGCCGGGTTCCCCGGCGACAGCGGGCGCACGACCGAGGAGTTGAGGCTCACGGCGACCGAGTTGCGGGTCGGCATCACCGAGCGCAGGGCCGTGGCGCCCAGACCGTGGGCCAGGTTCAGGTGATGGGCCGCCCGGAGCGAGGCCGCCGAGTCGGTGCGCCCGGGGGCGTGCACGCCGGAGGCGTAGCCCAGGAAGGCGCTGCACCAGGGCTCGTTGAGGGTGATCCACTGCTCCACCCGGTCACCGAGCGCCTCCCCGACGATCTGCGCGTACTCGGCGAAGCGGTGGGCGGTGTCGCGCTCCGGCCAGCCGCCCGCGTCCTCGAGCTCCTGCGGCAGGTCCCAGTGGTAGAGGGTGACGGCCGGCTTGATGCCGTGCGCCAGCAGCTCGTCGACCAGCCGGTGGTAGAAGTCCAGGCCGCGCTGCACGGCGGGGCCGCGGCCCGTGGGCTGCACCCGGGGCCAGGAGACGGAGAAGCGGTAGGCGTTCAGGCCCAGCTCCGCCATCAGCGCCACGTCGTCGCGGTACCGGTGGTAGTGGTCGACAGCGATGTCACCGGTCTCGCCGCCCGCCGTCCTGCCCGGCGTGTGGCTGAAGGTGTCCCAGATGGACGGGGTGCGTCCGTCCTCCCGCACCGCCCCCTCGATCTGGTACGCGGAGGTCGCGGCGCCCCAGAGGAAGGCGGGAGGAAAGGTCGCCGGGGTCGCCGGCGTTGCGGAGTCAGACATGGAAGCGCTCCCATAGATGGTCGTGGAAGACCGACGGGTAAGTGGAGGAGGTGAGGGGCCGAGGCGGCGGTGACCCGGCCCCGAGGGCGAGGCGGGCGTCAGCCCTTGACGGCGCCCTGCATGATGCCGCCCACGATCTGCTTGCCGAAGACCGCGAACACCAGCAGCAGTGGCAGCGTGCCCAGCAGGGCACCCGCCATGATCAGGGACTGGTCCGGGGTGTAGCCGCGGCCGAGGCCCGCGACCGCGACCTGAACGGTCGGGTTGCCGGTCTGGGTCAGCACCAGGAACGGCCACAGGAAGTCGTTCCAGGTCTGCACGAACATCAGCATGCCGAGCACGGCCATCGCCGGCCGCGCGGCCGGGAACACCACGTGCCAGACCACGCGCCAGCTGCTCGCGCCGTCGACCCGGGCGGCCTCGATGATCTCGTCGGGCAGCGCCTGGATCAGGTACTGCCGCATGAAGAACACGCCGAACGCGCTGACCAGTGACGGGAAGATGACCGCCTGGAGCTGGTCGGTCCAGTCCAGCTTGGCCACCATCATGTACAGCGGGATCACGCTGAGCTGCGGCGGCACCATCATCGTGCCGATGACGATCAGCATCAGCGCGTTGCGGCCCTTGAAGCGCAGCTTGGCGAAGGCGAACCCGGCGATCGTCGACAGCACCACGATGGTCACCGCCGAGATGCCCGCCACGATCGTGGTGTTGAGGAACGCCTCACCGAGGTTGGCGTCGTTCCAGGCGATCTCCAGGTTCTTGAACAGGTTGGAGCCGAACCAGACCGGCGGCGGGGTCTGCGCGAGGCGCTGGTTGTCACGGGAGGCGGCGATCGCCGTCCACACCAGCGGGAACAGCGAGACGATCGTGAAAAGGACCAGGATCGCGTACGCGATCGGGCCGCCGTGCAGCGTCCCGCCGGCCCGCGCCGACTTCGGCAGGCGTGAGCGCCTCTGCTCCTTGGCGGCGGTGGTGGCGGGGGGCGTGTCAGTCGTCGTCACGGCCGGAACTCCTTAACTACTGGCGCGCAGCCGGCGCGAGATGACGTAGTTGACGATGCCGATGACGATCAGGATCAGGAACATCGTCCAGGCGATCGCCGAGGCACGGCCCAGGTGCTGGTTCACCCAGCCCTGCTCGTACAGGTACAGGCCGAGCGTCTGGAACTGGTGCTCCGCGCCGCCGGACGCGCCCTTGTTGGCGTCGAACAGCAGCGGCTCGCCGAAGACCTGGCTCGCGCCGATCGTGGAGACGACCGCGGTGAACAGGATGGTCGGCCGCAGCGACGGCAGCGTCACGTGCAGGAACTGCTGCCAGCGGCTCGCGCCGTCCAGCGCCGCCGACTCGTACAGGTCCTGCGGGATCGCCTGCATCGCGGCCAGGTAGATCAGCGCGTTGTAGCCGGTCCAGCGCCAGATGATGATCGTCGAGACGGCGATCTGCGACGGCCACTTGTCGCCCTGCCAGTCGACCGGGGCGATCCCGGCGAGGTCCAGCGCCCAGTTGATCATGCCGTAGTCACGCCCGAAGAGCAGCACGAACACCAGGGAGGCGGCGGCGATCGAGGTGGCGTACGGCGCGAGCATCACGACCCGGTAGAAGGTCGAGGCGCGCAGCTTGTAGTTGAGGATGTGGGCGATGCCCATCGCCATCAGCAACTGAGGGACGGTCGAGATGATGCCGATGGTCAGGGTGTTCTTCGCCGCGTTCCAGAAGAACTCGTCGTCGAAGATGCGGGTGAAGTTCTTCAGCCCCACCCAGTTCATGTCGGTCGGGGCGGTCAGCTCCACCTGGTGCAGCGAGGCCCAGCCCGTGTAGACCAGCGGGAACAGACCGAAGGCGACGAACAGCAGGAAGAACGGGGAGACGAAGGCGTACGGGCTCCACCGCACGTCCCGCTGCCAGCGACGGGACAGCTTCGCCCGGCGTCGCTCGTCCGTGTCCGTGGGTACCGCGTCCTCGGGCGGGCGGCCCGGGGCCGCGCCCCCCTTGACGGGGAACGCGGCGGTGTCGTGGCGGGTGGCCATGCGGGTCACTTGTCCAGGTTGTTGTCGATGGTCTTGGTGGCCGTCTCCCAGGCCTCCTCGGGCGACTTGCCCTTCGTGACCAGGATGACGCCGTTGTCGGTCAGGCCCTGCTGGATGATCTGGTCCTTCGGGCCGATCACCTGGACCGGGATCTGCTTGGCGGCCTCGGAGAAGATCTTGCCGATCGGGGCGTCACCGGTCATGTCGTTCACCGCGCCGGTCACCTCGGTCATGGTGTACGTGGTCGGCGAGCTCGGGAAGCTGCCCTGCACCTCGAACAGCTTCGCCTGCTGCGCGGGCGCGGTCAGCCACGCGACCAGCTTCTTGGCCTCCTCGACGTTCTTGCCGCTCTTCGGCACGGTCAGGAAGGAGCCGCCCCAGTTGCCGGACTTGGGCGCCACGGCCACGTCCCACTTGCCGGCGGCGTCCGGCTGCGACTTGCCCTTGATGTAGCCGAGCATCCACGGCGGGCAGGCCATCGCGGCGAACTTGTTGTTGGCGATCGTCTGGTCCCAGGCCGGCTGGAACTGGGTCTGGGCGCCGATCAGGCCCTTCTCGGCGGCCTCCGCGGTCAGGTCGAAGGCCTGCTTGACGGCCGGGTTGGTCTTGTAGACGACCTCGCCGGAGGAGTCGTAGAACTTCTCCTCCTCACTGCTGAGGATCGCGTTGATCAGGCCACCGGGGGAGTCCATGAAGGTGGTGCCCTTGGGCGCCTTCTTCTGGTACCGCTCGCCGACTTCGACGAACTTCTCCCAGTCGCCCGCCCACAGCTCGGCGACCTTATCGCGCTCGGTGGGCAGCCCGGCCTTCTCGAACATGTCCTTGCGGTAGCAGATCGCCATCGGGCCGATGTCGGTGCCGAGGCCGATGGTCCGGCCGTCCTTGGTGGTGGCCTGCTCCCACTTCCAGTCCAGCCAGTCGCTCTTCTTGACGCCGGGAGCCTTGGAGAGGTCCTCGAGCTTGGCGGCCTGGGTGCCCACGATCTCGGCGATGTTGCCGACCTCGACGGCCTGGACGTCCTGGAGGCCGCTGTTGGTGGTCAGGTGGTTGAGCAGCGCCGGGTAGTAGTTCTCGTTCCGCTCGACAACGTTCTCGGCGATCTTGATCTTGGGGTTCAGCTTCTCGTACTCGGCGTAGAGACCGGCTTCCTTGAAGCCCATCGTGCCGAACAGGCCGAGCGTGATCGTGGTCTTGCCCTTGCCGCCGCCCGACGAGGAGCCGGAGTCGTCGTCTCCGCCGTCGTCGGCACAACCGGCCAGCAGCCCCGTGCTCAGCGCCACCACCGCTGCGACGGCCAGCGCCTTGCGGGCGATGGGCTTACCCCCGTTCGAGCGCAGCCGAGTGTGGGGGAGGGTACGTGCTCGCATTGCGTCCTCCTGTTGCCCTGACGTGCCGACCCCCCGGCCAACGGCATGGTTGGGCCCGTATCTTGCTCGCTGCGGCTCGGGCGGGGAACGTGCGGGTTGTGTATGTGTCAGGTACCGTGGGAGCGCTCCCACAAGTGATGTGTTGAAGAGTCGCCGGTCCGGGCGGGGGTGTCAAGGGAGGAAGCGCGGAGAAGGGCGTTCAGTTATCGGGACGTTAACTGGACTCAAGGGCTCCGCCGTCAGGCGTACCCGGGCCCCGATGCGGTGCGTGACGCGGAGGTCACCGCCGCTGACGGGGCTGTTAGATTCCAGGCCAGCGTGACATACGACGGAAGGCGGAGCCCAATGGCAAGCCACGGAGCGCGGGGCCGCAGCGGCGGCCGGCCGACCCTCGAAGAGGTGGCTGCGCGTGCCGGTGTCGGGCGCGGCACGGTCTCCCGCGTGATCAACGGCTCGCCCCGGGTGAGCGACGCCACCCGCGCCGCCGTGGAGGCGGCTGTCGCGGAGCTGGGTTACGTCCCGAACACCGCCGCCCGCGCCCTGGCCGCCAACCGCACGGACGCCATCGCCCTGGTGGTGCCCGAGCCGGAGACCCGGTTCTTCGCCGAGCCGTACTTCTCCGACATGCTGCGCGGTGTGGGGGCGGCACTGTCCGACACCGAGATGCAGCTGCTGCTGATCTTCGCCGGCAGTGACCGGGAGCGGCAGCGGCTCGCCCAGTATCTGGCCGCCCACCGGGTGGACGGGGTGCTGCTGGTCTCGGTGCACGCCGACGACCCGCTGCCGGACATGCTGGCCCAGCTGGAGATCCCCGCGGTGATCAGCGGCCCCCGGTCGGCCGCGGAGACGCTGACCTCGGTGGACTCCGACAACTACGGCGGCGCCCGGCAGGCCGTCGAGCACCTCATGAGCCGCGGCCGGCGCACGGTCGCGCACATCACCGGCCGCCTCGACGTCTACGGCGCGCAGCGGCGCATCGACGGGTACCGCGACGCCCTGCGCGACGGGGGGCACGAGGTGGACGAGCTGCTGATCGAACCGGGCGACTTCTCCGAGGACGGCGGCCGCCGTGCGATGGCCGCCCTGCTGGAGCGCCGTCCCGACCTGGACGCGGTCTTCGCGGCCTCGGACGTCACCGCGGCCGGCGCCCGTCACGCCCTGCGCGAGGCGGGTCGGCGCATCCCCGAGGACGTCGCGCTGGTCGGCTACGACGACTCGGCGATCGCCCGCCACCTGGACCCACCGCTGACCAGCGTGCGCCAGCCCATCGAGGAGATGGGCCGCCGGATGATCGACCTCCTGCTGGCCGAGGTGGCCGACCGCCGTCCGCCGGCCTCCCGGGGGCTGGAGCGGCGCCATGTGGTCCTGGCCACGCAACTGGTGCAGCGGGCGTCCTCCTGAACCGGATCGGACCCGGCGCTCGGGAACGCCCCGGTGCCCGGGCGCAGTCGGCACTTCGCTGAGCACTCCCGCCGAAGCCGCGCGGAGGTCCCGATGGCCGATCAGCCCCTCGACGAGCACTTCACCGAGGACGTCACCCTCCCCGACGGCCGCAGGATCGGCATCAGCGTCTACCCCGACGGCAGCATCCGGTTCCGGGTGCCTGCCCTACGTGCTCACCGAGGCGTACCTGAGCGGCAACCCGGAGCAGAACAGGGCGATCCTGAAGATCTCGCCGGGCAGGAAGGGAAGCAGCGCCTCGTACTACTGCACCGACCGGCCGGCGGGCCGGAACGACGGACGGGGCGAGTGACGATCGGAACCGGCGCCGCGACCGGGCCCGCGGAAAGCGACGAAAGAGGCCGGTGACTGCGTTCACGCAGTCACCGGCCTCTTTCCGGAGGGTGAGTGACGGGACTCGAACCCGCGGCATCCTGGACCACAACCAGGTGCTCTACCAGCTGAGCTACACCCACCATGACCGGCTTGGAGATCAGTGAGGTCCCCGACCGGCCGAGAAAAAGTGTACAGGGTCCGAAGGGGTGCTCGCGCACGCCTTTCCCGGCGGCCCCCGACGGGCCCCTGTCGCGCTCACTGAGCAGGCAGGACGTGCTTCGCGGCGATCTTCTTCGCGGTCTCCGAGTCGGGCCCGGGCTGCGGCACGAAGACGGCCTCGCGGTAGTAGCGCAGTTCCGCGATGGACTCGCGGATGTCGGCGAGGGCGCGATGGTTGCCGTTCTTCTCCGGGCTGTTGAAGTACGCCCTCGGGTACCAGCGGCGGGCCAGCTCCTTGACGCTGGAGACGTCGACGATCCGGTAGTGGAGGTAGTCCTCCAGCGTCGGCATGTCGCGCAGCAGGAAGCCGCGGTCGGTGCCGACGGAGTTCCCGCACAGCGGGGCCTTGCCGGGCTCCTTGACGTGCTCCTTCACGTACGCCAGGACCCTCTCCTCGGCGTCCTGCAGCGTCGTGCCGTGGGGGAGCTCGGCGAGCAGCCCGGACGCGGTGTGCATCTGACGCACCACCTCCGGCATCGTCTCCAGCGCCCGCTCCGGCGGACGGATGACGATGTCCACGCCCTCGCCGAGCACGTTCAGCTCGGAGTCGGTGACGAGGGCGGCCACCTCGATGAGCGCGTCGTCCGACAGCGAGAGGCCGGTCATCTCGCAGTCGATCCACACCATGCGATCGTTCATGTGTCTAACCTTACGGCGCGCCGTCGCGAATGGAGCCGCCCGGTAACCGGCGGGGTCCCTGAGGCGATCGGGTGTGGTGTGGCGTCAGGGGAATGGGCCGGGGGCTGATGCCTCCGGCCCGTTCTCCGTGCGTGGGCCCGCTCGGTCCGCCGACGGGTCCGTTACGTCGCGCTGCGCTGGCCCGGGACGCTCGCCCGCGTCGGCACATAGGCCTCACGGGCGTCCTGGGACGACGCCGCCGCCAGGGACGGGGCCTGGCCCAGTGCGCTCGCGGCCGTGCGCCGGGACTGGTACGGGACCGGGTTCTCCGGGTGCAGGGCGGCCGGTGCCTGGCCGGCGTGACCACCCGCATGCCCGGGGTGACCCGGCTGCCCGTGGTTCGGCTGCCCGGACGGGACGGGGCCCGGCGTGCCGGTGACGTCGGCGTCCTGGTTCCGTTCGGCCTGCGGCCGGCGGGCGCGGTACGCGGCCCGGTAGGCGGCCGGGGAGGACCCCAGCTGCCGCCGGAAGTGGCCGCGCAGCGCGACGGGGGAGCGGAAGCCGCAGCGGCCCGCCACCTCGTCCACCGAGTAGTCCGACGTCTCCAGCAGGCGCTGCGCCTGGAGGACCCGCTGCGTGATCAGCCACTGCAACGGGGCGCTGCCGGTCAGCGAGCGGAAGCGGCGGTCGAACGTACGACGGCTCATGTAGGCGCGCGCCGCCAGTGTCTCCACGTCGAACTGCTCGTGGAGGTGTTCCAGCGCCCAGGCGACGACTTCCGCGAGCGGGTCGGCGCCGATCTCCTCCGGTAAAGAGCGGTCCAGGTAGCGTTCCTGGCCTCGTAGCGTTCCTGGCCTCCGCTCCGGCGCGGCGGGACGACCAGGCGGCGGGCCAGTGCCCCGGCCGCCTCGTTGCCGTGATCCGTGCGCACGATGTGCAGGCACAGATCGATTCCGGCCGCCGTGCCCGCCGATGTCAGCACGTCGCCGTCGTCCACGAACAGCTCGCGTGGATCGACGTGCACCGACGGATAGCGCTTCGCCAGCGTCGGCGCGTACATCCAGTGTGTGGTCGCGGGCCGGCCGTCCAGCAGGCCCGCCGCCGCGAGGACGAAGGCGCCGGTGCACAGCCCGACGATGCGGGCACCCTCCTCATGGGCCCGGCGCAGCGCGTCGAGCGCCTCCTCCGGTGGCGGGGAGGTGATCGAACGCCAGGCCGGCACCACGACGGTGCCCGCCCGCGATATCGCCTCCAGGCCATGTGGCGCGGTGAGTTCCAGGCCCCCTGTGGTCCGCAGCGGGCCTTCCTCGCCGGCACTCACCAACAGGCGGTAGCGCGGCACGCCGGCGTCCTGGCGGTCAACCCCGAACACCGACAGCGGAATGGAACTCTCGAAGATGGGGCCGCCGCTGAACAGCAGCACCGCGACGATCTCCTTGCGGCGTCGCCCGGCGAGTTTCCGGGCCGCGGTTTCCGGCGCGGCAGTGGAGTCGTGGCTCATACTGCTAAGCCCCCCTCGGTGGTCGCGGCTCCTCGGTTGTGTCGCTCCTGCACGTTTCCCCTCGGTCCTGCACGAGTCCCCCGCCGTAAGACAGTCAAGATCGAATCTACTGTGTCCGGTCGCGCCCGGGTGGCCAGTTCGGCACCCGGCCCAATGTCGACTTGGCAACTTGGCGTGAAGCATTCGATCACGAAGCGTTGCACTCGTGGGGCGTGCAGGGAAGTGCGCCTCGTCGCGGTGGCCAATCCCCGTAGGGTGCGCAGCACCCCTGAGGCCCTTTCCGTGCAGGTGGAACGGGGGTTGGGGGGTGGTCGGGGCAGGGGATGCACGGGAACCAGAAGTTGGCTGAAAAGATGCGGGCGCGTGCGCGGAAACCGGTCAGCCGCCCGGTGTATCCCGGCCTTCCCGCCTCTCGGCGCGGCGAGTTGCTCCGCGCGGCGCACCGGCGGCCGGGTGGAGCCGGTGGCCGCCGTGGGCCCGGAACGGCACCCGCGGCGCCGGCCCGTGACGAGCCGCATAGCGGCGGCACGACCGGGGCGGGCGGACGGCCGCGGGCCGGCCGCGGCGGACCACCTCGCCCCGCCGCGGCGTCCGGTACGGGGCCGGTACCCCGTCCGGGCGGGGGCGGGCTCCGTGTGGCATGGCTCACGGGGTGCAACGCCCGGTCCGGCCGTCGGTCACCGTGCTCCGGTACGGTCGCGCAGGGCAAGCGGCCACTCTTCCGGTTCGTTGAATCCTGTGCAAACCGCCTGTACAGCGCAGCAACCATTGCGTTACGGGCGCCCCCTCGTGCATGCTCCGGGGAACCCGCCGGGCACCGTGGGCGGGATCTGGGCTTAGGAGGCGTGCCGCCGTACCCTTGGGGGTATGGGGTTGGGAAGATGATTCCCGGACACAGCTCCGCCGCACACTGTCGTCCCCCATAAAGGATCACAACGCCGAGACAGCCATGGCCGGTCACGAATTCTTCGAACCCGCGGACCGCAAGCGGCCGGTCGCCGATCCCACGGCGGCCGATCCCCTGGCGGAAGAGGAGTCGCGCCCCGCGTGCGACCCCGCGTTCAAGCACGGTGTGGTGGTCGGATTCGACGGTTCCACGTCCAGCGAGCGTGCCCTCGCCTACGCGATCGGCATGGCGCGGCGCTCCGGATCCGGGCTGATCATCGTCCATGTCGCCAACCGGCTGCCCACCACCGTGTGGGCGGGCTGCGAGCCCCCCGTCTTCGTGGACGTCCCGGACCACCGCACCGAGGTCCTCGGACTGGAACTGGCCTGCGCGGACTACCTCAGCGAGGTGCCCTGGATCCTGGTCGAGCGCGGCGGCGACATCTGCCACGAACTCGAGGAAGTGGGGCGGGAGTACGAGGCGGACGCCATCGTCGTCGGCTCCACGCACGGCGTCGTCGGCCGCATCTTCGGTTCGGTCGCCGGACGGCTGGCTAAGCGGGCGCAGCGGCCGGTCGTCGTCATCCCGTAGGCCCCTGCGAGGGAGTTGGGGCGCAGACCCCGCGGCAGTAACGACGCGCACAGCGACGGACCCCCGCGTACGACCGGCGTACGCGGGGGTCCGTCGTGCGGGCTGCGTCTACTCCACCGTCACCGACTTGGCGAGGTTGCGGGGCTTGTCGATGTCCCGGCCGAGGGCCAGGGCCGTGTGATAGGCGAGGAGTTGGAGGGGGATGCCCATCAGGATCGGGTCGAGCTCGTCCTCGTTCTTCGGGACGACGATCGTGTGGTCGGCCTTCTCCTGTTCCTGGTGGGCCACCGCCACGATGCGTCCGCTGCGGGCCTTGATCTCCTCCAGCGCCGCGCGGTTCTTCTCCAGCAGGTCGTCGTCGGGGACGATCGCCACCGTCGGCATCGCGGGCTCGATCAGTGCCAGCGGGCCGTGCTTGAGCTCGGAGGCCGGGTACGCCTCGGCGTGGATGTAGGAGACCTCCTTGAGCTTCAGGGAGGCCTCGCGGGCCACCGGGTAGCCCCGGACGCGGCCGATGAAGAGCATCGAGCGGGCCTCGGCGTACTGGAGGGCCAGCTTCTTGACGTCCTCCTCCTGCTTCATGATCTCGGCGATCTGACCCGGGAGCCGGCGCAGTCCCTCGATGATCCGCTTGCCGTCGCGCACCGACAGGTCACGGGTGCGGCCCAGGTGCAGGGCGAGCAGCGCGAAGGCGACCGTGGTGTTGGTGAAGCACTTGGTGGACACCACGCACACCTCGGGACCGGCGTGCACGTAGATGCCGCCGTCGGCCTCGCGGGCGATCGCCGACCCGACGACGTTGACCACGCCGAGGACCCGCGCGCCCTTGCGCTTGAGCTCCTGGACGGCGGCCAGCACGTCGTACGTCTCACCGGACTGCGAGACCGCGATGTACAGGGTGTCGGGGTCCACGACCGCGTTGCGGTAGCGGAACTCCGAGGCCGGCTCGGCGTCCGCGGGGATGCGCGCCAGTTCCTCGATCATCTGGGCGCCGATCATGCCCGCGTGGTACGACGTGCCGCAGCCGAGGATCTTCACGCGGCGGATGCGGCGGGCCTCGCGTGCGTCGAGGTTGAGACCGCCCAGGTGCACGGTGGAGAAGCGCTCGTCGATCCGGCCGCGCAGCACGCGGTCCACGGCCTCGGCCTGCTCGTGGATCTCCTTGTGCATGTAGGTGTCGTGGCCGCCCATGTCGTAGGAGGCGGCCTCCCACTCCACGGTGGTGGGCTCGGCGGTGGTGCGGGTGCCCTCGGTGGTGTAGGTGCGGAAGTCGTCCGCCTTGAGGGTGGCCATCTCGCCGTCGTCCAGGGTGACGACCTGCCGGGTGTGGGCGACGAGCGCGGCGATGTCCGAGGCGACGAACATCTCCTTCTCGCCGATGCCCAGCACGACGGGGGAGCCGTTGCGGGCGACGACGATGCGGTCCGGGAAGTCGGCGTGCAGCACGGCGATGCCGTACGTGCCCTCGATCAGCCGGACGGTCTCGCGGACCTTGTCCTCCAGCTTCTCGGCCTGCGAGCGGGCGATGAGGTGGGTGAGGACCTCGGTGTCCGTCTCGGAGAGGAACTCGACGCCGTCCGCCTCCAGCTTGCGGCGCAGGTCGGCGGCGTTGTCGATGATGCCGTTGTGGACGACGGCGACCTTGCCCTCGGCGTCCAGGTGCGGGTGGGCGTTCACGTCGGACGGGGCGCCGTGGGTGGCCCAGCGGGTGTGGGCGATGCCCGTGGTGCCCTTGAACCGCGCCGGGACCTTGGCCTCCAGGTCGCGGACCCGGCCCTTGGCCTTGACCATCTTCAGGCCGGCCGTCTTCGGGGACGTCACGACGATGCCCGCCGAGTCGTAGCCCCGGTACTCCAGGCGCTGGAGGCCCTCGAGCAGCAGGGGCGCGACCTCACGCCTGCCGATGTATCCGACGATTCCGCACATATGGATGTTTTCCTAGCCGTAGACGATGCGCCGCAGCTGCCTGAGCGAGAGCTCGGGCGGGGCCACGGCGCGATATCTGAGGTCCGCCTCGATCCGTTCGAAGATCGTCGCGTTCACCAGGCCCTGGGCCTGGAGCTCGCGGTGGCGGCGACGGACGTACTCCTCGGTCGTCTCGTCGAAGTAGGCGAGCACGTCCTGGATCACCCGCAGTGCCTCGCCCCGACTGAGGGGCGTGGACCGCGTCAGATGATCAACAAGTTCGTCGTGCACCCGGTAGATCCTGGAGTAAGGGAGAGTCTTCCGCAAGGATCCTGCCCGATTTCGGGCAGGCAGGCTACATCCGCTGGAGGACCGCCTGCTTCGCCAGGGTGAACTCCTCGTCCGTCAGCACCCCGGACCGGTGCAGCTCACCCAGCTCCCGCAGCCGTCGCAGCAGCGCGTCGTGGTCGTCCTCGGCGGGGGAGGCCGCGGCCGACGGGTGCGCGGCGTCCCGCCGCTCCGGGCGGTCGTCCGGGGCGGACGGGTGCGGCAGTCGGGCCTGGACGGCGGCCGCGACGAGCGCCATCAGGGGGTCCTTCTTGAACCCCCACAGCTCCACGGCGTTGGGGTCGTACTTGGCCGGGGCCTTGGTCGGGGCGTTCCTCACGGTGAACCGGAGATGGCCGTTCTCCAGGCCGGCCGCCGGCAGCCACTCCACCGCATCGATGTCCGCCAGCGCGAGCGTGCGGCTGCCGGCGGCGGCCTTGGCGTCCTCGGTCTTCCAGTTCCACTCCAGGCGCACCCGCTCGCCGTCGAAGCTCACGGTGCCGTCCCCGGCCGAGACGGACAGCGGCACGGACGGGCCGGGCAGCAGGAACCGCGTCATGGGGTCGGACGGCACCCGGTCGAGGAGCAGGGCGTTGCGGATCTCGTCCGTGACGTACTCGGCGACGCCGTAGCGGTCCGGTTCGACCACCAGCTGGTAGGGGTCGTGCGGCTCGGTGAGCCGGCCACCCGTCGCGTGCAGCAGCGGGTCGGCCCCGTCGCGCAGCCGCAGCCTGAGCCGTCCCGCCTTCTTCCCCTGCTCGAACGATATGCCCGCCAACGCGCCCAACGGCACCGTGAGTTCACCCAGCGTCCGCCGGAGCAGTCCTACGTTCTTGTCCCGTCCCGGAGTAAGGCGCAACGCGTCCCCGTCAAAAATCCACGTGCCGTCCTTCTGGATGATTTCCACCATGGGGTGATTGTTCCACCGGTTCTGCGGGAGAGTGGTCTATACCCCATCCGGCTTCCCTTGCGGAGCCCAGGAGTTGAGAGAAGGGAGCGCGTGTGAGACGGCAACGACGGCACCACCGGACGACTCCCCGCATGACCCGGCTGCTCGGATGCCTGCTGCTGGTCATGGCGGCCGGGGCCGGCACCGCCGGTGCGGCCCCCCGCACGGGCACGGAGGCGATCCCGCTGGACCGGGTGATCCCCGCGCCCGCCTCGGTGACACCGGGCGGATCCCCCTACCGCATCACCGAGGGAACCCGGATCCGGGTCGACCCCTCACGCGAGGCCCGACGGATCGGCGCGTACCTCGCCGGCCTCCTGCGCCCCTCCACCGGCCACCCCCTGCCGGTCACCGAGCAGGGCCGGGGCGGCATCCGGCTGCGGCTGGCGCAGGGTCCGTTCGGCGCCGAGGGCTACCGGCTCACCAGCGGCCCCTCCGGCGTCACCATCACCGCCGCGCGGCCCGCGGGCCTCTTCCACGGCGTCCAGACCCTGCGCCAACTCCTGCCCCCGGCCGTCGAGAAGGACTCCGTACAACCCGGCCCCTGGCTGATCGCCGGCGGCACCGTCGTGGACAGCCCGCGCTACGGCTGGCGCGGCGCCATGCTCGACGTCGCCCGGCACTTCTTCACCGTCGACGAGGTCAAGCGCTACATCGACCGAATCGCCCTCTACAAGCTCAACAAGCTGCACCTGCACCTGAGCGACGACCAGGGCTGGCGCATCGCGGTGGACTCCTGGCCACGCCTGGCCACCCACGGCGGCTCCACCGAGGTCGGCGGCGGCCCCGGCGGGTACTACACCAAGGCCGACTACAAGGAGATCGTCCGCTACGCCGCCTCCCGCCACCTGGAGGTCGTGCCCGAGATCGACATGCCGGGCCACACCAACGCCGCCCTCGCCTCCTACGCCGAGCTGAACTGCGACGGCGTGGCGCCCCCGCTCTACACCGGCATCGAGGTCGGCTTCAGCTCGCTGTGCGTCGGCAAGGAGATCACCTACGACTTCGTGGACGACGTGGTGCGCGAGCTGGCCGCGCTCACCCCGGGCCGCTACCTGCACATCGGCGGCGACGAGGCGCACTCCACCCCGCACCAGGACTTCGTGAAGTTCATGGACCGGGTGCAGCCGATCGTGGCCGAGTACGGCAAGACGGTCGTCGGCTGGCACCAGCTGACCGGCGCCGACCCGGCCAAGGGGGCGCTGGCCCAGTACTGGGGCCTGGACCGCACCAGTGAGCGGGAGAAGGAACAGGTCGCCGAGGCCGCCCGGGCCGGCACCGGGCTGATCCTCTCCCCGGCCGACCGGGCCTACCTCGACATGAAGTACGACAGGAGCACCCCGCTCGGGCTGTCCTGGGCGGGCTACGTCGAGGTACGGCGCTCCTACGACTGGGACCCGGGCGCGTATCTGCCGGGCGTGCCCGCCTCGGCGGTGCGCGGGGTCGAGGCGCCGCTGTGGACGGAGACCCTGGAGAACTCCGCCCATCTGGAGTACATGGCCTTCCCGAGGCTGCCCGGGATCGCCGAGCTGGGCTGGTCCCCGGCGGCCACGCACGACTGGGAGGACTACCGGCGGCGGCTCGCCGCCCAGGCGCCGCGCTGGGACGCCCTCGGGATCGGCTACCACCGCTCCCCCCAGGTGTCCTGGCCCGCCCGCGAGGGGTAGCGGACACGCACCGACGGGCACCCCGGAGGACCGTACTCCGGGGTGCCCGCTCGTTGGTGCGTCAGAATCCCGCGATCGGGTTCCGCAGGGTGCCGACCAGCTGAAGGGCCCCGGACGGGTCCGCGAGGTCCACCATCTGCCGGTTGTCGCGCAGCTGGAGCCGGTTGAGGCAGGACAGCGCGAACTCCGGCGCGAACATGTCGTACCGGGCGAACTTCTCGGCGAGTTCGGGCACCGACTCCTGGTACTCGCGGGTGACCTCGGCAACCGTGCGCCAGAAACCGTCCTCGTCCAGGATCCCCTCCTCGGCGAGGTGCGCGGCGAGGAAGCGGAAGAAGCAGTCGAAGACGTCTGTGAAGATCGACAGCAGTTTCTTGTCCTCGGGCACCTCCACCCGGATCCGTGAGACCTCCGGCGGCAGCACCGCGTCCGGGTCCATCACCGCGATCTCCTCGGCGATGTCCTTGTAGACGGCCCGCCGCACCACCCCGTCCTCCAGTACCAGGATCACGTTCTCGCCGTGCGGCATGAACACCAGGTCGTAGGCGTAGAAGCTGTGCAGCAGCGGCGTGTAGTAGGCGCGCAGGTAGTGCCGCAGCCACTCCTCGGGCGCCAGCCCCGACTGCTCGATCAGCGCGCCCGCGAGGGAGGCGCCCTCGTGGTCGACATGGACCAGGGAGGCCATGGTGGCGAGCGTCTCCCCGTCGCGCAGCGAGGGCACCGGGCTCTCCCGCCACAGTGCGGCCAGCATCTTGCGGTACGGCGAGTAGCGGTCGGTGGCCCGCTCGTACTCCAGGTGCCGGTAGCCGACCGCCGCCCGCTCGCGGATGATCGTCAGACCGGTCCCCTTCAGCACCGGGTCGCCCTCGATCAGCTGGGCCAGCCAGTCGTTGATCGCCGGGGTGGCCTCCATGTAGGCGGCCGACAGCCCGCGCATGAAGCCCATGTTCAGGACGGACAGGGCCGTCTTCACGTAGTGCTTGTGCGGGTGCGTCCGGTTGAAGAACGTCCGGATGGACTGCTGGGCCAGGTACTCGTCGTCGCCCTCGCCCAGGCAGACCAGATGCCGGCGGGCGACCTCGGCGGCGAAGGTGACGGACAGCTTGTTCCACCACTGCCAGGGGTGGACGGGGATCAACAGGTAGTCGGCCGGGTCCAGGCCCTGCCCGCGCAGGACACCGTGGAACCGTTCGACGGTCTCCTCGCCGAGTTCCTGTCGCACGAACGACTCGTAGGCGATGCCGGCCCCCGCCGTGAACGCCGCCCGCGAGCGGTGCGCGGCCAGCCACACCAGCCGCACCGGGCTCGCCGTCTCCGGCGCGTACGCCAGGTACTCGTGGACGCCGAAGCCGAGCCGTCCGTTGTTGGCGACGAAGCAGGGATGGCCTTCCGTCATGCCGGTCTCGATGTCCTGGAAACCGGCGCGGGCCAGCTCCGCGGAGGTGACGCGCGGCTTGGCGAGCTTGTAGCAGGTGCCGGACAGGGTGGAGGAGATCTCCTCCAGGTAGACCGGCAGGATTTCGTCGCTCAGGCCCAGCGACGACCGCAGCTCGGTGAAGAAGTCCAGTGCCGCGAGCGGCAGTTCCGCTCCGTCCCGGTGGCGGGTGAGGGAGGCGGCGTCCACCTGCCAGTGGTCCAGGGCGCGGCGGACGGCGGTGAAGCGGTAAGCGGTCAGGCCGTCGTCGCTGCGCACGACGTACGTGCCGGCGCCCGTCTCCTCGGGGGTGATCAGCCGCTCGTGCGCGAACTCGGCGATCGCCTTGCGGATCAGCAGGCGGTTGGCCGTCTCCCAGTGCTCGGGAGTCAGGTGGTTCACCGCGTCGGCCGGGGTCATGCGTGCACCGCCCTTTCGAACTGCTCGCGCGTGCAGAAGCTCAGCAGTGCCCTCTTCTCCGGTTTCCGGATCTCCCGCTCGGCGATGAAGCCGACGGCCTCGTTCAGGACGTGCACCGCCTTGTTGGAGAGGTCCGGTTCGACCACCACGCGGGCGGTCGCCGGGTCCTCGAACAGGTGGGCCATCACCGCGGTGATGACGGACCGGGTGAACCCGGGCACCGGCCGGTCGGTCGCCGGCACCAGGAAGTGCATGCCGACGTCCCCGGGCTCGGGCTCGTACAGGCCGACCAGTTCGCGGTGGGCGGGGTCGTACTTCTCCATCAGGAAGACCGGCTCGCCGTCCCTCAGGCCCAGGCAGGCGTGGTGGTGCTCGTCGGCCGCGATCTTCATGTACTCGCGCTCGACGTCCTCCAGCCGCGCGTCCTGCATCATCCAGTAGGCCGCCTTGGGGTGGGTGACCCAGGAGTGCAGCAGCTCGGCGTCCTTCAGGGGGTCGACGGGGCGGAACGTGAAGGTCATACGGAGAACTCCTGGAACGCGATCGACTTCTCGACGGGGTAGTACTCGGTGCCGAGCAGCTCGCGGATGATGCAGCTGTTGCGGTACGGGCCCATGCCCAGGTCGGGGCTGGTCACGCTGTGGGTGTGGACACCGGCGTTCTGGAGGAAGATGCCCCGGCCGGTGACGTCGATGGCGTAGTTGCGGGCCACGTCGAAGCGGCCGTGGCCGTCGAAGCGGATCCGGTCGCGGACCGGGTCCAGGAAGGCCGGCGGCTCGTAGTGGTAACCGGTGGCCAGCACCAGGCCGTCGGTGCGGATCTCGAAGTCCTTGTCCTGCTCGTCCTGGTGGAAGGCGAGGGTGTAGCCGCCGTCCTCGTAATGGGCGCCGGTCAGGGTGGAGTTGGTGAGCAGGCGGGTGGGGACCGGTTGGTCGCCGCTCTCGACGTCCTTCTGGTACAGAAGGTCGAAGATCGCGTCGATCAGGTCCGAGTTGATGCCCTTGAACAGGCCCTTCTGCTGCTTCTCCAGCCGGTAACGGGTCTCCTCGGGCAGCGCCCGGAAGTAGTCGATGTAGTCCGGGGAGGTCATCTCCAGGGTCAGCTTGGTGTACTCCAGCGGGAAGAACCGCGGGGAGCGGGTGACCCAGTTGAGCCGGTAGCCGTGGGCGTCGATCTCGGACAGCAGCTCGTAGTAGATCTCGGCGGCGCTCTGCCCGCTGCCGACGATCGTGATCGAGTCCTTCTGCTGGAGCTCCGCCTTGCGGTGCATGTACTGCGCGGTGTGGAGGAGGTCGCCCTCCAGCCCGCGGCACGCCTCCGGGACGTAGGGCACGGTGCCGGTCCCGAGCACCAGGTGCCGGGCGCGGTAGGTCTCGCCGCCGGCGGTCCGCACGGCGTAGACGCCGTCCTCGTGGGTCACCTCGGTCACGGTCGTGCCGAAGCGGATGCGGGACAGCTTCCCGGCGGCCCAGCGGCAGTAGTCGTCGTATTCGACCCGCAGCGGGTAGAAGTTCTCGCGGATGTAGAACGAGTACAGCCGGCCCTTCTCCTTCAGGTAGTTGAGGAAGGAGTACGGGGACGTCGGGTCGGCGAGGGTGACCAGGTCCGACATGAACGGCGTCTGGAGGTGGGCGCCGTCGAGGAACATCCCGGCGTGCCACTCGAAGTCCGCCTTGGACTCCAGGAAGACGCCGTTGAGCTCGTCGATGGGCTCGGTGAGGCAGGCGAGGCCGAGGTTGAAGGGACCCAGTCCGATCCCCACGAAGTCGTAGGTGGCGTCCGGGGCTTCAGGATGCGCGGTCAAGGGACTCTCCCAGGTACTGCTCGGCGTGGCCGGCGATCAGGTCGAGGACGGCGGCGATGTCGTCCGTCGTGGTCTCGGGGTTGAGAAGGGTGAACTTCAGGTAGTGCCGCCCGGCGACCTTGGTGCCGGCGACCACCGCGTCGCCGGAGGCGAACAGGGCCTTGCGGGCGTGCAGGTTGGCGCGGTCGATCTCGGCCGGGTCGGTGACGGCGGTGGGGATGTAGCGGAAGACCAGGGTGGACAGCGACGGCTCCACGACGACGTCGAAGCGCGGGTCGGCGGCCAGCAGTCTCCAGCCCTCGGCGGCCAGGTCGCAGACCTCGTCGAAGAGCTGCCCGATGCCGTCGGCGCCCATCACCCGCAGCGTCATCCACAGCTTGAGCGCGTCGAAGCGGCGGGTGGTCTGCAGGGACTTGTCCACCTGGTTGGGGATGCGCTCCTGCACCATGCGGCGCGGGTTGAGGTACTCCGCGTGGTAGGTGGCGTGCCGCAGCGTGGCCGCGTCGCGCACCAGCACGGCGGAGGAACTCACGGGCTGGAAGAAGGACTTGTGGTAGTCCACGGTGACCGAGTCGGCGCGCTCGATGCCGTCGATCCGGTCCCGGTACTTCAGCGAGGCGAGCAGACCGCAGCCGTAGGCGGCGTCCACGTGCATCCAGGCGCCGTACTGCTCGCACAGTTCGGCGACCTCGGGCAGCGGGTCGATGGAGCCGAAGTCGGTGGTGCCGGCGGTGGCGACGACGGCCATGGGCACGAGACCGGCCTCGACGCAGCGCTCGAGCTCGTGGGCGAGGGCGACCGTCTGCATCCGCTTGTCGTGGTCGACGGGGATCGGCACCACGGCGTCCTGCCCGAGGCCCAGCAGCTTCGCGGACTTCTTCACGCTGAAGTGGCTGACCTCGGAGGCGAAGATGCGCAGTGCCGCCGGGCTCTCGGTCTTGGCCTCCTCGCGGGCCAGCAGGAGCGCCTGGAGGTTGGACTGGGTGCCGCCGGAGGTGAACACGCCGTCCGCGGCCCGGCCGAGGCCGATGCGGGCGGCCGTCCAGTCGATCAGTCGCCGCTCGATGAGGGTGCCGCCGGCCGACTGGTCCCAGGTGTCCAGGGAGGAGTTGACGGCGGAGAGCACCGCCTCGCCGAGCACGGCCGGGATGACGACCGGGCAGTTGAGATGGGCCAGGTAGCGGGGGTGGTGGAAGTAGATCGCGTCCCGGAGGTAGACCTCCTCCAGTTCGTCCAGCGCCGCGGTGGTGTCGTGCAGCGGCCGGTCGAGGTCGATCTCCTCGATACGGGGGGAGAGGGCGTCGACCGTGATTCCGGTGAACGGCCTGTCAGTGGCGCCGAGTTTGGCGGCCACCCGCTCGACTCCTTCGGTCACGGAGCGGCGGTACTGCTCCGCGGTGGTGTCGTTGAGCAGGTGCGAGCGCATGTGGGGGTCCTCCGGTGGGGACGGTCCGGTGCGGGCGGGAGCGGGCCGCCTAACTTAGGTTAGCCTAACCTAAGTTTTGTCCAGGGTGCTTCTGCCCGGACCGTGACCGTGATCACGCAGCACGGGACCAACTCTTTTGCGCGTCAGCCCTGTTCGCGCAGCTGCTCCTCGGTCAGCCCCTGGCGCCAGTAGCCCACGAACGTCACGCGGCGGCGGTCGACACCCCGTTCGCCCACGAACAGCCGACGCACCTGCTTCACGCAGCCGGACTCGCCCGCGATCCACACGTACGGCCGTCCGCCGGACGGGAGTCGGGCGCAGCGGAGGCTGTCGAGGGCCATGGGGGAGCCCTCGCCTCCGGTGCCTCCGCTCCGCACGAACCAGGTGACCTCCGCGTCCGCCCGTGTGGGGAGGTCCTGGACGTCTCCCGGGTGCGGCACCTCGAGCCAGACCCGGGTCCGGGTGCCGGGCGGCAGCGTCTCGAGGATCGCGGCGGTGGCGGGCAGGGCCGTCTCGTCGGCCCAGATCAGCACGAGATCGGTGTCCTCGGGCAGCCGGAAGCGGATCGCCCGGTTGTCCGCCACCGCCGGGCCGAGCAGCAGCACGCGGTCACCGGCGCTCGCCCGCGCGGCCCAGCGGGAGGCGGGGCCGGCCTCGGTGGCGGGTGTGCCGGCCGGCCCGGTGGACGGGCCGGCGTCGGAGGTGACGCCGTGCAGGACGAAGTCGATGTCGACCTCGGTGGTGCGGCCGGCGGCGTCCGTGCGCAGCGCCCGGAGCGTGTACGACCGCATCACTGCCCGTACGTCGTCCGGGAGTTCGCGCCAGCCCTGCCACCACCCCTCGCCCAGTTCGACCGGCACGGCCGGTTCGCTCTGCCCCGGGTGCGGCAGGAACAGCGACAGCGACTGGTCACGCCCGTCGGAGCGGAAGTGGCGCAGGTCGGACCCGGCGAAGGTGACCCGGACCAAGGACGGGCCGAGCCGCCTCGTCCGTACGACCTGGAGGGCGAAGAAACGGAACGGGGCGGCCACGGCGGTGGTCACGGGCGGAACTCCGGGTGGGTGGAAGGTGTGGTGCCGGATGCCGTCCGGCGCCGGGTCAGCTGACCTTCTTGGCCTTCTCGAGGGCGGCGGCGAGGTTCTCGACCAGCGGCGCGCACTTGTCGTAGGACAGGATCGGCTCGGCCGAACGCGGGATGATCTGACCGGCCTTCACCGCGGGGAGCTTCTTCCAGGTCGCCTCGGTGATGTCGGCGGGCTGGATGGCCGAGGAGCGGTCGTCCATCATGATGATGTCGGCCTTGTGCTTGTCGACGTTCTCCCAGCTGAGGCTCTCGAACCAGCCGCCGGTCGCCTTCTTGTCCGCCTCCGAGGGCTCGACGAAGTTCACGCCCAGGGCCTTGAAGTACTCGAGGTCCACGGAGAGGTTGGTGCCGGAGACGTAGAACAGCTCCTGGCTCGCGGAGCCGGCCATCACCTTGATGTCGGGGTTGGCCTTGGCCGCCTTGCGCAGCCGCTCGGAGGCCTCCTCGAAGCGCTTCTTGGCGTCGGTGACCTTCGCGGCCTTCATGTCGGCGCCCAGGGACTCGGCCAGCTCCCACACCCGCTGGAGCGGCTGCGTCAGCTGACGGTCGAAGACGGATATGGCGACGCTCGGCGCCAGCTTGGCGATCTTCTCCTTGGACGCCTCGGGGACGTACCAGAGGGTGCCGGCGCTGTCGAAGGTGGTGCTGATCAGCACGTCGGGCGCGAGGGTGGCGTACTTCTCGACGTTGAACTGGTCCCAGACGTTGCCGAGTACGGTCACCTTGCTGATGTCCATGTCGCCGGCCTGGACGTCGGCCTTGCCGTCCTTGGTCTTGGTCGGGCCGAAGACGCCCTTGACCTCGATGCCGTAGTCGTACAGGGCCGCGGCCACGCCGGTGAAGGCCACGATGTTCGCGGGGACCTTGTCCAGCTTCACCGTGGTGCCGCGGTCGTCCTTGTAGGACCAGGGGCCGGACTTGGCGGCCGCCGTCGACTCCGAGCCGCCGTCCTTCTTCGCGTCGTCGCCGCCGCACGCGGTCACGAGGGCGCCGAGTCCGAGGGCGCCGCCGGCGGCGAGCAGTCCGCGACGGGAGAGGCGGGCGGTACGGGCATTCGACATGGCTGGGTCTGCTTTCGTGCGTACGGTGCCGATGGGTGCACGCCTGCGGGGCCCCTTGGCTGAAGACAGGCTTAGGTTAGCCTAACCTGATGCATTGTCCAGGGGGTGATCGGGTGCGCACCCGTCCGAGCGGCCGAAATGCCCGCCCTGTACCGTGATCACCGTCGGGCAAAGGGGGTTGCCGTGGATCGGGACCGACGCTGGGGCGTGCCGCTGGCCGGGAATCTGGTCCTCGGGGTGGTGGCCGTCCTGCCCCTGTGGCTGCTGATGATGTTCCTGGCGAACGACCCGCTGACGGAACTGGGCCTCGCCTCCGGTGAACCGGCCGACCGTGGTGCAGGACTCTCCCCGGCGGTGGCCCTGGCGGTGGCGTGGGCGCTCTTCCTCGCCGTGTGGCTGCCGTTCAACCTGCGGTCCCGCCCGAGGACGGGCGCGTCCGCCGCACGCTACTGGACCCTGAGCGCGGGCCTGGCCGTGACCCCGATGGCCGTGGTGGCGGGCCTGTCCTTCCTCGTCGACGGCTGAGCGGCCCGCGCCCCGGTGGGGCACGGGCCGCGATCATCCGAACGGTCAGCCGGCCAGGCCCAGTTCACGGGCGATCAGCATGCGCTGGACCTCGCTCGTGCCCTCGCCGATCTCCAGGATCTTGGAGTCGCGCCACATGCGGGCCACCGGGTACTCGTTCATGAAGCCGTACCCGCCGTGGATCTGGGTGGCGTCGCGGGCGTTGTCGACGGCGATCGTGGAGGAGTACAGCTTCGCGAGCGCCGCCTCCTTCTTGAAGGGCTCGCCGGCGACGAGGCGGCTGGCCGCGTCGCGCCAGGCGAGGCGGGCGGTGTGGGCCTTCATCTCCATGTCGGCGATCTTGAACTGGATCGCCTGGTTGGCGCCGATGGGGCGGCCGAAGGCGTGCCGCTCCTTGGCGTACTTCACCGACTCGTCGACACAGCCCTGCGCCAGACCCGTCGCCAGCGCGGCGATGGCGATGCGGCCCTCGTCGAGGATGCGCAGGAACTGGGCGTAGCCCCGGCCCTCCTCGCCGAGCAGGTTCTCCGCCGGGACCCGGACGTCCGAGAAGGACAGCTCACGCGTGTCCGAGGCGTTCCAGCCGACCTTCGAGTAGGGGGCCGCCACCGTGAACCCCGGGGTGCCGGACGGCACGATGATCGCGGAGATCAGCGGCTTGCCGTCGGGCTTGCGCCCGGTGACCGCCGTGACCGTGACCAGGCCCGTGATGTCGGTGCCCGAGTTGGTGATGAAGCACTTGGTGCCGTTGATGACCCACTCGTCCGTATCCGGGTCGAGCCGGGCCGTGGTGCGGGTCGCGCCCGCGTCGCTGCCGCCGTCCGGCTCGGTCAGGCCGAACGCACCCAGGATCTCGCCGGAGCACAGGCGGGGGAGCCACTCGCGCTTCTGCTCCTCGGTGCCGAACAGGTGGACCGGCATCGCGCCCAGCGAGACCCCGGCCTCCAGGGTGATGGCGACCGACGAGTCCACCCGCGCCAGCTCCTCCAGGGCCACGCCCAGCGCGAAGTAGTCGCCGCCCATACCGCCGTACTCCTCCGGGAAGGGCAGGCCGAACAGGCCCATGCGGCCCATCTCCCGCACTATCTCGTACGGGAACTCGTGCCGCTCGTAGAAGTCACCGATCTTCGGCGCCACGACGTCGTGCGCGAACTCCTCCACCGTGCGGCGGAGTTCTTCCAGTTCGGGGGAGAGCTTGTGGTCCATGGTCGTTCACTGCTCCTGGTGGGAGAGGGCTCGTACGGTGCGGGACGGGCTGGGTCGGCCCAGGCGGTCGGCCATCCAGACGCTTGTGGCGACGAGACGGCCGAGGTCGACCCCGGTGTCGATGCCGAGGCCCCGCAGCATCCACACGAGGTCTTCGGTGGCGAGATTGCCGGTGGCGGACTTCGCGTACGGACAGCCGCCCAGTCCGCCGGCGGAGGCGTCGACCGTGGTGACGCCGTGCCGCAGCGCGGCCAGCGTGTTGGACAGGGCCTGGCCGTAGGTGTCGTGGAAGTGCACGCCCAGCGCGGACACCGGCACGCCCGCCTCGGTGAGCGCCGTGAGCAGGGCGCCGACGTGGCCCGGGGTCGCCACCCCGATGGTGTCGCCCAGGCTCAGTTCGTCGCAGCCCATGTCCAGCAGGGCCCGGCAGACCTTCACCACCTGGGGGACCGGGACGGGGCCCTCCCAGGGGTCGCCGAAGCACATGGACAGATAGCCGCGCACATGGAGGTCCTCGCCCTTCGCCCGGCCCACCACCGGCTCGAACATGGCCAGGGCCTCGTCCACCGTGCGGTTGAGGTTGGCCTTGGCGAAGGACTCCGTGGCACTGGCGAAGACCGCCACCCGCCGCGCGCCCAGGGACAGCGCCCGGTCCAGGCCGCGTTCGTTCGGTACCAGGACGGGCAGGGCCACCGGCAGATCGCTCACCAGTGGGAACAGCTGCTCCGCGTCCGCCAGTTGGGGAACCCACCGGGGGTGGACGAAGCTCGTCGCCTCGATGGTGGTCAGGCCCGTGCCGGCCAGGCGGCGGACGAACTCCGCCTTCACCTCGACCGGGACGACCGTCTTCTCGTTCTGGAGGCCGTCGCGGGCGCCGACCTCGTGGATCCGCACGCGGGTGGGCAGGCCGGCGTCCGGTACGGCCATGGGCAGGCCCAGTTCCGTGGCGTTCACGCCGTCTCCTCCTCCGCCGGGGCGATGACCGCCAGCACTTGGTCCATGGCGACCGTGGTGCCGGGCGAGACGTCCAGTTCGGTGACCGTGCCGGCGTGCGGGGCGGAGATGACGTGCTCCATCTTCATCGCCTCCACCACCAGCAGGCTCTGGCCGGCCGTCACCTCGTCGCCGACGGCGACCTTCACCACCGTCACCGTGCCGGGCATCGGCGCGGTCAGCGAGTCGGCGCCGGCGTGCGCCGCGCGGGTGAGGGACGCGGCGACCGGGTCGTGGTCGCGCACCTGCCATGCGTCGCCGTCGCGGCCGAGCCAGGTGCCGTCCGGCAGGGCGGCGAAGGTGTGGGCGACCCCGTCGAGCAGGAAGGTGAACCGGTCCTCGCCCCCCGGCCGCGGGGACACGCCCCCGAAGGCCCGCAGCGGCGTGCCGGTCCCCGGCAGCAGCAGTTCCGTGCCGTGGTCCGCCGTGCCGCGCACCCGCACGGTCACCGGGTCCCGGCCCGGCACCCGCAGGTGGTGCTCGGTCCACGCCCGCGCTCCGCCCAGGCGCCAGCCGTCCGCGGCGGCGAACGGGTCGGCCCAGCCGGAACCGCCGGGGGGCGCGAGGCGGGCGTGGCGCAGCAGGGCCGCCGCCGCGTACACCTCCGTCGGCACCTCGTCCGGTACCAGCCCGTCCACCTCGCGCTCGACCAGCCCCGTGTCCAGCTCGCCCGAGACCACGGCCGGGTGCGCCAGCAGCCGCCGCAGGAACCCGGCGTTGGTCTGTACGCCCAGTGTGACCGTCTCCGCGAGCGCCGCGCGGAGCTTGCGCAGCGCGGTCGGGCGGTCGGGGCCGTAGGCGATCACCTTGGACAGCATCGGGTCGTACAGGCTGCCGACCTCGGTGCCCTCGCTGAGCCCGGAGTCGGTGCGCACTCCGTCGCCCTGCGGCTCGCGCAGCCGCAGCACGGTCCCACCGGAGGGCAGGAAGCCCCGCGCGGGGTCCTCGGCGCAGACCCGGGCCTCCACCGCGTGACCCGTCAGGCGGACGTCCTCCTGGCCGAAGGCCAGCCGCTCGCCGGCCGCCACCCGCAGCTGCCACTCCACCAGGTCCAGGCCCGTGATCAGCTCGGTGACCGGGTGCTCCACCTGCAGGCGGGTGTTCATCTCCATGAAGTAGTACGACGACGGGTCGCCGCCGGGGACGATGAACTCCACCGTGCCCGCGCCCCGGTAGCCGCAGGAGCGGGCCGCCTGGACCGCCGCCTCGCCCATCGCGGCCCGGGTCCGCTCGTCGAGCAGGACGCTGGGCGCCTCCTCGATGATCTTCTGGTGGCGGCGCTGGAGCGAGCACTCGCGCTCGCCGAGGTGCACCACGCCCCCGTGGCCGTCGGCCAGGACCTGGATCTCGATGTGCCGGGGGCGGTCGATCCACCGCTCGACCAGAAGGGTGTCGTCACCGAAGGACGCGCGGGCCTCGCGCCGGGCGGCGGCGATCTCGTCCGCCAGCCTCGCCGCGTCCCGGACCAGGCGCATGCCCTTGCCGCCGCCGCCCGCGGAGGGCTTGAGCAGCACCGGCATGCCGATCCCGCGGGCCGCTTCGGCCAGTTCCTCGTCGGTGAGGCCGCTGCCGCTCGAACCCGGCACCACCGGGACACCGGCCGCCTTCACGGTCTCCTTGGCGCGGATCTTGTCGCCCATGAGGGAGATCGCGTCGGCGGGGGGCCCGATGAACACCAGCCCCGCCTCGGCGCACGCCCGCGCGAAGCCGGCGTTCTCGGCGAGGAAGCCGTACCCGGGGTGGACCGCCCGGGCGCCGGTGCGGGCGGCTGCCTCGAGCAGCCGTTCCACCGACAGGTAGCTCTCGGCGGCCGGTGCGGGACCGATCCGCACCGCCGTGTCGGCCTCCCGGACGTGCCGGGCATCGGCGTCCGCGTCGGAGAAGACGGCCACCGAGCGCACGCCCATCGACCGCAGGGTGCGGATGACGCGGACGGCGATCTCGCCCCGGTTGGCCACAAGCACTGTCTCGAACATGATCGTCGGTTCCCTCACATCCGGAAGACGCCGAACTGGGGGTCGCCCAGTGGCGCGTTGGCGCACGCGGTCAGGGCCAGGCCCAGCACCTGCCGGGTCTCCAGCGGGTCGATCACGCCGTCGTCCCAGAGCCGGGCCGTCGCGTAGTAGGCGTTCCCCTGGCGCTCGTACTGCGCACGGATCGGGGCCTTGAAGGCGTCCTCCTCCTCGGCGGGCCAGTCCTCCCCGCGCGCCTCCATCTGGTCCCGCTTGACGGTCGCGAGGACCGAGGCGGCCTGCTCGCCGCCCATGACCGAGATCTTGGCGTTGGGCCACATCCACAGGAAGCGGGGGGAGTAGGCCCGGCCGCACATCGAGTAGTTGCCCGCGCCGTAGGAGCCGCCGACCACGACGGTCAGCTTCGGCACGCGGGTGCAGGCGACCGCGGTGACCATCTTGGCGCCGTGCTTGGCGATGCCGCCCGCCTCGTAGTCCCGGCCCACCATGAAGCCGGAGATGTTCTGCAGGAACACCAGCGGGATGCCGCGCTGGTCGCACAGCTCGATGAAGTGGGCGCCCTTCTGGGCGGACTCGGCGAACAGGATGCCGTTGTTGGCGACGATCCCCACCGGGTGGCCGTGGATCCGGGCGAAGCCGGTGACCAGGGTCTGCCCGAACTCCGCCTTGAACTCGGCGAAGCGCGAGCCGTCGACCACGCGGGCGATGATCTCGCGCACGTCGTAGGGGGTGCGGGAGTCCACCGGCACCGCGCCGTACAGCCCGGCCGGGTCGACCTTGGGCTCGACGGCCGGCTCGGCCTGCCAGGGCAGCGTGCCCCGCGCGGGGAGCGTGGAGACGATGTCGCGCACGATCCGCAGGGCGTGCGCGTCGTTCTCCGCGAGGTGGTCGGTCACGCCGGACACGCGGGAGTGCACCTCGCCGCCGCCCAGCTCCTCCGCGGTGACGACCTCGCCGGTGGCGGCCTTCACCAGGGGCGGGCCGCCGAGGAAGATCGTGCCCTGGTTGCGCACGATCACCGCCTCGTCGCTCATCGCCGGGACGTACGCCCCGCCGGCCGTGCAGGAGCCGAGCACCGCCGCGATCTGCGGGATGCCGGCACCCGACATGCGGGCCTGGTTGTAGAAGATCCGCCCGAAGTGGTCCCGGTCCGGGAACACCTCGTCCTGCATGGGCAGGAAGGCGCCGCCGGAGTCGACGAGGTACACACAGGGGAGACGGTTGTCGAGGGCCACCTCCTGCGCGCGGAGGTGCTTCTTCACCGTCATCGGGTAGTAGGTGCCGCCCTTGACGGTGGCGTCGTTGGCCACGACCACGCACTCCCGGCCGGCCACCCGCCCGATCCCGGCGATCACACCGGCCGCCGGGGCCTGGCCGTCGTACATCCCGTCGGCCGCGAGCGGGGCCAGCTCCAGGAAGGGCGAGCCGGGGTCGAGGAGGGTGTCCACACGGTCGCGCGGGAGCAGTTTCCCGCGCGCGGTGTGCCTCGCCCGCGCCTTCTCGCCGCCGCCGAGCGCCGCCGCGGCCAGCTTGGCGCGCAGCTCCTCGACGAGGGCGCGGTGCGCCTCCTCGTTGGCCCGAAAGGCCTCCGACGCGGGATCGGCCGCGCTGTGAAGCTCCGGTGCCTGTTGCATCCTGCGGGTCCCCTCACCTTGTTAATGAGCGTTAACGCATTTCCCTCAGGTTAACGACCGCTAACCTCGCTGTCTAGAATCGTCTTCATGGCCACCAGAACCGACGCCCCCACCCGCCGCGAGCAGATCCTCAAGGAAGCCGCCCGGCTGTTCGCCGACCGCGGCTTCCACGGCGTCGGGGTCGACGAGATAGGGGCCGCGGTCGGCATCAGCGGGCCGGGGCTGTACCGGCACTTCGCGGGCAAGGACGCGATGCTCGCGGAGCTGCTGGTCGGCATCAGCGACTCGCTGTTGACCGGCGCGAAACGGCGCCTGGAGGAGGCCGACGGGGTGGCCGCCTCGGAGGTCCTCGACTCGCTCATCGAGGGGCACATCGACTTCGCGCTCGACGACCGTCCTCTGATCACCCTGCACGACCGCGAGCTGGACCGCCTCCGGGACGCCGACCGCAAGCTGGTGCGCCAGCTCCAGCGGCAGTACGTCGAGCTGTGGGTCGAGGTGGTGCGCGAGGTGTACCCGGCACTGACCGAACCGGCCGCCCGTTCGGCGGTGCACTCGGTGTTCGGCCTGCTCAACTCCACCCCGCACCTGGGTCGACCCGGCTCCCTGCCCGGCCGCGACACCACGGCGGAGCTCCTGCACCGGATGGCCCGCGGCGCGTTCGCTGCGGCGGGCGGGCGCTGACGCCCGGCCGGGGGATCGGGGGATCCGCACGGTGGGGCGGTGTCCCGGTCGTCGCCGCGTGACGAGCGTTACGGTCCCCCTGCTCTGGACGTCTGTCCGTACTCGCCGGTATCTTTGATCTGAGCAAGCGCTTAGACATGCCCAGGTACGTGGAGGTGGCGCGGTGCGCCGTACGGTTTTCAACGAGGATCACGAGGCGTTCCGGGAGACCCTTCGCGCCTTCATCGAGGCAGAGGTCGTCCCCGTCTACGACGAGTGGTTCGCCGCCGGCCAGGCGCCGCGCGAGTTCTACTACAAGCTCGGTGAGCTGGGCATCTTCGGCATCAACGTGCCGGAGGAGTACGGCGGCGCGGGCCTGGACAGCCACAAGTTCGAGGCCGTCCTCTACGAGGAGACCGCCCGCGCGGGCGTCCAGTTCGGCGGTTCCGGCGTGCACGTGCTGCTCGCCCTGCCCTACATCAAGATGCTCGCCACCGACGAGCAGAAGAAGCGTTACCTGCCGAAGTTCGTCACCGGCGAGGAGATGTGGGCCATCGCGATGACCGAGCCGGGCACCGGCTCCGACCTCGCGGGCATGAAGACCACCGCCAAGCTCTCCGAGGACGGCACGCACTACGTCCTCAACGGCGCCAAGACCTTCATCACCGGCGGCGTGCACGCCGACAAGGTCATCGTCTGCGCCCGGACCTCCGCCCCGACCGCCGAGGACCGCCGCTTCGGCATCTCGCTCTTCGCCGTCGACACCAAGTCCGAGGGCTACTCCGTCGGCCGCAAGCTCGACAAGCTGGGCCTGCGCACCTCCGACACGGCCGAGCTGGCCTTCGTCGACGTCAAGGTGCCGGTCGAGGACCTCCTCGGCGAGGAGAACAAGGGCTTCTACTACCTCGGCCACAACCTGGCCTCCGAGCGCTGGGGCATCGCCTTCGGCGCCTACGCCCAGGCCAAGGCCGCCGTCCGGTTCGCCAAGCAGTACGTGCAGGAGCGCACCGTCTTCGGCAAGCCGGTCGCCCACTTCCAGAACACCAAGTTCGAGCTGGCCGCCTGCCAGGCCGAGGTGGACGCCGCCGAGGCCGTCGCCGACCGCGCCACCGAGGCCCTCGACGCCGGCGAGCTGACCCCGGCCGAGGCCGCCTCCGCCAAGCTGTTCTGCACCGAGGTCGCGCACCGCGTCATCGACCGCTGCCTCCAGCTGCACGGCGGCTACGGCTACATGAACGAGTACCCGATCGCCCGCCTGTACGCGGACAACCGGGTCAACCGCATCTACGGCGGCACCAGCGAGATCATGAAGACGATCATCGCGAAGGACATGGGCCTGTAGGGCTCGCGGAAGGATCTACACGACTGACCCCATGAGTCAGGCACTACAGGACCTGCTCGATCTGCTCGACCTGGAGCGGATCGAGCAGGACATCTTCCGCGGCCGGTCCCGTTCCGCCGTGGTCCCGCGCGTCTTCGGCGGCCAGGTCGCGGCCCAGGCCCTGGTCGCCGCCGGCCGGACGGTCCCCGAGGACCGTCCGGCGCACTCCCTGCACGCGTACTTCCTGCGCCCCGGCGATCCGGGCGCGCCCATCGTCTACAACGTCGACCGCATCCGCGACGGCCGCTCCTTCACCACCCGCCGGGTCGTCGCGGTCCAGCACGGGCAGCCGATCTTCCACCTCTCGGCGTCCTTCCAGACGTACGAAGAGGGCCTGGACCACCAGGCATCGATGCCGCCCGCGCCCGATCCCGCGACGCTGCCGACCTCCGAGCGGCGGATGCGCGGCTACGCGCACCTGGACCCGGCGGTCGTGGAGCGCTTCGTCCAGGCCCGCGCGGCGGTCGACCTGCGGTACGTGGACGAGCCGCCGTTCGGCCGCTACGGCGAGCCGCGCGAACCGCACTCGCAGGTGTGGTTCCGCACCAACGGCAAGCTCGCGGACGACCCCCTGCTGCACGTCGTCCTCGCCACGTACGTCTCCGACATGACGCTGCTGGATTCCGTGCTGCTCGCGCACGGCCGCGGCGGCTGGGCGGTGGGCGACGTGGTCGGCGCCTCCCTGGACCACGCGATGTGGTTCCACCGCCCGTTCCGCGCCGACGAGTGGCTGCTGTACGACCAGCAGTCCCCGACGGCCCACGGCGGCCGGGGCCTCGGCCAGGCCCGCATCTACACCCAGGACGGGCGGCTCGCGGTCTCCGTCATCCAGGAGGGCGTGGTGCGGGTCCCGCACGACTGACGGGACCCGCCGGGCTCAGACCAGCCCCGCCTCCGCCAGGAGGAACGCCGTCATCGGGTCGTAGTGGCGGGGGCTGGTGACGTGGTCGTCGAGGGGGACCGTGACCTGGACGGTGCCCTCGGCCTCCGCGAGGAACAGGGCCGGGTCGTTGCAGTCGGCGTAGCCGACGGAGTCGACGCCGTACTGCCCGGCCGCGCCCGCCCAGCCGTGGTCCGCGACGACCAGGTCGGGCAGGGGGCGGCCCTCGCGCTCCAGGGCGGTGAGGACGGCCTTCATCGGCTCGCCGGAGTGGGTGTGCCACAGCGTGGCGCCGTGCTCCAGCACCGCCACGTCGGCGAACTGCATCACGTACCCCTCGTCCGTGGCCAGCCCGTCCGGGATCACCACGATCTCGCAGCCGGCGGCCCGCAGCGCGGCGGCCGTGGCGCGGTGCACGTCGAGCAGACCGCCGGGGTGCCCGGTCGCGAACAGCACCCGCTGCCGGCCCTCCGCCGCCTTGCGCAGCCGCCCGGCCATCCGCTCCAGCGCGGCCACGGTCAGCTCCGGGTCGATGGTGTCCTGGCCGTACCGGTGCTCCGGGTCGTCGTTGACGCCGACCCGCTCCGCCATCACCGCGAGCACGTCCTGCTCGTCGCTCCAGCGGTCGCCGAGTTCCAGTCCGAGCCAGTAGTGGCGGTCGCCGTTCGCCAGCTTGCGGTAGTGGGAGAGGTTGTTCTCCCTCGGCGTGGCGACGTCGCCCGCTATGCGCGTGGCGACGAGGTGGTCGAGGAGCTCGGCGCGGCTGGGGGTCCCGGTTATCGGCATGCCCCCCATTGTGGAGCAGCGGTCCGGGGCCGTCCCTGGCGTATCGAGCGCTGGGACGTGCGTCACGTACTCAGGGACATCCGTACGGGTACTCAGGGCCCCGGCGTGCCCCGGGGTGCCCCGGCGTACACCGGCGTGCCCCGGCGGTACGGCGCGTACGACCCGGTACGGCGCGCACGACCGGTGCGCCGGATCCGGTACGCCGCGCGCGTCACGTGTGCCGCAGCACGAACCACAGCTCCATCCGTACGTCCGGGTCGTCCAGGTCCGCCTCCAGCAGGGCCGCGCACCGCGCGATCCGCTGCCGCACGGTGTTGCGGTGCACGGACAGCGCCACCGCGGTGCGGTCCCAACTGCCGTGCAGGCTCAGCCAGGTGCGCAGCGTGTCGGTGAGGGCCGGGGTGCCGGCCACCGGGGCGAGCAGCGTACGCGCGTGGGCCCGGGCGTCGGCCGCGGGGACCAGGTCGGCGAGGGCCGGGCGGGCGCCGTGCCGCACGAGCGGGGTGCGGGTGGCGCGGGCCCGGGACAGGGCGCGGGCCGCCTGGGTGTCGGCGGCCGGCCAGTCGCGCGGGGCGACGTCCGCGCTGACGCCCAGCGTCCAGCCGGGCAGCGCCTCCGGGGCCCGGTCGGCCGGCACCAGGACGCGCACCACCTCGCCCGCCAGGTCCACCAGCGCCGACCCGAGCGCGGCACCCAGCGCGGACGCCGCGACGGAGTCCGGTGCCTGCCCGTCCGGGCGGGCGTGCACCACCCGCCAGCGGTCCTGGCCCAGCAGCGGGGTCACCGCCTCCGGCGATGCGCCCAGCAGCAACCGCACCAGGGCGGCGGAGCGGGCCGCGCCCGTGCCGCTCTGGTGCTCGCCGGTGAGCAGCGACAGCAGGACGGCGGCCACCGAGGCGATGGTGTGGTCCCCGGGGTCGCGCCGCGGGGCGGCCACGCCCAGCACGAAGCCCCGGCCGGCGCCGAGGGCGTAGGCGGCCAGCCGGGTGCCGGCCACGGTGTCGCTCGCGGTGCCGGCCGCGCGGGTGCCGACCACGCCCGCCAGGTCCGCCAGCGCCGCTCGCACCTCGGCGCCCTGATCCCGCCCGGCCGCCGCCAGCCGCGCGCCCTCCGGCCCGTACAGCACCGCCGTGCCGTCCAGGCGCCGGGCCAGCTGCCGCAGCACCGAGGGGACCGGATCCGGACGGGCCGCCGCCGCGGCCAGGCTCTGCTGGGCCTCCGCCACCCGGCGCAGCTCCGCCAGCCGGGCCCGGGCCATCAGCTGCCACACCGCGCGGGCCACTCCCGAGAAGGTGGTCCGCGGTGGCACCTCGAGCAGCGGCAGCCCGTGTGTCCCGCACGCCTCGACCAGCGCGCCCGGCACGGTGTCGTGCACCGGAGCCACTCCGAAGCCGAGGGCCGCGCCGCCCGCCGCCACGACCCGGGAGACATAGGCGTCGAAGTACTCCGGTCCCGCGCCCGGCGGGATGTGCACGCCCGCCGACAGCAGCAGTTCCCCGCCCAGCAGGTAGGGGGAGGGGTCGGCCAGCTCGGAGGTGTGCGCCCCGTGGACCACGAGGCCGGGCCCGGCCGGTCCCGCGATCCGGCGCAGACCGAGGTCCTCGCGTGCCAGGAGCGCGTCCAGGGGTACGGGGGGTGTGGGCGGTGTGGTGGGCGCGGAGGGCAGCGCCGGATCGTGCACGGTGGACGTTTCCTCCATCAGGGGCACTCCGAATGGAGGAAACGTACACTTCCGGTGTGCCGGGGGGCCACCTAGCGTCGGATCGAGACCGGCTCCGACCCCTCCACCGTCCGAAGGAAAGCATCCCTCATGAGCAGCAACGAGACGCCCCGCGGCCCCGTCGACTCCTCCCGGGTCCCGCGGTACGCCGGCCCCGCCACCTTCGCCCGGCTGCCGCGCCTCGACGAGGTCGGCCGCGCCGACGTCGCCGTCGTGGGCGTGCCGTTCGACTCGGGTGTCTCCTACCGGCCCGGCGCCCGCTTCGGCGGCAACGCGATCCGCGAGGCGTCCCGGCTGCTGCGCCCGTACAACCCCGCCCAGGACGCCTCCCCGTTCGCCCTCGCGCAGGTGGCCGACGGCGGCGACATCGCCGTGAACCCCTTCAACATCAACGAGGCCGTGGAGACCGTGGAGGCCGCCGCCGACGAGCTGCTCGGCACCGGCGCCCGGCTGATGACCCTCGGCGGCGACCACACCATCGCGCTCCCGCTGCTGCGCTCGGTCGCCAAGAAGCACGGTCCGGTCGCCCTGCTCCACTTCGACGCCCACCTCGACACCTGGGACACCTACTTCGGCGCCGAGTACACCCACGGCACGCCGTTCCGCCGGGCCGTCGAGGAGGGCATCCTCGACACCTCCGCCCTCTCCCACGTCGGCACCCGAGGCCCGCTGTACGGCAAGCAGGACCTCACCGACGACGAGAAGATGGGCTTCGGCATCGTCACCTCCGCGGACGTCTACCGGCGCGGCGCCGACGAGGTCGCCGACCAGCTGCGTCAGCGCATCGGCGACCGTCCGCTGTACATCTCCATCGACATCGACTGCCTCGACCCGGCCCACGCCCCCGGCACCGGCACCCCCGAGGCCGGCGGCATGACCTCCCGCGAGCTGCTGGAGATCCTGCGCGGACTCGCCTCCTGCAACCTGGTCTCGGCGGACGTCGTCGAGGTGGCGCCCGCGTACGATCACGCCGAGATCACCTCGGTCGCCGCTTCCCACACGGCGTACGAGCTGACCACGATCATGTCCCGCCAGATCGCCGCCGCCCGTGAGGAGAACGAGGGCAAGTGACCCACGACCACGACCTGGTGCTCCGCCCCACCGCCGCGCAGAGGGAGGCCGCCCTCAGCCCTCCTCCCGGCCGCACCGGCGGGGACCTGGTCGTGGAGACGCTGGCCGGGCTCGGCGCGACCACCGTCTTCGGCCTGCCCGGCCAGCACGCCCTCGGCCTGTTCGACGCGCTGCGGCGGTCCGACCTGCGCTACGTCGGCCTGCGGATGGAGAACAACGCCGGGTTCGCGGCGGACGCGTACGGCCGGACCACCGGCGAGGCGGCCCCGCTGCTGCTGTCGACGGGTCCCGGCGCGCTGATGTCGCTGCCCGCGCTGCAGGAGGCGGCGGCGGCCTCCGCGCCGGTGCTGGCGATCTGCAGCCAGGTCCCGACGGCCGGGCTGGGCGGGGGCCGCCGGGGCTACCTGCACGAACTGCCCGACCAGGCGGCCTCGTTCCGGGGCGTGGTGAAGTCGGTCCACACGGTCCGCGCCGCCTCCCAGATCCCCTCCGCCGTCGCGGCGGCCTGGAAGTCGGCGCTGACCGCGCCGCACGGGCCGGTGTGGGTGGAGATCCCGCAGGACGTGCTGCTCGCGGAGACGGTACTTCCGGTGGTCACGGCGATGGACGCCACCCCGGACGAGCTGCCCCCGCGCCCCGAACTGATCGCACTGGCCGCCCACCTGCTGTCCCGTGCCGAGCGCCCGGCGATCGTCGCGGGCGGCGGCGTGATCCGTGCGGACGCCTCGGGCAAGCTGAGGCAGCTCGCCGAGCGGGTCTCCGCCCCGGTCGTCACCACCCCCGGCGGCAAGGGCGCGTTCCCCTGGAACCACCGGCTGTCGCTGCGGTCGTGGCTGGAGGACCGGCACACCACGGACTTCCTCGAGGACGCGGACGTGCTCCTGGTGATCGGGTCCGGGCTGGGCGAACTCTCCTCGAACTACCACACCTTCAGGCCGCGCGGCCGGGTGGTCCAGATCGAGGCGGACCTCGGCAAGCTGGAGTCCAACCACCCGGCCGTTGGCATTCACGCGGACGCGCGCCTCGCCCTCCAGGCGCTGCTGGAGACGGTCGAGCCGCGCGCGGACGAGACGGTGCCGGAGCGTGTCGGCGCGCTGCTGGCCGAGGTCGCCGAGCGCATCGGGGCCCAGGAACTCACCCTGGAACAAAGGGTGCTGACCGCGGTCCGGCGCGCCCTGCCCGCCGACTCGCCCTCCTTCTGGGACATGACGATCCTGGCCTACTGGGCCTGGTCCGCCTTCGACGCCAAGGGCCCCAACCTGCTGCACTCCGCCCAGGGCGCGGGCGGCCTCGGTTACGGCTTCCCGGCCGCCCTCGGCGCGGCGGTCGCCGACCCCACCCGCCCGGTGCTGGCGGTCTCCGGGGACGGTGGCGCCCTGTACTCCGTCGCCGAACTCGCCACGGCCCGCCAGCACGACCTCGACGTCACCTGGCTCGTCGTCGACGACGGCGGCTACGGCATCCTGCGCGAGTACATGACCGACGCGTTCGGCGGGACCACGGCGACGGAGCTGACCCGCCCGGACTTCGTGGCCCTGGCCCGGTCCTTCGGCGTGCCCGGGGTGCGCACCACCCCCGAGACCCTGGAACGGGACCTCGCCGAGGCCCTGTCGACGCCGGGCCCGTCGGTGGTGGTGCTCCCGGCGGTGCTGCGCATGTTCGCGCCGACGCACCTGGGCTGAACACCCGGCCGCCCGCCGACGCACCTGGGTCGAACGCCCGGCCGTACTCCGGCTACCAGATCGCCTCGACCCACTCCGGGTGGTCGATGAACGGGTTCCGGTTGCGCTGGTAGGAGGTGTGGATGACGTCGTTGCGCCGCTCCTCGAAGGCGCTGGGCGGGTCCTGCTCGTGCCACTGCTTCAGCACCGCCAGGCGGCCGTGGTACGGGGAAGTGCCGTTGGTGACGGAGTCGTTGGGCTCCAGGTCGGGCCAGCCGTCGGTGCCCTCGTAGCGGACGGCCATGTAGAGGATCATGCGGGCGACGTCGCCCTTGACCGTGTCGCGCGGTTCGAAGGAGTTCGCGTCGGTCAGGCTGCCGCCGCTGTGGGTGAAGGTGCTGCCGCCGTTGTCGAAGTCCTTGTTGCCGCGGATGTTGTTGACCTGCACGTCCTCGGGGCGCAGGTGGTGCAGGTCGGTGCCGGGGCCGGTGGCGGTGCCGAAGTCGCCGTGGGACTTGGCCCACACGTGCTCGCGGTTCCAGTCGCCGGTGTCGCCGCCGCTGAGGGACTTGCTGCGGGAGATGCCCGAGTACAGCAGGATCACGTTGTTGCTGTTGTTCGGGTCCTGGTCGGTGACCTTCAGGGCCTCCCAGACGGCGGAGTACGACAGCTTCGTCTGGTTGCTGATGATGGTGTTCAGCGCGGACTTCAGGCTCGAGCCGGTCTTGCCGACGGCGTTCCTGTAGTACGTGGAGTCGTACGCCGTGGTGGTCGCCGACGCCTCGGTCGCGGTCAGCGCGGGAGTGGTGAGGGCGGCCAGGACGGCGGCGGTGGCGAGGGCCACAGGCTTCCGGGCGCGTATGCGTGTGGCAGACATGTGGGGGTCCCATCTACGCGGGTTGATCGGGGAGCGCAGAGGAGACTGGCATGGACATGCAGTCATGTCCATGGCTTGAAATCGACGCACAGGTGACGACTCGCACAAACCTTCGTCGGCCGCTACAACGTTTCGGCCGTCCGGGCGGTCAACCCCTGCATGAATCGTGGGATTTCCCGCCGCGCCAGAGTGCTGGCGGCAGGCGCGGGCGCCGGTGTCCTGGTGCCGCTCGTCCTGGCCGCCGCGCCCGCCGCCGCGGTCACCCCTGCCGTGGCTTGCACCTCGGCCAGGGCCGGCCTCGCCGAGAAGCTGAAGAAGGACATCACCGCCGCGCTCGCCACCCGCGGGGGCACCGTCGCCGTCGGCCTGTACGACCGGACGACCGGGACGACCTGCACCCTGCGCGCGAGCACCCCCTTCGACTCCGCCAGCGTCGTCAAGGTGACCGTCCTGGCCACCCTGTTGTGGGACGCCAAGAAGACGAACCGGTATCTGACCGACCGCGAGGCGACCCTCGCCAAGGCCATGATCACCACGTCGGACAACGCCGCGACCTCCACCCTGTGGAAACAGCTCGGCACGACGAAGATCAAGGGTTTCCTCGCCGCCGCCGCCATGACGCAGACCGTGCCCGGCGCCAACGGTTACTGGGGCCTCACCCGGATCACCGTCACCGACCAGCAGAAACTGCTCAAGCTGATCACCGCCCGCAACGCGGTCCTCAGCGACAACTCACGTGCGTACATCCTCAAGTTGATGGGTCAGGTCGTCTCCTCGCAGCGCTGGGGCACCCCGTACGGAGTGCCGGCCGGAGTGACCGTCGGCGTCAAGAACGGCTGGCTGCAACGCTCCACCTACGGCTGGCGCGTGCACAGCGTCGGCACCTTCAAGGGCGGCGGCCACGACTACGTGATCACGGTGCTCTCCCACGGCAACAGCACGATGAACTACGGCATATCCACCATCCAGGCCGTGGCCAAAGTCATCCACCGCGACCTCGCGGCGAGTTGACCCGTAACGACGCGTCCTTCCGCCGGCCACCGGCCCGCCCTACGGTGACGTCCATGCGCCTGAGAATCCGCCTCGCCACCGCCACCGCCACCGCGGCCCTCGTGGCGGCCGGCTGCCTGACCGCCGCCGGCCCCGCGAGCGCCCGACCGGACGCCACCGGCGGGCGGCCGGACCACGCCTGCTCCCCGTCCGTCTCCATCGACAGCTTCTCCGACGCGCTCGACAAGACGACCCATGACGGCACCTTCGTGGGCAACCTCTCCGCGCTCGCCGTCGACCACTCCCACTCCCGGCTCCGCTCGAGCGGGGGGACCCCCACCGGCTCGCTCGCCGCCCTCTCCGACCGCTCCACCCTCTTCCGGCTCGACCCCCGCACCCTGCGGCCCCGGGGCGTGACCCCGCTCGCCGACGAGAGCGGCGCCCCCCTCGACTCCGAGGGACTGGTCGTCGACCGGGACGGCACCGCCCTCGTCTCCTCCGAGACCGAGCCCACCGTGCGCCGCCACTCCCGTGACGGGAAGATCCTCGACCGCCTCCCCGTGCCCGAGGAACTGCGCACCCGCGCCCGCGCCAACGGCACCTTCGAAGGGCTGACCCTCCTGCCCGGCGGCCGTACCCTGCTCGCCTCCATGGAGTACCCGCTCGCCGGCGACCCCGGCGACCTCGTCCGCTTCCAGACCTGGAGGCGCACCGCCCACGGCGGCTTCCGGCTCGGCGACCAGTACTCCTACCGGATCGACCCGGGCCTCGGCGTCTCCGAGGTCACCGCCGTGCCCGACGGCCGCCTGCTGGTCCTGGAGCGCGGCTACACCCCCGGTGTCGGCAACACCGTCCGCCTCTACTGGCCGAACGCCACCGCGCCGAGTACGGCAAGACCCTGCTCGCCGACCTCGCCGACTGCCCCTCCCTCGGCGCCACCGCCCAGCAGCCCCAGCCCAACCCGCTGCTCGACAACATCGAGGGCATGGTGATCACCGGCCGGGGCCCCCCCACGGCCGCCTGAAGGTGCTCCTGGTCAGCGACGACAACGAGAACGCCGCCCAGACGACCCGCCTCTACGCTCTGCGCGTACGCCTGTGACCCTTGCGGAGGGATGAAATCCGCATCCGCCCGTGTTGGTGCCTTCCGGAAGATCAGGTCGATCGGCCGCATCGGATCGGACGGAGGGCACCCGCGTGACAGCGCAACGGGGATGGGCACGGCGACTGGCCGGATACGCCTGGCGGTATCCCAAGGACGTCGTTCTCGCCCTGGGCGCGTCACTGGGCGGCATGGCCGTCATGGCGCTGGTCCCGCTGATCACCAAGGTGATCATCGACGACGTGATCGGTGACCACAGCCGCGCCATGGTGCCCTGGGCCGCCGCCCTGATCGGCGCCGCGGTCGTGGTCTACGTCCTGACCTACGTCCGCCGCTACTACGGCGGACGGCTCGCCCTCGACGTCCAGCACGACCTGCGGACCGAGATGTACGCGACGATCACCCGGCTCGACGGCAGACGCCAGGACGAGCTGTCCACCGGGCAGGTCGTCGGACGCGCCACCAGCGACCTCCAGCTGATCCAGGGCCTGCTCTTCATGCTGCCGATGACCATCGGCAACGTCCTGCTCTTCCTGATCTCCCTCGTGATCATGGCGTCGCTGTCGCTCCCGCTCACCCTGGTCGCGCTCGCCGTCGCCCCGGCCCTGTGGTGGATCGCCAAGCGCAGCCGCACCCGGCTGCACCCCTCCACCTGGTACGCCCAGGCCCAGGCCGCCGCCGTGGCCGGCGTGGTCGACGGCGCCGTCAGCGGCGTCCGCGTGGTCAAGGGCTTCGGGCAGGAGGAGCAGGAGACCGGCAAACTGCGGGAGGTCGGCCGGCGGCTGTACGCCGGACGGCTGCGCACCGTCCGGCTGAACGCCAGGTACACCCCCGCCCTCCAGGCCGTGCCCGCCCTCGGCCAGGTGGCCATGCTGGCGCTGGGCGGCTGGCTGGCGGTGCGCGGGCACATCACCCTCGGCACGTTCGTCGCCTTCTCCACCTACCTCGCCCAGCTCGTCGGCCCGGTCCGGATGCTCGCCGTGGTCCTCACCGTCGGCCAGCAGGCACGGGCCGGCACCGAGCGCGTCCTCGAGCTGATCGACACCGAGCCGTCCATGACCGACGGCACCAGGGACCTGCCCGCCGACGCCCCCGCCACCGTCGAGTTCGACGACGTCTCCTTCGGCTACGACCCCGAGCACCCCGTCCTGGACGGCCTCTCCTTCGAGATCCGCCCCGGCGAGACCCTCGCCGTCGTCGGCTCCTCCGGCTCCGGCAAGTCCACCCTCTCCCTGCTCCTGCCGCGTTTCTACGACGTCAGCCGCGGCGCCGTCCTGGTCGGCGGCCACGACGTGCGTGAACTGACCCAGGAGTCCCTGCGCGCGGCCATCGGACTGGTCCCCGAGGACTCCTTCCTGTTCTCCGACACCGTCCGCAACAACATCGCCTACGGCCGCCCGGACGCCACCGAGGAGCAGATCGTGGCCGCCGCCCGCGCGGCCCAGGCCGACCGGTTCATCGCCGAGCTGCCCGACGGCTACGACACCACGGTCGGCGAGCACGGCCTGACCCTCTCCGGCGGCCAGCGCCAGCGCATCGCCCTCGCCCGCGCCCTCCTCACCGACCCGCGTCTGCTGATCCTGGACGACGCGACCTCCGCCGTCGACGCCCGGGTCGAGCACGAGATCCACGAGGCGCTCAAGCACGTCATGCGGGGCCGCACCGCCCGTCCGTCGCCCGACCACCCCTCGACGAGCGCCGGCGCGCGCACCACCCTGTTGATCGCCCACCGACGCTCCACCCTCAACCTCGCCGACCGCATCGCCGTCCTCGACGGCGGCCGGCTCGCCGACCTCGGCACCCACGACGAGCTCCAGCGGCGCTGCGCCCTGTACCGCCGGCTGCTCACCGACCCCGACGAGCTCGGCGCCGTCTCCCCGGGCCACACCCCGCCCGCGGAGCCCCAGGAGGAGGACACCTCCGTACGCGCCGAGCTCGACGCCGAGTTCGACGCCGAGCGCGGGGTCACCCCGCGGCTGTGGACCGGCGACCGCGAGCCCAAGGACACCGCCCTGGCCGGCACCCCGGCCACCCCGGAGCTCCTCGCCCAGGTGGCGGCCCTGCCCCCGGCGACCGACGTCCCCGATGTGGACGAGGCGCGTGCCGTCCGGCCGGAGGGGTCCTACGGTCTGCGCCGGCTGCTGCGCGGCTTCGGCACGGCACTGCTGGTCAGCCTCGGCCTCGTCGCCGTGGACGCCGGCATGGGCCTGCTGCTGCCGGTGCTGATCCGGCACGGCATCGACCAGGGCGTCAGCCAGGCGGCCCTCGGCGCGGTCTGGGCCGCCTCCCTGCTGGGCCTGCTCACGGTCGCCGTCCAGTGGGCGGCGCAGATCGGCGAGACCCGGATGACCGGGCGCACCGGCGAACGCGTGCTCTACGCGCTGCGGCTGAAGATCTTCGCCCAGCTCCAGCGGCTCGGCCTCGACTACTACGAGCGCGAGCTGACCGGCCGGATCATGACCCGGATGACCACCGACGTCGACGCGCTGTCGACGTTCCTCCAGACGGGCCTGGTCACGGCGTTCGTCTCGGTGGTCACCTTCTTCGGCATCATGGCCGCCCTGCTGGTGATCGACGTGCAGCTCGCGCTCGTCGTCTTCGCCACCCTGCCCCTGCTGATCGTCGCCACGTACTTCTTCCGCCGGGCCAGCGTGAAGGCGTACGAGCTGGCCCGGGAGCGGGTGTCGGCGGTCAACGCTGACCTCCAGGAGTCGGTGTCCGGGCTGCGCATCGTCCAGGCCTTCCGGCGCGAGCGGGACGGCGGGCGGCGGTTCGCCGAGCGCAGCGCCGGTTACCGTGCCGCCCGTATCCGGGGCCAGTGGCTGATCTCGGTGTACTTCCCGTTCGTGCAGTTCCTGTCCTCGGCGGCGGCGGTGGGGGTGCTCGTGGTGGGCGGCGCCCGGGTGGACGACGGGACGCTGACGACCGGTGCGCTGGTGGCGTACCTGCTCTACATCGACCTGTTCTTCGCACCCGTGCAGCAGCTCTCCCAGGTCTTCGACGGCTACCAGCAGGCGTCGGTCTCCCTCGGCCGCATCCAGGAGCTGCTGCGGGAACCCACGTCCACCCGGTCCGCCGCCAAGCCGCTGGACGTGCCCTCCCTGCGGGGGGAGATCGCCTTCGACGACGTGCACTTCTCCTACCGGACCGACGACGGCACCGAGGAGGCGCTGAGAGGGATCGACCTGCGCATCCCGGCGGGGCAGACCGTCGCCTTCGTCGGCGAGACCGGGGCCGGCAAGTCCACCCTGGTCAAGCTGGTGGCCCGGTTCTACGACCCCACCGCCGGCCGGGTCACCGTGGACGGCACCGACCTGCGGGACCTCGACCTCACCGCGTACCGGCACCGGCTCGGCGTCGTCCCGCAGGAGGCGTACCTCTTCCCCGGCACCGTCCGCGACGCCATCGCCTACGGCCGCCCGGAGGCCACCGACGCGGAGGTCGAGGCGGCGGCCCGCGCGGTCGGGGCGCACGAGATGATCGCCACGCTGGAGGGCGGTTACCTGCACGAGGTCGCCGAGCGCGGGCGCAACCTCTCGGCCGGCCAGCGCCAGCTCGTTGCCCTGGCCCGCGCCGAACTGGTCGACCCCGACGTCCTGCTCCTCGACGAGGCCACGGCCGCCCTCGACCTGGCCACCGAGGCACAGGTCAACCACGCCACCGACCGTGTGGCCGGCCGCCGCACGACCCTGGTCGTCGCCCACCGCCTGACCACCGCCGCACGCGCCGACCGGGTGATCGTGATGGACCACGGCCGCGTCGCCGAGGACGGCACGCACGAGGAACTGCTGCGGCGCGACGGCACGTACGCCGAGCTGTGGCGGACGTTCGTGGGGGAGGACGTGCCGGCGGTGGCCTGACCCGGGTGTGTCACGGGTGCGCAACCATCCGGTGTACGTCATGCGTCCGTACACCCGTACGTCGTTGGTCGCGGCACGTGCGCTTGGGGAGGAACGGCATTGGGCAGTGGAGCGATACGCCGGCGGTTCGCGCTCGGTCTGGCCGTACTGACCGCCTCCGGGCTGCTGGCCGTCGCCGCGCCGACGGACGCGCACGCCGCGTCGCACTGTGCCGGACGCAAGGTCCGCACCCTGCCGTTCTCCACCGGCGCCGTGGAGGTGTACAAGCGCGGCGGCTACGTCTGCGCCGTCACCCTCGCCAAGAAGCCCGGCCCCGTACGGAAGATGATGGTGAGCGTCCGCGCCCGCGGCGGCCGGCCGGTCGCCGACGAGGGCCGCTACCGCCACCACGCCGGACCGGTGACCGTGCACGCCGGGCGGCGCTGCGTGTGGGTGAAGGGCAGGGTCGGCGGCGGCTCGATCAACTCCGGCTGGATCCTGTGCTGAACTCGCCCGTCCCACACCGGGGATGGGCCGACTCGCGACCCCTCGCATGTGCGCGCAGCACCGAGGGTTTCCCCTAGGTCCCCTGGTGCTGCCGGGAGTTGGTCCGCTAGCTTCCGGCGCACATCTGTCTCACAGGGGAGTGCGCATGCGCAAGGCGCTCAGATGGCTGCTGGCGCTCACGGTGCTCATAGGCACACTGAGTACGGCGGGGGCGGCCACCGCCGCCGAGCCGGACGCCACCGGCAGCACTGACATCAAGGAGAGACTGCTCTCCGTCCCGGGCATGAGCCTGGTCGAGGAGAAGCCGTACCCCGGGTACCGCTTCTTCGTCCTCAACTACACGCAGCCGGTCGACCACCGCAGCCCCGCCGAGGGCACGTTCCAGCAGCGGATCACCGTGCTGCACAAGGACACCGCACGGCCGACCGTCTTCCACACCAGCGGCTACAGCGTCTCCACCACGCCCCGCCGCAGCGAGCCGACCCAGATCGTGGACGGCAACCAGGTCTCCATGGAGTACCGCTTCTTCACCCCGTCCCGGCCCGAGCCGGCCGACTGGTCCAAGCTGGACATCTGGCAGGCCGCCAGCGACCAGCACCGCATCTTCAAGGCCCTGAAGAAGATCTACACCCAGAACTGGATCTCCACCGGCGGCTCCAAGGGCGGCATGACCGCCACCTACTACGAGCGCTTCTACCCGCGGGACATGGACGGCGTCGTCGCCTATGTCGCCCCCAACGACGTGGTCAACAAGGAGGACTCCGCCTACGACCGCTTCTTCGCGACCGTCGGCACCAAGGAGTGCCGCGACCGGCTGAACGCGGTGCAGCGCGAGGCGCTGGTGCGCCGCGAGCCGCTGGAGAAGAAGTACGAGGCATACGCCGCCGAGAACGGCTACACCTTCGACACCATCGGCAGCCTCGACCGCGCCTTCGAGGCCGTCGTCCTCGACTACGTGTGGGGCTTCTGGCAGTACAGCACCCTGAAGGACTGCGAGCAGATCCCGGCGGACGCAAAGAACGCCACCGACGACGAGATCTGGACCTCGATCGACACGATCTCCGGTTTCTCGTTCTACACGGACCAGGGCCTGAGCCCCTACACGCCGTACTACTACCAGGCCGGCACCCAGTTGGGCGCGCCGACCATCCGGTTCCCGCACATCGAGAAGCAGTACGTCCGCTACGGCTACCAGCCGCCGCGCCACTTCGTCCCCCGCTCGATCCCGATGCGGTTCGAGCCGTGGGTCATGCGCGACGTCGACCGCTGGGTGCGCGACAACGCCCGGCAGATGCTGTTCGTCTACGGCGAGAACGACCCGTGGGGCGCCGAGCCGTTCCGGCTGGGCCGCGGCGCGCGTGACTCCTACGTCCTGACCGCCCCCGGCATGAACCACGGCGCCAACGTGGCCGGGCTCGTCCCCGAGGAGAAGGCCCTCGCCACGGCCCGCATCCTCGACTGGGCGGACGTCACCCCGAGCACGGTGCGGGAGAACCCGGCGGCGGCCAGGCCGCTGGCCGGGTTCGACGCCAAGCTCGACCGGCAGGACGTGGAGAAGGAGCGCGTGCTGCGTCCCTAGCGGGGCGTGACGCGGGAGGACACCGGACGGGCACAGCCCACCGGTGACGGGCCACCGAGCCGGACGTAGAGGGCCGTGGACGCCGGGCAGTCGGACCTGGTGTTCACGGCCTTCGTCACCCGGTACTCCGGCCTCCTCCCGCCCGTGCCGTCACACGCGGTCTCGCGCACCCGGCCGCCGCCCAGGCCGTACACGCAGTCGCCGACCACGGTGCGCGGCCCGCCCCCGCCACCGGGGTCGCCCGGGTGCGGCGGCTGGAGGTTGCGCATGCAGGCGTAGCCGCGCGGGACCGTGCCGTCGCCGTCCTCGTCGGAGGAGGGGCGCTGCTCGCTGATGTGCAGCACGAAGTCCGTCGTCGGCGGGCAGGGCGGCCCCTCGCGGGCGGTGCCGTCGTGGCGGGCGATCACCCGGGCCGCCGCCCGCTCGCTGGTGCACGGCACCTCGGTGAAGCTGGTCCGGCCGAAGGAACTGCACTCGTCGACCGCGAGGAACACCGCTCCGTACCCGGTCGGCCGGGCCGGTCCGGGGGAGACCGTGGACCGCCCGCTCGGGCGGGTGATCTCCGCGCGGTCGCCGCCCGGCGGGCTCTGGCAGCCCGTCAGCAGGGCCGCGGACAGCGCCGTGACCGCGCACACCGCGCCGAGCGACCTTCTCACCTGCATGTCATCCCCCCGAACACCCCGTCCAGCGTGACCCCGCGAACCGGGTCACGCCAGACATGTGGGGCGCTTTGCGCACCCTGGTGGTGCCGCTCCGGGTGCGTGACGTACGGGCACTACGTCCGACGGCCACGCCCGTGACGCCGGGCGGACGTGCCGCGTCTAGTACGTCAGCCCGTGCCCTACGGGATACAGCACCGCCGCCGGGTCGTCCGCCCGCTGCACCGGCACCGGCAGCCTCCCGCGCGGCGCCACCCGGCCCGCGATGACCCGTGCCGCGGCCCGCAGTTCGACGTCGGTCCAGGAGTAGGTCGCGAGGTACGCCGGTACGCCGGGCAGCTGGGCCACGTCGTAGGGGTTGCGGACCGCCACCGCCACCACCGGCGTGCCGGTTGCCAGCAGGGCTTCCACCAGTCGCCGCTGGCCGCTGCCCGCCGTGACGTTGTACGTCCCGGCCACCACCGCGTCCGCCTCCCGCGCCGCCGCGACCGCCCGCGCGACGGCCGAGGCCGAGGGCGCGGTGCCGGTGGACATCGCGGTCGCCGTGAAGCCCAGCTCGCCCAGCGCGCCCGCGAGCACCGCGGTCGGCGGTCCGGTGGTGCCGGAGGGGGAGGCCGGGTCGGCGCCGACGACGAGCAGTCTCGGCTGCCGGCGCCGGGACAGCGGCAGCAGTCCGCCTTCGTTGACCAGCAGGGTGGTGGTGCGCTCGGCGATCCGGTCGGCCGCCGTGAGGTGGGCCCGGACACCGACCGCGCGGTCGACACCGTCCTGGCCGACGTAGGGCTGCCTGAACAGGCCGAGCCTCGCCTTCAGCCGCAGGATGCGCAGGATCGACTCGTCGAGCCGGGACTCGGTGAGCTCGCCGTCCCGGACGGCCTCCAGGACCGCGTTCCAGGCCACCTCCAGGGAGGGCGGGTTGAGCAGTTGGTCCACGCCCGCCTTCAGCGCCAGTACCGGTACCCGGTCGTCGCCGTACTTGGTCCGCACGCCCTCCATGCCGAGGGAGTCGGTGACCACCACCCCGTCGTAGCCCAGCTCCTCGCGCAGGATGCCGGTGAGGATCGGGTGGGAGAGGGTGGCCGGGTCGCCGGAGCCGTCGAGCGCCGGGACCACCAGGTGGGCGGTCATGAGGGAGTCGATGCCCGCCTCGATCGCCGCCCGGAACGGCGGCGCGTCCAGCGCCTCCCACTGCTCACGGCTGTGCGTGATGACCGGCAGGCCGGTGTGGCTGTCGACGGCGGTGTCGCCGTGCCCGGGGAAGTGCTTGGCGGTGGCCGCGACCCCCGAGCGCTGGTACCCGGTCACCTCGGCGGCGACCAGCGCGGCCACCGCCTCCGGGTCGGCGCCGAAGGACCGCACGCCGATGACCGGGTTGGCCGGGTTGACGTTCACGTCGGCCACCGGCGCGTAGTCCTGACGGATGCCCAGGGCGCGCAGCTCGCGCCCGGCGATCCGGCCGAGGGTGCGGGCGTCGGACCGCGAACCTCCCGCGCCCATGGCCATCGCCCCCGGGAACAGGGTCGCCGGTTTGCCGACGCGGGCGACGATGCCGTGCTCCTGGTCGGTGGAGATGAGCACCGGCAGGCCGCGCGGCAGCTGGAGGGACGCCCTCTGGATGCCGTCGGACAGGTCGGCGATCTGGTGCGGGTCGCGGGTGTTGTGCGCCCAGGAGAAGTAGATGATGCCGCCGACCCGGTACCTGGCGAGCAGCTCGGCGGCCGTCCGGACGCCGATCTCCTTGAGGTTGGCGTCGATGTCGGCCTGGTCGGGGGCGGTGGCCGAGTGGCCGTACACCCGCATGACGAACAGCTGGCCGACCTTCTCCTCGAGGGTCATCCGGGAGACGAGCGCCCGGAGCTTCGTGTCGTCGGGGGCGGCGGCCCCGGTGCCGGCCCGGGCGGTGCCGCCGACCGCCAGGGCGGTGGTGACGCCCGCCGTCGCGGCGAGGACGGTGCGTCTGGACGGATGTGCGGTGTTTCCCATGCTTCCCGTGCTGCTGTCGGGCACGTGCGCTCCTTTGGGAGGTGATCCGCGGGGATCCGCTGAAGGAAACTTCCAGGTGGTCACCAATATCCGGGAAGTTTCTGCCAGTCAAGGGAACGCACGGTACCCAACGAGGGGCCGCCGCCGGCGCATGGGAGGGGGGCGCGCCGACGGCGGCGTGCTGCCGGCCGCGGCACGGCGGAGAGGGTGGGTCGGGGGGCGGGCGCCGGCGCCCGGGGGCGCCCCCCCCCCCCCCCGGGCCGCCCCCCCCCCCCCCGGGGGGGGGGCGCGGGCGGGGCGGGGGGGCCCCGGGGGGGGGGGGGGGGGGGGGGGGGGGGGGGGGGGGGGGGGGCGGGGGGGGGGGGCGGGGGGGGGGGGGGGGGGGGGGGGGGGGGGCGGCCCCGCGGCCCCCCCCCCCCCCCCCCCCACACCGCACCACGGGGACTCGTCCGGCAACCGCGGGTTGGACGGACGCGGACGGGGACGGGTTCCCGTATGCGGGGGCAGCTTCCCGGAGTCGGTACGAGGGGGACCCGCGGGACGGGAGGAGTGCCGCGGGCGGCTACGCGGGCGACCCCGGTGCCGCCCCCGGTCGGCCGCGGGTGTGCGCCGCCACCTCGGGCCAGTGGCCGCGCAGGGTCCGCACCGTCTCCGCGATCGCCGGACGCCGCGCCGCGCCCGCGCGCCACAGCGCGTACAACCGCCGGACGGGCATGGGGTCGAGCGGCACCTCCACCACCCCCGCGGGAAGCGGGCCCCGCCCGAGCCGGGGGATCAGCGCGATACCGAGTCCGGCGGCGACCAGGGCGACCAGGGTGGGGTTCTCATCGGCCTGGTGCACGATGTCCGGCTCGTGACCGGCCGCGCGCAGGGTGCGCACCAGCCACTCGTGGCAGACCCGCCCCGGCGGCTGGCAGATCCACCGCTCACCGCCCAGCTCCTCCCGCCGCACCGCCGTACGGCCGGCGAAGGGGTGCCCCTCCGGGACGAGCAGATCGCACAGGTCGTCCCCGACGACCGCCTGCTCCACCCCCGCCGGGGCGGGCAGTGGCGCGATGTCCCAGTCGTGCGCGACGACGAGGTCGACCGCGCCCTTCGCGACCAGGTCCACCGACAGGTGCGGGTCGATCTCGGTGAGCCGGGTGTCGAGTGCGGGATGCCGCCGGGCCAGGTCGGCCAGCACGGAGGGCATCAGCCCGCGCGCCGCCGACGCGAAGGCCGCGATGGTCAGCCGGCCCGCGGGAACCCCGCGCCGCTCCTCCAGCTCGGTCTCCGCCCGCTCCACGATCGCCAGCAACTCCTGAGCCGCTGCCACCAGTTGATGCGCCTCGTCGGTGAGCCGCACGCCTCGGCCCTCGCGCTCGAGGAGCACGGTCCGGGTCTCCCGCTCCAGCTTGGCGATCTGCTGGGACACGGCGGAGGAGGTGTATCCGAGGGCCGCGGCGGCGGCACCGACGGTGCCGTGGACCGAGATGGCGTGCAGGGCGCGGAGCCGCTGGAGGTCGAGCATGGACGGCGGCTCCTTCTCGCTCGGCGGCGCGTGCGTACCCGTATGACGTGGCCGACCGGATCCCCGGGCGCGACCGATTAGACGTGCTTCATCCAACCATGCAGGAATCGTCGCTGGTGCTGAAGGGTTCCGGGCGGTGATCCTCGACGCATGCGCCCTTCCCACGTCCTGCTCGCCGTCCTCGTCGCCGCCGTCTGGGGGGTGAACTTCACGGTCATCGAACTCGGCCTCGACCACTTCCCGCCCCTGCTCTTCTCCGCCCTCCGCTTCCTCGCGGCCGCCGTCCCGGCCGTGTTCCTCGTCGGCCGCCCGAAGGTCGCCTGGAAGTGGATCGTGGCGGTCGGACTGGTGCTGGGCGTGGCCAAGTTCGGGCTGCTGTTCGTCGGGATGGATGCGGGGATGCCCGCCGGGCTGTCCTCCCTGGTGCTCCAGATCCAGGCGGTGTTCACCGCCCTGTTCGCCTTCGCGGTCCTCGGTGAACGCCCCGCCGGGATCCGGCTGGTGGGCATGGCGGTGGCCCTCGCCGGCATCGGTGTCGCGGCCGTCGACGAGGGCGCCTCGGGCCCGCTCGGCGCCTTCGCCCTGGTCGTCGCGGCGGCGGCCTGCTGGGGCGTTTCGAACGTGCTGACCCGCAGGGCCGCACCCCCGGACGCGCTGAACTTCATGGTGTGGGTCAGCACCGTTCCGGTCCTGCCCCTGCTGGCCCTCTCCCTCCTGGTGGAGGGCCCTTCGCGGGACCTGGAGGCGCTGCGCGGGCTGGACTGGCAGGGCGCCGGCACGGTGCTCTACGTCGCCTGGATCACCACGGTGTTCGGCTTCGGCGCCTGGGGCCTGCTGCTGCGCCGCCACCCCGCGTCCACGGTCGCGCCCTTCTCGCTGCTCGTCCCGGTGTTCGGCATGTCGTCGGCCGCGCTGTTCCTGGGCGAGTCGGTGACCCCGCTGCGCTGGGGGGCCGCGGCGCTGCTGGTGGGCGGGGTGGCGCTGGCCTCGGTCACGCCCCGGCGGCGGCAGGCGGCCACGGGGAGCGCAGAACTCGTTCGACGGGCCGGGTCCCTTGCGCGAGACTCCCGTCGTGCCACGAGCGTAGGAGCGACCGCGGAGGAGAGCGCACGGTGAGTTTCACCCTGGAAGGGCCGGTCCTCGAAGGCGCCTTGGTGCGTCTGGAGCCGCTGGAGCAGCGGCACACGGCCGATCTCGCGGTGGCGGCGGAGGAGGACCGGGACACCTACGCGTACACCTGGGTGCCGAGGTCCGACGAGGTCGGCGCCTACGTCGACGCCCAGCTCGCCCGCGCGGCCACCGGCCGGCTGGCCCCCTACGCCCAGGTGTCGCTCGCCACGGGCCGGGCGGTGGGCGCCACCTCGTACTGGGAGCCCCGCAGCTGGGTCAGCGACGACCGGCTCGACGCCATCGAGGTCGGCTTCACCTGGCTCGCCCGCTCGGCCCAGGGCACCGGCCTGAACGCCGAGTCCAAGCTGCTGCTCTTCGGGCACGCCTTCGAGCGGTGGGACGTCGCGCGCGTCGACCTGAAGACGGACGCTCGCAACACCCGCTCCCGCACGGCGATCGAACGCACGGGTGCCCGCTTCGAGGGCGTCCTGCGCAACTGGTCCCGCTCCTGGGTGCCGGGCGAGGAGGGCCGCCTGCGCGACTCCGCGGTCTACTCGATCACGACCGAGGAGTGGCCGGAGTGCCGGCGCCGGCTGAGGGAGCGGGTGGCACGGTGGTCGGCGGCGGCACGGACGGCGTGACACCGGGCGGGCGTGTACGGCGTGCCCCGGGGCGGGCGCGGTCGGCGGCCGTGGGCTTACGGGCGGCCGCTGGCCCACGTCGTCTCCGGGCCGCCGTCGCGCGGCTCCGGGGTGCTCGTGGCGACGTGCACCACCGCCGGCAGGCACAGCGGCGCGCCGATCACCGCTGACGGTCGCCGGGGCGGCCGCCGCGGTCGTCGTCCGGCGGCTTCTCTCAGGCCGATTCGTTGAGCAGGCGGGCCAGGTGGTCACGGCCGGGGGCGAGGAGGTCGGGGAGCGGGGCGGCGTTCTCGTGCCAGCGCTTCTCGTACTCCCAGCAGAGCCAGCCGTCCCAGCCGTGGCGGGAGAGGACCTCCACGCAGTCGGTCAGCGGGAGAACGCCGGCGCCGAGCGCGAGCGGTGTCGGGTCATCGGCGGAGGCGATGTCCTTGACCTGGACGTAGCCGAGGTGCGGGGAGAGGGCCGCGAAGCTCTCGGCCGGCTGCTCACCGCCCAGCCAGGTGTGCATCACGTCCCACAGGGCGCCGACCTGGCGGTGCCCCACCAGCCCGAGGACCCGCATCGCGTCGGCGGCGGTGCGGTGGGAGTCATGGGTCTCCAGCAGGACGCGCACTCCGAGGTCCGTGGCGTACTCGGCGGCCGTGCCCAGCCGCCGGGCGGCCGTCGCGTCGGCCTCCTCGGGGCTCTGGCCGGGGTCGCCGCCGGGGAGCACCCGGACGAAGGGAGCGCCCAGGTCGCGTGCGAGGTCCAGGAGGGAACGGAGCTCGGCGAGGACGGGCTCGTCGTCACCGGGCGCGGCGACCCGGGTGTATCCGGCGACCCCCAGCACCTCGACGCCGGCCGACTTGAACGCGGCCGCCACATCGGCCCGTTCGGAAGGTGTGAGATCCGGATGGACCGGTTCCTCGGGGTGGGCGCGCAGTTCGATGCCGTGGTAGCCGTGCGCGGTCGCGAGGCGCAGCACGTCGGTGAGAGGCATGCCGGGGACGCCGAGGGTGGAGAACGCCAGCTTCATGTGGACGGACCCTACCCGGGACCCCGCCGGTCACTCCTCCTCCGCGCCCGGGTGTCGCGGCTCCGGCCCCCGGGCCCCGTCCCACCCGGGCCGGCACACCGGTCAGCCCTCGTCGGACGCCGTCACACGGGCGGGGCGGTACACGCACACCTGCGCGCCCGTCTTGGCGGTCGTGGTGGAGACCAGCTCGAAGGGGTGCTTGGAGCCGTCCGTGGGGAAAATCGACTTGCCGCCGCCGAGGATCACCGGCATGACGATCAGCTGGAGCTCGTCGACCAGGTCCTCGCTCAGGAGCGTGCGGACGAGCGTGGGGCTGCCCATCATCGCCAGGTCGCCGCCCTCGGTCGCGCGCAGCTCACGGATGCGGCCGACGGCCTCCCCGGCGGGGATGAGGCGGGAGTTGTTCCAGGTCAGGTCCGACTCGCCGAGCGTGCCGGACACGACGTACTTCGGCAGGCTGTTCATCCGGTCGGCGAACGGGTCCCCGGCGCGCTCGGGCCACGCCCCGGCCATCGTCTGCCAGGTCCGCCGCCCGAACAGCAGCGCCTCGGCGTTCTGGATCCCCGCGTCGAAGGCACCGCCGAGCACCTCCGGGTCGAAGTACGGGTGCGACCAACCCCCGTGCGCGAACCCACCGTCGGTGTCCTCCTGGGGGCCACCGGGGGCCTGCACGACGCCGTCGAGGCTGATGAACTCGGTGATCACGATGCGCATGGAACTGCTCCTGCCGGCTTGCTCTGACGATGAACGCAACTACAGACCGACGCTAGCGCCGGAACTCATCGCCTCCACGGCAATTCGCCCGTGAGTGCCGAGAAAGCCGGAGGGCGCCACCAGCCGGAGGGGCGCCGACAGCCGGAGAGGAGCTGAGCGGAGTGCTGGAGAGGAGCTGACAGCTGCCGGACAGGGAGACGACAGGTGCCGGAGAGGAACCGACGGGAGCCGTCAGGCGCCGGGCTCCCGCGCCGTGAGGCGCCCGGGCCCCGGAAGAGCGGGAAGTGCCGTGAGGAGCCGAGACCCACCGGGACGTGAGGGGGTGGGGAGAGCCGCGTCCCAGGGAGCACGGCGAAGCGGCCCGTCAGGAGGCGAGCCGTTCCGCCCCGCCCGACGCCCGCTACTGCCGAGGCGCCCCCGTCGACCCCCGGACCATCAACTCCCCGCGCGCCGAGGCGATTCCGCCGGGCGGTGGTTCCTCCCGGCCCATCGCGACGCGTCCCGCGCGGGCACCCGCCTCCGCCAGGGGCAGGCGGACCGTCGTCAGCGCCGGCACCGCGTCGATGCTGAACGGAAGGTCGTCGAAGCCGGCCACCGAGACGTCCTGGGGGATGCGCAGCCCGGAGTCCCGCAGTGCCGCGCACGCGCCCAGCGCGACGGAGTCGTTCGCGGCCACGATCGCGGTCAACACCGGTTCCCTGCGAAGGAGTTCGAGTGTGGCCTCGTAACCGGACCGGCGGTCGTAGCGACCGTGCACGGTCCGGCGCGGGTCCTCCTCGATGCCGTGCGCGGCGAGCGCGGCCCGGTGTCCCTCGAGGCGGTGCCGGGTGGTCGTGTGCTCCTGAGGGCCGGCGATGTAACCGAGCCGCCGGTGCCCGAGGCCGATCAGGTGCTCGGTCAGTTCCTGGCCGCCGCCGCGGTTGTCGAAGGTAAGGGCGACCGCCCCGGTCTCCGGCGACGGCGGCCGTCCGCACAGCACCACCCGCGTCCCGGCGTCCGCCAGCTTGCGCATCTTCGCGTCCATCGCCGCCCGGTGCGCCGCGTCCTCGATCGCCCCGCCGGTCAGCACTACCGCCGCCGCGCGCTGCCGCTGGAGCAGCGTGAGGTAGGTCAGCTCGCGCTCCGGGGAGCCGCCCGTGTTGCACACGACCGCCAGCCGCTCCCCGCCCGCGCGCCCGCCCGGTCCCCCGATCTCGGACTGGATCGCGCTCGCCATGATCCCGAAGTACGGGTCGGCGATGTCGTTCACCAGGATCCCGACCAGGTCGGACGTGGCGGCGGCCAGCGCGCTCGCGGGGCCGTTGAGCACGTAGTCCAGCTCGTCCACGGCCTTCAGGACGCGCTCCCGGGTGGAGGCGGCCACGGGGTAGTTCCCGTTCAGCACGCGCGACACCGTCGCGGGGGAGACCTGCGCGCGGGCCGCCACGTCCGCCAGGGTCACCGTCATGTCTCGTCCTCCGCCTCGCGCAACTCGTCGTACGACGTCGTACACACCCAGGCCCATGGCCGTGGTTCCGAGCCGACCCTAAGGCCCACCGGTTCACTTGTTCGCTCCCTCGAACAAGTCCGGCCCGGCGGCGGGTTTGCCCGGATCGCTGTTCAGAGGCCGGCTTCCCTCTGGACAGAAAGAGCTTGCTGCTGCGTTCACCCGTCACCGCCGCTCCGATCGGCCGGTGTCGGGTGGGTCGTGCGCGGCGCGCGGATCGCGGACGAAGGAAGGACGGGACACGCAAAACGGTACGTATCACCATGAACGGTGTGACCGGGCGCATGGGCCACCGCCAGCACCTCGTCCGCTCCATCCTGGCCCTCCGCGAACAGGTCGGCCTCGACCTCGCGCCGAACTCGGCCGGGAGTCCTCGGCCGAGGGCCGCCGCATCGACGTGCCGGAGGTCTGCCTGTGACCCTCCGACTGCCCGACGCTCAGGGTCGGCTGCGGACCGACGACCCGCGCGCCGAGCCCCGCACGGCCACCTGGGGAAGCCCTTCACCTCACGTACGGTGTTCTCCGCCGCGCACGTCGTGGCCGATCCGTACGCCGACACCACCCCCGACGCACCGGCCGCCGTCGACTGGGACAGCGTAGGGACAGGGCCGGGGAACGGGCCGGGGAGAGGGGCCGGAAAAAATCCGGGAAGAATCCGGGAAGGCCGTGCAACCCTCCTCGTACCTCGCGGGTCGTACTTCGCGTCAGGACTTCTGAGGGGGGACCCGGGGGGGGATCCGAGGGGTTCTGACGGGGGAGGGGAAACCGAGGGGGCCCGGTCGTCGACCGAGCCCCCTCGAAGTTTCCGCGCTGCGGTCACCCCGCTGCCGCCCGCGCCGCCGTCACGCTCACACCGCCGCGACCTCCGCCGCCGTCGGGAAGGACGCCTGCGCCCCCTCCCTGGTCACCGTCACCGCCCCCACCCGCGCCGCGTAGGCCGCCGCCTCGACGAGCGACTCTCCCGAGCCCAGGCGCCAGGCCAGCGCGGCGGTGAACGCGTCGCCCGCGCCGGTCGTGTCCACGGCCCGCACCTCCACCGACGGCACCCGGGCGACCCCGTGCGACGAGGCCGCCAGCGCGCCCTCCCCGCCCAGCGTCACCACCACCGACCGCGGCCCCTTCGCCAGCAGCAGCCGTGCCCAGTCCTCGGGACGGTCGCTCACACAGGCCGCGCCCAGGATCACCCTCGCCTCGTGCTCGTTGACGATCAGCGGATCGCAGGCCGCCAGCACCTCGGAGGGCAGCGGACGCGGCGGCGAGGGGTTGAGCACGAACCGGCTGTCCGGCGCGAGGCAGCGGACCACCTCCACGACCGTCTCCAGTGGGATCTCCAACTGGGCGGAGACCACCCTGGAGGCGTGGAAGAGGCTCCCGGCGGCGCGCACGTCCTCCGGCGCGAGGCGGCCGTTGGCGCCCGGCGAGACGACGATGCTGTTGTCCCCGGACGGGTCCACCGTGATGAGCGCGACCCCGGTCGGCGCGCCGCCCACCAGCACACCCACCGTGTCGACCCCGGCCGCGCGCAGGGAGTCCAGCAGCAACCGCCCGTGGGCGTCGTCGCCGACCCGGGCCAGCAGGGCGGTGCGGCCCCCGAGCCGGGCCGCGGCGACCGCCTGGTTGGCCCCCTTGCCGCCGGGGTGGACGGCCAGGTCCGAGCCCAGCACCGTCTCCCCGGCGCCCGGCCGGCGTTCGACTCCGATCACCAGGTCGGCGTTGGCCGACCCCACTACCAGCAGGTCGTAGTCGTACATGGAAGCGGCTCCCCACGTCGTCGTGCGCGCAGCGCGTCGTTCACCGCGATCCTGCCCGCTCCGCCCGACGGCTGTCCGACGGACGCGCGAAGGCCGACCTGGACGGGGTGGGTGTTCGAGCGGGCCGCCTCACGCACCGGCCAGTTCGCACCACACGTACTTGCCCCGGTTGCCGTGCCGGGCCAGCGGTTGCCAGCCCCACAGGTCGGAGCAGGCCCGCACCAGCGCGAGCCCCCGCCCACCCTCGTCCTCGCCCACCCGCTCCAGGGGCACGGGTGGCTCCGGCGGTTCGGGATCGGCGTCCCACGCCCCGATCCGCAGCGTGCCCGGCGGCGACCAGCGCACCCGCAGCGCGGCCGGTCCCTTCGTGTGCCGCACGGCGTTGGACACCAACTCCGTGGCGAGCAGCTCGGCCGTGTCGACCAGGCCGATCAGACCGTGCATGGTCAGGATCAGCCGGAGGGTGCGGCGGCTGACGGTGACCGCTCGCACGTCGTTCGGGATGTACAGGGAGTACTCCCAGGGTTCGGCCTCGGACATGCGGCAACTCCCTTTGGCGGGTGGGGATGAGGAGGTGGGCCCGGTGTCATTGCCGCGGCCGTCGTGGCAGGACGGGGCGGTGCGCTTCCGGGATTCCGGCGTTTCCGCAGCGTGTGCGTCGCGTCACCGAACGTAGGGCTAACGTGTCATCCCAAGCAAGTCGATCGCGTAACCTGACCCCGAACGAGCTGCATGAGCAGGCGGGTTGAACGGAGCGATGGATGGTTCTGAGGCGCGAACCCACCGCACGCCAGGTGCGCCTGGGTGTCGAGCTGCGTCGGCTCCGTGATGCGGCAGGGCTCACCGCTCGTGAGGCGGCGGCACTGCTCGGGACGGGGCGCGTCCAGATCAGTCACATCGAGTCCGGCCTCACGGGCGTGAGTGAGCAGCGGCTCCGTCGTCTCGCGTCCCATTACGCCTGCACCGACGAGCGGTTCGTCGACGCCCTGGTCGCGATGGCCACCGACCGGACACGCGGCTGGTGGGAGGAGTACCGGGGGCTGCTGCCCACGTCCTTCCTCGACCTGTCCGAGCTGAACCATCACGCCTCGTTCCGGCGTGATGTCGCGATTCTGTATGTGCCCGGCCTGCTTCAGACGGAGGACTACGCCCGTGCCGTCTTCTCGGGCCGGGTGCCCCAACTCAGCGACGACGAGCTGGAACTGCGTGTCCGCCACCGAATGGCGTGCCAGGACATCACCGTTCCGTACGAGCTGGTCATCCACGAGGCGGCCCTGCGCATCAGGGTGAGTGACCGGGCCGCGACCCGGGCCCAACTCGCCAAGCTGCTGCAGCTCTCCGAGGCTGGCAACATCACCGTGCGCGTGATCCCGTTCGAACTGGACGGCTTCGCCAGGGCCGCCAGCACCATGACGTATGTGGGCGGCCCCGTTCCCAAACTGGACACGGTGGTGCGTGACGTGCCCCAGGGCTCCGCCTTCATCGACTCCGAAGCACAACTCAGCGCCTTTCGAACCCGTTTCCGTAAAGTGGAAGCCGTGTCGCTCGACCCCGAGCAGTCACGTGACTTCATCAACCGGCTGGCGAAAGAGTTGTGAGGCGCACCCCATGGACAACTGGCGGAAGTCGTCCTACTCAGGTCCCGACGACGGCAACGAGTGCGTAGAGATCGCGACCTCTCCCGCCCACGTCGCAGTCCGCGACTCGAAGACCCCGACCGGCCCCACCCTCACCTTCCCCGCCCGAACCTTCGCCGCCTTCCTCGAAGCCCTCAAGGCACCCTCCCACCCCTGACCCCCACCCGGTGTCACACCCCACCGGTACCGTCGGATCATGTCCAACCAGGCGGGGAGTCCCACCGGCGAGCGGCGGCTCGCCGAGCTCGAGGGTGTGCTGGAGCGCATCACCTACGCCAACGAGGAGAACGGCTACACCGTCGCCCGCGTCGACACCGGCCGGGGCAGCGCCGACCTCCTCACGGTCGTCGGAGCGCTGCTCGGCGCCCAGGTCGGTGAGTCGCTGCGGATGGAGGGCCGCTGGGGATCGCACCCGCAGTACGGCAAGCAGTTCCACGTCGAGAACTACACGACCGTCCTCCCCGCCACCGTGCAGGGCATCCGGCGCTACCTCGGCTCCGGCCTGGTCAAGGGCATCGGGCCGGTCTTCGCCGACCGCATCACCCAGCACTTCGGCGTGGAAACCCTGAGGATCATCGAGGAGGAGCCGAAGCGGCTCATCGAGGTCCCGGGTCTCGGCCCCAAGCGGACGAAGAAGATCGCCGACGCCTGGGAGGAGCAGAAGGCGATCAAGGAGGTCATGCTCTTCCTCCAGACCGTCGAGGTGTCGACGTCGATCGCGGTGCGCATCTACAAGAAGTACGGCGACGCCTCCATCTCCGTCGTGAAGAACCAGCCCTACCGGCTGGCCTCCGACGTCTGGGGCATCGGCTTCCTCACCGCCGACCGGATCGCCCGGTCCGTAGGCATCCCGCACGACAGTCCGGAGCGCGTCAAGGCGGGGCTCCAGTACGCCCTGTCCCAGTCCGCCGACCAGGGCCACTGCTTCCTGCCGGAGGAGCGGCTGATCGCGGACGCGGTCAAGCTGCTCCAGGTCGACACCGGTCTGGTCATCGAGTGCCTCGCGGAGCTGGCCGAGCCCCCGGAGGACGGCGACGACCCCGGCGTCGTACGGGAGAAGGTGCCCGGACCGGACGGCGGCGACCCCGTCACCGCCGTCTACCTCGTGCCGTTCCACCGCGCCGAGCTCTCCCTCTCCGCCCAGCTGCTGCGGCTGCTGCGCACCGACGAGGACCGCATGCCAGGCTTCCGCGACGTGGCCTGGGACAAGGCCCTGGCCTGGCTGAAGGGGCGGACCGGGGCCGAGCTCGCGCCGGAGCAGGAGGCGGCCGTGCGGCTGGCCCTCACCGAGAAGGTGGCCGTCCTCACCGGCGGGCCCGGCTGCGGCAAGTCCTTCACGGTCCGCTCGATCGTGGAGCTGGCCCGCGCCAAGAAGGCCAGGGTGGTGCTCGCCGCCCCGACCGGCCGCGCCGCGAAGCGCCTGGCCGAGCTGACCGGCGCGGAGGCGTCCACCGTGCACCGCCTGCTGGAGCTCAAGCCCGGCGGCGACGCGGCCTACGACCGGGACCGGCCGCTGGAGGCCGACCTGGTGGTGGTCGACGAGGCGTCCATGCTCGACCTGCTGCTCGCCAACAAGCTGGTCAAGGCCGTGCCGCCCGGTGCCCACCTCCTTTTCGTCGGCGACGTGGACCAGTTGCCCAGCGTCGGCGCCGGGGAGGTGCTGCGGGACCTGCTGGCCGACGGCGGGCCGATCCCCGCGGTCCGGCTCACCCGGGTCTTCCGCCAGGCCCAGCAGTCCGGCGTGGTGACCAACGCTCACCGGATCAACGCCGGACAGCACCCGGTCACCGACGGCATAAAGGACTTCTTCCTCTTCGTCGAGGACGACACCGAGGAGGCCGGTCGGCTCACCGTGGACGTGGCCGCCCGCCGCATTCCGGCCAGGTTCGGCCTCGACCCCCGCCGGGACGTGCAGGTGCTGGCGCCGATGCACCGGGGACCGGCGGGTGCCGGCACCCTCAACGGGCTCCTTCAGCAGGCCGTCACCCCCGGCCGCCCCGACCTGCCCGAGAAGCGGTTCGGCGGCCGGGTCTTCCGCGTCGGCGACAAGGTCACCCAGATTCGCAACAATTATGAGAAAGGGAAGAACGGTGTCTTCAACGGCACCGTGGGCGTGGTCACGTCGCTCGACCCGGTCGACCAGCGCCTGACGGTGCTGACGGACGAGGACGAGGAGGTGCCCTACGACTTCGACGAGCTGGACGAACTGGCGCACGCCTACGCGGTGACCATCCACCGCTCCCAGGGCAGCGAGTATCCGGCGGTGGTCGTCCCGGTCACCACGGGCGCGTGGATGATGCTCCAGCGCAACCTGCTGTACACGGCGGTCACCCGGGCGAAGCGGCTGGTCGTCCTCGTCGGGTCCCGCAAGGCGATCGGGCAGGCGGTGCGCACCGTCTCCGCGGGACGCCGCTGCACGGCCCTGGCGTTCCGCCTCTCAGGGGCCCGTGTCACACCCGTGAGCGGGCCGTCATCAAAAAATGATCGATCAAATGAGTCGTGAAGGTCACACAGCACTTCCGCAAGAGGAACTCAAGGGGCAGGATGGGCAAGTTGACGGCACTGAGTGCCGCCAATAGGCCCGATGGTCGACCCCGAGTGCACTCTCCTGAGCCAAGTGGGGGAAGGTAGAGACAGTCAGGGCACCTCGAAGATGAGGCACAACGTCGGTGAGGGAAGACGTGAGCGACAACTCTGTAGTACTGCGGTACGACGGCAGCGAGTACACCTACCCGGTGATCGACAGCACCGTCGGTGACAAGGGCTTCGACATCGGAAAGCTCCGCGCCCAGACCGGACTGGTGACACTGGACAGCGGCTACGGCAACACCGCCGCGTACAAATCCGCGATCACCTATCTGGACGGCGAGGCCGGCATCCTCCGGTACCGCGGCTACCCGATCGAGCAGCTGGCCGAGCGCTCCACCTTCCTGGAGGTCGCCTACCTGCTGATCAACGGCGAGCTGCCGACCGTCGACCAGCTCACCGCGTTCAAGAACGACATCACGCAGCACACCCTGCTGCACGAGGACGTCAAGAACTTCTACCGGGGCTTCCCGCGCGACGCCCACCCGATGGCCATGCTGTCCTCGGTCGTCTCGGCGCTGTCCACCTTCTACCAGGACAGCCACAACCCGTTCGACGAGCGCCAGCGCAACCTCTCCACGATCCGGCTGCTGGCCAAGCTGCCGACGATCGCGGCGTACGCGTACAAGAAGTCGATCGGCCACCCGTTCGTCTACCCGCGCAACGACCTCGGCTACGTCGAGAACTTCCTGCGCATGACCTTCTCGGTCCCCGCCCAGGAGTACGAGCTCGACCCGATCGTGGTCTCCGCGCTGGACAAGCTGCTGATCCTGCACGCGGACCACGAGCAGAACTGTTCGACCTCCACGGTGCGCCTGGTCGGCTCCTCCCAGGCGAACATGTTCGCCTCGATCTCCGCCGGCATCAACGCCCTGTGGGGCCCGCTGCACGGCGGCGCCAACCAGTCGGTGCTGGAGATGCTCGAGGGCATCCGCGACTCCGGCGGCGACGTGGACTCCTTCATCCGCAAGGTGAAGAACAAGGAGGACGGCGTCCGCCTGATGGGCTTCGGCCACCGGGTCTACAAGAACTTCGACCCGCGCGCAAAGATCATCAAGGCCGCCGCGCACGATGTGCTCTCCGCTCTCGGCAAGTCCGACGAGCTGCTGGACATCGCGCTCAAGCTGGAGGAGCACGCGCTCTCCGACGACTACTTCGTCTCGCGCAGCCTCTACCCGAACGTCGACTTCTACACCGGCCTGATCTACCGGGCCATGGGCTTCCCGACCGAGATGTTCACGGTCCTGTTCGCCCTCGGCCGTCTTCCGGGCTGGATCGCCCAGTGGCACGAGATGATCAAGGAGCCGGGTTCCCGCATCGGTCGCCCGCGCCAGATCTACACGGGTGTCGTCCAGCGCGACTTCGTCCCGGTCGAGGAGCGCTGACCACAGCGCTGAGCCGCATCACAGGGCCCCGTGCACGCCGGACGTGTGCGGGGCCGCTGGGCGAGCCACAGGAATGAAGAAGGCGCCCCGAACCGCCGGTCCCCCCACGGGCCGACGACCAGGGCGCCTTCCCATGTCCCGGTGCGGATTCCCCCCACGGGATCCGGCCGGGCGTCTGTGAGGACAGCGCCTGAATCGCTGTGTGCGGTCTGCCGGGACAGCGCACGCCCGGGAGGGCCGCTCAAAGCTTCCCGGTGTACGTGCCCCGGCAACGCATCTCTGGGAAGGTCCCCCAAGACATTCCCAGATGTCAGGAAGCGCCCCCCAAGACGCTGCCCGACATCGCCAACTTAGACCTTCGAACCCCTTCGATGGTTACGTTCACATCACTGTGATCTGCGTCTCTTGCATCTGTCCGTTAGATACGCAAGAGACCGCATATTGCTGGCGGGACACAAGCGTAAGGATGATGCGCGAGCCTTGTGAAGAGCTTATGTGAGGGGCGTACCGGACTCCAGGGGTACGTCCCAACTTGAGACCTCAACGAAACGCCCGCAGGCGCAGACTGTTCGTCACCACGAAGACGGAGGAGAAGGCCATCGCGGCCCCCGCGATCATCGGGTTGAGCAGCCCGGCGGCGGCCAGCGGCAGCGCGGCCACGTTGTAGCCGAACGCCCACACGAGGTTCCCCTTGATCGTGGCGAGCGTCCTGCGGGACAGCCGGATCGCGTCCGCGGCGACCCGCAGATCACCGCGCACCAGCGTCAGGTCGCCCGCCTCGATCGCCGCGTCGGTGCCCGTGCCCATGGCCAGGCCCAGATCGGCGGTGGCGAGCGCGGCGGCGTCGTTGACGCCGTCGCCGACCATGGCCACCGTCCGGCCCTCGTCCTGGAGCCGGCGTACGACGGCGACCTTGTCCTCCGGCAGCACCTCGGCGATCACCCGGTCGATGCCCACGGCCCCGCCGACCGCCTCCGCAACCGTCCGGTTGTCGCCGGTCAGCAGCACGGGGGTGAGCCCCAGGGCGCGCAGCTCGCGCACCGCCTCGGCGCTGGTCTCCTTCACCGCGTCCGCCACGGCGAGGACCCCGCGCGCCGTCCCGTCCCAGCCGACCACGACCGCCGTGCGCCCTTCCGACTCGGCCCGCTCGCGGGCCCGCTCCAGCTCCGGTGGGAGCGTGTCGTGCAGGCGTCCCACGGTCACCTCGTGGCCCTCCACACGCCCGCGCACGCCCCGGCCGGGCACGTTCTCGAAATCCTCGGCGGTTGGCAGCGCGCCCACGCGCTCCTCGGCGCCGGCGGCCACGGCCCGGGCGACGGGGTGCTCGGAGGCGTGCTCCAGGGCGCCCGCGAGCCGCAGCACCTCCTTCTCGTCGGTGCCCTCGGCGGCGTACACCTCCTGGAGCGCCATCCGGCCGGTCGTCACCGTGCCGGTCTTGTCCAGGACCACGGTGTCGACCCGGCGGGTGGACTCCAGGACCTCGGGGCCCTTGATGAGGATGCCGAGCTGGGCACCGCGTCCGGTGCCGACCATCAGCGCGGTCGGCGTGGCGAGCCCGAGGGCGCACGGGCAGGCGATGATCAGGACGGCGACGGCCGCGGTGAACGCGGCGACGGTGTCGCCGGTGGTGCCGAGCCATCCCCCGAAAGTGCCCGCGGCGATCAGCAGCACCACCGGGACGAAGATCCCGGAGATCCGGTCGGCGAGGCGCTGCACCTCGGCCTTGCCGTTCTGCGCGTCCTCCACCAGCTTCGCCATCCGGGCGAGCTGGGTGTCGGCGCCGACCCGGGTGGCCTCGACCACCAGCCGGCCCCCGGCGTTGACGGTGGCACCGGTGACGGTGTCGCCGACGGTGACGTCCACCGGCACGGACTCGCCGGTCAGCATGGAGGCGTCCACGGCGGAGGAGCCCTCGACCACCCTGCCGTCGGTGGCGATCTTCTCCCCGGGGCGCACCACGAACCGGTCGCCCACGGCCAGCCGCTGCGCCGGGATCCGCACCTCGCGCCCGTCGCGCAGTACGGCCACGTCCTTGGCGCCCAGCTCCATCAGGGCCCGCAGGGCCGCCCCCGCGCGGCGCTTCGAGCGGGCCTCGAGATAACGGCCGAGCAGGATGAAGGCGGTGACGCCGGCGGCGACCTCGAGGTAGATCGTGGCGGCGCCGTCGGCGCGCGAGACGGTGAGCTCGAAGGGGTGCCGCATGCCGGGCATGCCCGCGTCGCCGAGGAACAGCGCCCACAGGGACCAGCCGAAGGCGGCGAGCGTGCCGACCGATACCAGTGTGTCCATGGTGGCCGCGCCGTGCCGGAGGTTGGTCCAGGCGGCCCGGTGGAAGGGGAGCGCGCCCCAGACGACGACCGGGGCGGCGAGGGTCAGCGAGAGCCACTGCCAGTTGTCGAACTGGAGCGGCGGAACCATCGCCAGCAGGACGACGGGGAGCGCGAGGAGCGCGGAGACGGTCAGCCGGCGGCGCAGGGCTGCCGACTGCGGATCCTGCTCGGTTGCCTCGGTGCCGGGCGCCGCGTCGGTGGGGGGCTCCTCCGGCGGCGGCGCGGGCTCCTCGGCGGTGTAGCCGGTCTTCACCACGGTCGCTATCAGGTCGGCGACCTCGGTGCCGGCCGGGTAGCTGATCCGGGCCTTCTCCGTGGCGTAGTTCACCGTGGCGGTGACGCCGTCCATCCGGTTGAGCTTCTTCTCGACGCGGGCCGCGCAGGAGGCGCAGGTCATCCCGCCGATGAGCAGCTCGACCTCGGCGGCCGGCGGGGCGTCCGGACCGGCCGGGCCGTCCTGGGTCGCCGGTGCCTTGTCGGTGCTGGTGCTCGTCATGTCCGTACTCCAGAGGGGGCCGGTGACGCCGGACTCGGGGGCCGGACTCGGGCGTCGGGCTCGAACGTCGGAAACGCGCTTTCCGGGCCGGTGCGCCCGTGTCCGCTCCGGGTCCGGGCGGCGGACGGCCGGGCCGTACGGGGCCGGGTGCGGCCGGCACGGCCCGGTGCCGACCGGCGGGGCTCAGGCCCGGCCGGCGAGCTCGTAGCCGGCCTCGTCGACGGCGGCGCGCACGGCCTCCTCGTCGAGCGGGGCCGCGGAGACGACGGTGACCTCACCGGTGGAGGCGATCGCCTTCACGGAGCTGACCCCGGCGATCTGGGAGATCTCGCCGGAGACGGCGCCCTCGCAGTGTCCGCAGGTCATGCCGGTCACCTTGTAGACGGTGGTGACGGAACCCTGGTTGTCGGTCTGGGCGGTCATGTCGTTGCTCCTCGTCGAGACGGGCGGGGTCCAGGAGGCCCGAGGGGGCCCACTTCACTCAGCTTATACCCCTCGGGGGTATCAGTCCATGACCATCGGGTTCAGATAGCGCAGGAGCACCTTCTTCAGTTCCGCGACGTACGCCTCGCGCTCGGCGCCCTCGTGGGCCAGGACCAGTTCGAGGCCGGAGGTGTAGATCCCCACGCACATGCGGGCGGTGCGGGCGACCTCGTCGGGGGGCGTCCCGGGAAGGAGCGGCGCGAGCAGTGCCTCCACCCGGGCGACCAGGGTGGTGTGCAGGGCGTCGTGCGCCTCGGCGATGCGGCCGGGGACGTCGGGGCCGTGCAGCAGGGCGAAGAAGACCGGGTGGCGGCAGTTGAAGTCGATGAAGCGGTCGACGGTGGCGGCGATGGTCTGCTCGAGCGGTGTCGCGGGGTCGGCCGGCGCGAGGGCCTGGCCGTAGGTCTCCCGCATCTCGTCCATCAGTCGCTCGCCGAGCTCGATCGCGATCGCTTCCTTGTTGGGGAAGAACTGGTAGAGCGTGCCCGGCGAGACGCCTGCCTCCCGGGCAATGGCGTTGGTGCTGGCGGCCGTGTAACCGGTGGAGCAGAAGACGGAGGCGGCGGCCTCGAGCAGCTGGGCCACGCGTCGCTCGCCACGTGCCTGCCTGCGGCGGGGCCGCTCCTCGGCGGTCTGCTCCTTCTCGGGCTTCTCGGTCCTGTCGGGCACGCGTTTTCCCCAGTCCTCCGCACGCGATTGACAAACACGAGCGAGTACTCGCATTCTGATGAAACGCGAGCGATCTCTCGTGTTTGCCAGTGTATGGCAACGGCACAGTCATGCCACCCGCCCGCGCACCGCGCGAGGCGAAGCCCGGTCACGGGGGCACGGGGTTCCGGGGGCACGGATGCATGGTGAAGGGGACACCGCAGGATGACGAACGAAGTCAAGGACCCACCGCGCGTCGGGGGCTGGACCCGCCTCGTGACCGCCCGGCCCCGGCTCGCGCTGCTGGCGGCCCTGGTGCTCACGGTGCTCGCCGTGCTGGCCGGCAGCGGAGTCGCCGACCGCATGGGCAGCGGCGGCTGGGAGGACCCGGCCGCCGAGTCCACCTACGCCACCGAGGCGCTGGAGCGCGCCTTCCCCGACTCCCAGCCCAATGTCCTGCTGCTGGTCGACGCGGGGGGCGCCTCCGTGGACGATCCGGCGGTCGCCGCCGAGGCCGAGCGGCTCGCCACCCGCCTGGCCGGCGAGCGGGGCGTCACCGGCGTCGGCTCCTACTGGCGCACCGGCGCCCCCACCCTGCGCTCCGAGGACGGTCACGAGGCACTGATCGCCGCCCGCCTCACCGGCGACGAGACGGCCATGGGCGAGACGCTGGACCGTATCGCCCCCTCCTTCCGCGGCGAGCACGGCGCCGTGGAGGTCCGCGTCGGCGGCCCCGTCGCCGTGCGGCACGAGATGCAGACGATCATCCAGGAGGACCTGCTGCGGGCCGAGATGATCGCCCTGCCGGTGACCCTGGTGCTGCTCGTGATGGTCTTCGGCAGCGCTGTCGCGGCCCTGCTGCCGCTGGGCATCGGCATCATCGCCATCCTCGGCACCAACGCGATCCTGCGGGCACTCACGGAGTTCACCGACGTGTCCGTCTTCGCGATGAACCTCACCACCGCCCTCGGACTCGGCCTCGCGATCGACTACGCCCTGTTCATCGTCCGCCGCTTCCGCGAGGAGCTGTCCAGCGGCGCCGAGCCCCTCGCCGCGGTCGGCACCACCCTGCGCACGGCCGGCCGCACGGTCCTCTTCTCCGCCCTGACGGTCGCCGTGTCGCTGGCCGCGATGCTGCTCTTCCCCCAGTACTTCCTGCGGTCCTTCGCCTACGCCGGGATGGCCGTGGTCCTGCTGGCCGCGGCCGCCGCCCTGGTCCTGCTCCCGGCGGCCCTGGTCCTGCTCGGCCGGCGGGTGAACTCCCTCGACCTCAGGCGCCTGTTCCGCCGCGGGCGCCCGGCGCGGCCCGCCACCGAGGAGGGCGCCGCCTGGGGTCGCACGGCCGGGCTCGTCATGCGCCGCGCCCCCTTCTTCGCCCTGGGTACCACCGCCGTACTGGTCCTGCTCGGACTGCCCTTCCTGGGCGTGAAGTTCGGCACGGCGGACGACCGCCAGCTGCCCTCCACCGCCGAGTCCCGCGCCGTCCAGCAGCACATCCGCGAGGGCTTCCCCGGCACCCCCGGAGGCGGCCTCGAAGTGCTCGCCGAGGGTCGCGCCACACCGGCGCAGTACACCGCCTACAAGGAGCGGATCGCCGCCCTGCCGGAGGTGGTGCGGGTCGACGGGCCGCTGGTGAAGGGCGACGCGGCCTATTTCACCGTGCTGCCCGAGGGGGAGGCCGTCGACGAGCCCGCCCAGCGCCTGGTGGACGACCTCCGCGCGGTGGACGCCCCCTTCGACACCAAGGTGACGGGCGCGGCGGCGGTCCTGGTCGACTCCAAGGAGGCCATAGCCGAACGCCTCCCCGAGGCGGCCGCCTTCATCGCGATCGTCACCCTGCTCCTGGTCTTCCTGCTCACCGGCAGCGTGCTGATACCGGTGCAGGCGGTTCTGCTCAACGCCCTCAGCCTGACCGCCATGTTCGGTGCCATGGTCTGGATCTTCCAGGACGGCCACCTCTCCGGCCTGCTCGGTTTCACCAGCCCCGGGTCCATCGAGACGACCCTCCCCGTCCTGATGTTCTGCGTGGCCTTCGGCCTCTCGATGGACTACGGCGTGTTCCTGCTCTCCCGGATCAAGGAGGAGTACGACCACACGGGTGACCACGACGGGGCGGTCCGCCACGGCGTGCGGCGCACGGGCGGTCTGATCACCGCGGCGGCGGTCATCCTGGCGGTCGTCATGGTGGCGATCGGCACCTCCCGCGTCACCAACACCAAGATGCTGGGCCTGGGCATCGCCCTGGCGGTCCTGATGGACGCGATGATCGTTCGCACCCTCCTGGTGCCCTCGGTCATGCGTCTCACCGGCCGCGCCACCTGGTGGGCCCCCCGCCCCCTGCGCCGCTTCCACGAGCGCTTCGGCCTGACCGAGGGGGACTCCGCACCACGGGGCGACGCCTCCGGAGCGATACCCGACCCCGCCGGCGCCGGGACCGACGGGACGGCGGGGACGGACGCGCCCGGCGGGGCCGAGGGTGCTCGCGCCACGGCGGAGGCGCGGAGATAGCGTTTCGGTCGTAGGTGGTGACCGCCGGGACGGCAGCGGAGGTTCGCCGGGGCCGCGCCGAGGCCGCTGCGCGGCGGCCCCGGCGCTCCCGCTCCCTCCGGTGGGCGAGGAAGGGCGGTCCCGTGATGCGGGCGGTGGTGTTCGAGCGGTTCGGGGAGCCGGCCGAGGTGCGGGAGGTGGCCGATCCGGCCCCCGCGGAGCACGGGATCGTCGTGCGGGTCGAGGCCACCGGGCTGTGCCGCAGCGACTGGCACGGCTGGCAGGGACACGATCCGGACATCACGCTGCCGCACGTCCCGGGGCACGAACTCGCCGGGGTCGTCGAGGCGGTCGGGGCCGGGGTCACCGGCCACCGGATCGGCGACCGGGTCACTGTGCCGTTCGTGTGCGCCTGCGGGAGCTGTCCGGCCTGCGCGGCCGGGGACCAGCAGGTGTGCGAGCGGCAGACCCAGCCCGGCTTCACGCACTGGGGCTCCTTCGCCCAGTACGTGGCACTGGACCACGCCGACGTGAACGTGGTCCCCGTCCCCGAGGAGCTGTCCTTCCCCACCGCCGCCTCCCTCGGCTGCCGCTTCGCGACGGCCTACCGCGCGGTGGTGCAGCAGGGCCGGGCCGCCGCGGGGGAGTGGGTCGCGGTGCACGGCTGCGGCGGGGTCGGCCTGTCGGCCGTGATGATCGCGGCGGCGGCCGGTGCCCGCGTCGTCGCCGTCGACGTGTCACCGCGGGCGCTGGAGCTGGCGCGGCAGTTCGGCGCGGCGCTGTGCCTGGACGCCTCCACGACCGGTGACACGGCGCAGGCGGTCCGCGAGCTCACCGGCGGAGGCGCCCACCTCTCCCTCGACGCCCTCGGCTCGCCCGTCACCTGTGCCGCCTCCGTCAACGGCCTGCGCCGGCGCGGTCGCCACGTCCAGGTCGGCCTGTTGCCCTCGCCGGAGGGCACGACCCCGGTGCCGATGGCCCGCGCCATCGCCCTGGAGCTGGAACTGCTGGGCAGCCACGGCATGGCCGCGCACACCTACCCCCCGATGCTGGAGCTGGTCCGCGCGGGCGTGTTGCGCCCCGACCTGCTGGTGACGTCCACCATCGGGCTCGGCGCCGTCCCGTCGGCCCTGGCGGCGATGGGCTCGGCGCCCGGAGCGGGCGTGACCGTCATCGAGCCCTGGAGCTGAGTCCCGGCCGAGGCGCCATCGAGTGTCCGCGCGGCGCCGAATCCCCGTTGAGACGGCACCGGCTGGCTGCGCGGTGCGAGGACGCCCGTGGCCCCCACACCGCGGCGGGGGCACAGGCGTCGCGGTGCCTTCAGCCCTCCCTGCGGCCCCGGTTGCCCGGCCGGTTGGCGACCCACGCCCGGACGGTGTCCGCGTACCAGTACGGCTTGCCGGCCTCGGTGTGGTCGGGCGGGGGCAGCAGACCGTGCTTGCGGTAGGAGCGCACGGTGTCCGGCTGCACCTTGATGTGCGCCGCGATGTCCTTGTAGGACCACAGCCTTCGGTCGGTCATGTATTGCACCTCCCCGCGCGCACCGCGGCGGCGGCCGGGGATGGCCGTCAGGGGGAGCCGGGTGCTGCGCTGGCGATCACCAAGCGTTGTGCCCGGTGAACGAGCCCCGCCCCGGCCGGGGCAGGGGCTGTGGACCGGGTGTGACGGAAGACCCGTGCAGCCGGGACATATGTGACGGGACTCGCGCCTTTGTGACACGGATGGTGCAAACGGATACGCCGTTCCATCGGCGCGTCGGGTTGACCGCGCGATTCAAGCGATCCAAGCGCCCTCGCTCGACCCGCCTGACGAGATCTCGTCCATATGTCTGGACAAAGCATTGACATGGCTTCCTCCCCGGGGCTAGAACCGGGGGAGCCGCGCGAGGCGAACGACGGGGGACCGCCGTGACCGACGCGGCCGACGGCGTGGAGGCGCGAAGGGAATGCGATGGCGTACGACCTGATCACCATGGGGCGCATCGGAGTGGACGCCTGTCCGCTCCCGACCGGCGTCCCGCTGCCGCGGGTCACGTCCTTCGGCGCGCTCCTGGGCGGCTCGACCGCCGAGGTCGTGGTCGCCGCCACCCCCGTCGGGCGCCGTACCGCGCTGATCACCCGCACCGGCGCCACCCGTATGAACACACGGGTAGGCACCGGTGGGGAGTCCCGGGACCGGCAGGGCGGACCGGGCGGGGTCACCGGCCTCGCGCGGCCGCCCGCGCACCCGGGCACAGAACGCCTCCGGCGCGGAAGGCCGCTTTGCTTTGGCAGGAGCGAAGTGCGAGCGACGACTCCCCGCCCGCTACGGCCCCGCGCCGGAGGTCCACCCCCGCGGCACCCCGCACCCGAGGCCCCCGGGGCGGTGCCCGCCGACGCGCGGGCCGCCGACATGCCCACATGTGTCTACGCGGAGACCAAAACGGCCGACACTGTGTCGGGCGCGCCCTCCGCCAAGGGCTGGTGGGATGGATCCGTGGCCGCGACCGCGCCACGGCCGTCCGCGGTCACGGCACCCGAGCTGTACGAACGGCACGTCTTCACCCGACGCCGCCATCTGTGAAGGAGTTCTCGGTCATGACGAAGATCGTCAACCACTGGATCGGCGGCAAGACCGCCGAAGGCGCCTCGGGTACCTACGGGCCGGTGACGAACCCGGCGACCGGCGAGGTCACCACGAAGGTCGCGTTCGCCTCCGTCGAGGAGGTGGACGCCGCGGTCGCCTCCGCCAAGGAGGCGTTCTCGACCTGGGGCCAGTCGTCCCTGGCCCAGCGGACGTCGATCCTGTTCCGGTTCCGCGCGCTGCTGGACGCGCACCGCGACGAGATCGCCGCGCTGATCACCGCCGAGCACGGCAAGGTGCACTCCGACGCCCTCGGCGAGGTGGCGCGCGGCCTGGAGATCGTCGATCTGGCCTGCGGGATCAGCGTGCAGCTCAAGGGTGAGCTGTCCACGCAGGTCGCCAGCCGGGTCGACGTCTCCTCGATCCGCCAGCCGCTGGGCGTGGTCGCCGGCATCACGCCGTTCAACTTCCCGGCGATGGTGCCGATGTGGATGTTCCCGATCGCCATCGCCTGCGGCAACACGTTCGTGCTGAAGCCGAGCGAGAAGGACCCGTCGGCCTCGATCCGCCTTGCCGAACTGCTGGCCGAGGCCGGGCTGCCGGACGGCGTGTTCAACGTCGTGCACGGCGACAAGGTGGCCGTCGACCGCCTGCTGGAGCACCCCGACGTCAAGGCGGTCTCCTTCGTGGGCTCCACCCCGATCGCCCGCTACATCCACACCACCGCCTCGGCCCGCGGCAAGCGCGTCCAGGCCCTCGGCGGTGCCAAGAACCACATGCTGGTCCTGCCCGACGCCGACCTCGACGCGGCGGCCGACGCGGCCGTGAGCGCCGCCTACGGCTCGGCGGGCGAGCGCTGCATGGCGATCTCCGCGGTCGTCGCCGTCGGTGCGACCGGCGACACGCTGGTGGAGAAGATCCGTGAGCGCGCCGAGAAGATCAGGATCGGCCCCGGTGACGACCCGGCCTCCGAGATGGGCCCGCTGATCACCAAGGAGCACCGCGACAAGGTGGCGTCCTACGTCACCGGCGCGGCGGCCGAGGGCTGCGAGGTCGTTCTCGACGGCACCGGCCACACGGTCGACGGCCACGAGAGCGGCCACTGGATCGGCATCTCCCTGCTCGACAGGGTGCCGACGTCGGCGAGGGCGTACCGGGACGAGATCTTCGGCCCGGTGCTGTGCGTGCTGCGTGCGGAGACGTACGAGGAGGGCCTGGCGCTGATCAACGCCTCCCCGTTCGGCAACGGCACCGCGATCTTCACGCGGGACGGCGGAGCGGCCCGCCGCTTCCAGCTGGAGGTCGAGGCGGGCATGGTCGGCGTGAACGTGCCGATCCCGGTCCCCGTGGGCTACCACTCCTTCGGCGGCTGGAAGGACTCCCTCTTCGGCGACCACCACATCTACGGCAACGACGGCACCCACTTCTACACCCGGGGCAAGGTCGTCACCACCCGCTGGCCGGACCCGGCCGACGCCCCGGCGGGCGTCGACCTGGGCTTCCCGCGCAACCACTGAGCGGCGCGGACATCACCGGTCCGTCCCGCCCCGGTCCCGGGGCGGGACGGACCGGTAGCCGTGTGCCGCCTCAGCCCGCCTGGCCGCCGGCCTCCTTCACCACGTCCGTCAGGTCCCCGGTCTCCGCGGCGGGCGGAGCCTCGATCTCCTCGGTCGCGCCGAACTTGTCGAAGTCCATCGTCACCGTCATGGAACCGATCTTCTGCTTCAGGCGCACCGGCAGGTCGTCGGCCCCCACCCAGACGTCCATGGTGACCGAGCCGCCGCCCGTCATGGAGTTGGCCAGGCTCCCCTCGGCGCCGTAGACGTCCTTCAGCTTGCCCATGTCGTCCTTGTCGAGCACGGCACGGTAGTGCCTCGTGGACTTCCCGTTGACGGACTCCTTGCCGAGGTCCTCGACGTCGCTCGCGTACTTGAGGCTCTTCATGGACGCCGACGGGCTGCCGCCCCCGGCGCTGCTGAGCGCGTCGGCGCCCGCCTCCCCGAACACGGCCGACCCGTCGATCTTCATCCACTCCTTGCCCGCGAGCGGGCCGGAGGGCTGCGGGTCGACGTCGTAGTAGTAGGCGCCGTCCACGAACAGGGTGCGCACGGTCGGGGAGTCCGTCAGCTGCTGCATCTGCGCGGCCTCGGTGTCCATCTCGACGTCGAGGGCGTAGCCGTCGCCCCAGGAGTAGGTGCCGTCCATGGAGATCGGCTCGCCGGTGCCCAGATCGGTCGTCGTCCTGACCTCGGCCGACCCCAGTTCCTCGGTCCGGTCGGTCGCCCGGCCCAGCGCCGCCATGATGGTGTCGGCGTTGTCCACGGCCTCGGCCGCCGTCCTCGCGCCGTCCGCGCCGCACGCGGACGTCGCGGCCATCGCCGCGGCCGTCAGTCCCACCCAGGCCGCGGTGTACCTCAGCTTCATGAGTCCCCACCCGATTGCTGTGTTTGTGTGATCGCTGTGATCCGACTGTGCGAGGACTCTATCGGGCCCCTCGGACAGCGTCCGGATACCGGACGGCGCACAGTTTTTTCGGGGCACTCCCTGCGGTTCCCGCACCCTTCAAAGGGCTTGAAGGGGCAGTCAAAAGTGCTGATTTCCTTTGCTGGGCGACCTCAGATCAACGGATTCCGTAGGTGAACCCCCATTGACGCGCTGTTTTCGTCGGGGTTCCATCTGCGCCGGGAGCGGACGAGAAACACGTACGACCATCCGCCGGAGGCGATAGCGCTCCCGCCCCGACCCTCACCGCACGAGTCGATCGGAACCGCTCCATGACCGACACGCTCCGCCCTGTCGACACCGCCGTCCCCGAAGCGCCCGGCCGTCCGACACCGGACGGCAGTCCCAAGACGCTCAAGCGTTCCATCGGAGTCGTCGGCGGTACGCTGCTGACCCTCTCGTGCGTGACCCCCGCCTCCACGTTGTTCGTGGTCGTCCCCGACCTGTTCGGCTCGCTGGGCACCGCCACCGCGCTCACCATCGCCATCGGTTCCCTGCTGTGCGTCGCCGTCGCCTTCTGCTACTCCGAGCTCGGCACCCTCGTCCCCAGCGCGGGCGGCGAGTACGCGATGGTCTCCACGCTGGCCGGGCGGCTCGCGGGCTGGCTGGTGTTCGTGATGTCCCTGCTGGTCGTGATGATCGTGCCGCCCGTGATCGCGATGGGCACCGCCGACTACCTCGAACCGGTCGTCCACCTCGACCCGTCGATGGCGGGCGCCGGTGTCATGCTGCTCGCCACCCTCGCCGGCCTGCTCGACCTGCGCGCCAACGCCTGGATCACCGGCGTCTTCCTGGTCCTGGAGGTCATCGCCGCGGCCGTGGTCGCCGTGCTCGGCTTCGCCCACACCGAGCGCGGCCTCGACAGCCTCGCCTCGATGGAGGTGGCCGGCGCCGACGGCGGCCCCGACACCGTGACCGCGCTGCTGGTCGTCTCCGGACTCGCCATCGCCCTGTTCATCACCCAGGGCTTCTCCACGGCCGTCTACCTCTCCGAGGAACTCGACAACCCCCGCGTCAACGTCGCCCGCACCGTGCTGGCCACCCTCGCCATCTCCGCCGTCATCATCCTGGTCCCGGTCGTCGCCATCACCCTGGGCGCCTCCGGCCTCGCGGAGCTGACCGGCGGCGACATCTCCACCATGATCACCGCCTGGTCCAACACCGCCGTGGGCACGTTCGTCAGCCTGTGCGTGGCCCTGGCCATCGTCAACGCCGGCATCGTCATGGTCATCCAGAACTCACGCGTCTTGTTCGCCTCCGCCCGCGACAGGGCCTGGCCCGAGCCGGTCAACAACGTCTTCTCCCGGCTCGGCCGCTTCGGTTCCCCCTGGGTCGCCACCCTCGCCGTCGGCGTCCCCGGCGCGGCCCTGTGCTTCGTCGACCTGGACACCCTGTACGGCGTCACCGGTGTCTCCGTCACCGGCATGTACCTGCTGGTCGCCGTCGCCGCCCTGCTCTCCCGCCGCGGCCACCACCGCCACGCCCGCGCCTGGCGCATGCCGCTCTGGCCCGTCGTACCGGTCCTGCTCATCGTGGTGCTGGCCTACATCCTCACCCAGCAGGAGACCGCCCACCTCCTGCTGACCGGCGGCATCACGGCCCTGGCCACCCTCTACTGGGTCTTCTACCTCCGCCCCCGCACCACCACCCGCTGGCTGGTGACGCTTCCGGAGGACGCACGCTCCTGAACCGGGCACGGGCCGCTGCGGCGTACCGCGGACGCGGTACGTGGGGCCGGCCCGTACACCCCGGGGAGGTGCCGAGGTTCGGTCTCCGGTCGGCACCCCACCGACGGCTCACCCCGTACCGTTGACGCATGGATCTTCGACTGCCCGGACTGCGAGGGCTCAGGGCGCGACCGCCACGGCGGCCTCGGCGGATCGTCTCCGCCGTGGCCGCCGTCGCCGTCCTCGCCGGTGCGGGCACGTGGACCGCCGTCGCCTCCGACGACGCGCCCGCGGTGCGCCGCACCGACCGGGTCATCGGCACGGGCGACGGGGTGCGCCTGGACACCTCGTACTTCACCGCCGGTCCCGGCCGCCGCCCCGCCGTGCTGCTCGGGCACGGCTTCGGCGGCAGCAAGGACGACGTGCGCCGGCAGGCCGAGGACCTCGCCCGGGACGGCTACGCGGTGCTCACCTGGTCCGCGCGCGGCTTCGGCCGGTCCACCGGCCGGATCGGGCTGAACGATCCCGAGGGCGAGGTCGCCGACGCCTCCCGGCTGATCGACTGGCTGGCGAAACGCCCCGAGGTCCGGCTGGACGAAGCGGGAGACCCGCGCGTGGGCGTGGCCGGCGGCTCCTACGGGGGCGCCCTCGCCCTGCTCGCCGCCGGCCACGACGACCGGGTGGACGCCATCGCCCCGTCGATCACCTACTTCGACCTCGCCGACGCCCTCTTCCCCAACGGGGTCTTCAAGAAGCTCTGGGCCGGCGTCTTCTTCACCTCCGGCGGCGGCTGCGACCGGTTCGAGCCCGAGCTGTGCCGGATGTACGAGCGGGTCGCCGAGTCCGGCACCCCGGACGCCGAGGCGCGGAAGCTGCTTCAGGAGCGCTCGCCGTCCGCCGTCGCCGACCGCATCGACGTCCCCACCCTCCTGCTCCAGGGCCAGTCCGACTCACTCTTCCCGCTCGGCCAGGCCGACGCGGCGGCGAAGGCCGTGCAGGCCAACGGCGCTCCGGTCCACGTCGACTGGATCGCCGGCGGCCACGACGGCGGCGACCCGGAGACCGACCGTGTCCAGGCGCGCGTCACCTCCTGGTTCGACCGCCACCTCAAGGGCGAGGAGCGCGCCGACACCGGACCCGCCTTCCGCGTCACCCGCACCGGAGGCGTCGACTCCACCGACGGACGGGCCCAGCTGCGCGGCGCCGCCGCGGACAGCTACCCCGGGCTGGGAAGCGGACGCCGGTCCTTCCACCTCACCGGAGGCGAGCAGAGCTTCGACAACCCGGCCGGCGCGAGCCCGCCCGCCGTCTCCGCCCTCCCCGGCCTCGGCGGCTCCGGCGGCCTCTCGCAGCTCTCCTCCCTCGGCGTCGGCGTCTCGCTGGACTTCCCCGGCCAGCACGCCCGCTTCGACTCCGCCCCCCTGGCCACCGACCTGCGCCTCACCGGATCGCCGACGGCCACCGTCCACGTGCGCTCCACCAGCGAGGACGCCGTCCTCTTCGCCAAGGTCTACGACGTCGGCCCGGACGGCAGGCAGCAGGTACTGCCCTCCCAGCTCGTCACGCCCCTGCGCGTCGAGGGCGCCGGATCCGGCAAGGACGTGACGATCACGCTCCCGGCCGTCGACCACGAGGTCGACAAGGGACACCGCCTGCGCCTCGTCCTCGCCTCCACCGACCTCGGCTACGCCTCCCCGGCCGCACCGGCGACCCACAGCGTCTCCCTGAAGAGCCACCTCACGGTGCCCACCGCACCCGGCGTGACCACCGCGGCCGCCCCGCTGCCCGCGTGGGTGTGGTGGCTGCCCCTCACCGGCGCCGCCGTCGCCCTCGCCCTGCTGCTCACCGGCCGCCGCCGCACCACCGCCCCGGCACCCGACCCGGACCTGGCCGACGTGCCGCTGCTGATCACCGGCCTGAGCAAGCGCTACGCCCGCTCCGCCGACCGGTACGCCGTGCAGGATCTCTCCTTCCGCGTCGAGAAGGGCCAGGTCCTCGGCCTGCTCGGCCCGAACGGCGCAGGCAAGACCACCACCCTGCGCATGCTCATGGGCCTCATCAAGCCCGACGGTGGCGGAATCCGCGTCTTCGGCCACGCCGTCCGCCCCGGCGCTCCGGTGCTCTCCCGCGTCGGCGCCTTCGTCGAGGGCGCCGGCTTCCTGCCGCACCTGTCCGGCCGGGAGAACCTGGAGCTGTACTGGCGCGCCACCGGTCGCCCGCCGGGGGACGCCCACCTGGAGGAGGCCCTCGAGATCGCCGGCCTCGGCGACGCCCTCGCCCGCGCGGTGCGCACCTACTCCCAGGGCATGCGCCAGCGCCTGGCCATCGCGCAGGCCATGCTCGGCCTGCCGGACCTGCTCATCCTCGACGAGCCGACCAACGGCCTCGACCCGCCCCAGATCCGCGAGATGCGCGAGGTGATGATCCGGTACGCCGCCGCGGGCCGCACCGTGATCGTCTCCAGCCATCTGCTGGCGGAGGTCGAGCAGTCCTGCACCCACCTCGTGGTCATGGACCGCGGCCGGCTCGTCCAGGCGGGCCCCGTGCACGAGATCGTCGGTTCCGGCGACACCCTGCTCGTCGGCACCGCCACGCCCGTGGACGAGCCGCTCACCGAGAAGGTCGCCGCACTGCCCGGCGTGGCGTCGGCCGTGCGCACCGACGACGGCCTGCTGATCCGGCTCGACGCCGACGGCACCGCCGCGCGCCTGGTCGCCGAGCTGGTCCGGCTGGATGTGCCCGTGGCGTCGGTGGGCCCGCACCGCCGCCTCGAGGACGCCTTCCTCACCCTGATCGGAGGAACCGCATGAGCAGGCCCGCCGAGCGCACCGACCCGGTCGGGCGCACCGAAACGGTTGAGAGCGCCGATGCCACCGAGCGCGTCGTGCACGCCGAGCCCGTCGATGCCGCGGTGCCCGCCGGGGTCGCCGCCGGCTACCGCGCGGGCCGCACACTGCCCCTCCGGGTGGAGCTGATCCGGCAGCTCAAGCGCCGCCGCACGCTCGTCATGGGCGCGATCCTCGCCGTCCTGCCCTTCGTGCTGGTCGTCGCCTTCGCCATCGGCGGCGAGCCGGAAGGCCGCGACAACCGGATCACCCTGATGGACACCGCCACGGCGTCCGGCGCCAACTTCGCCGCGGTCAATCTGTTCGTCTCGGCGGGCTTCCTGCTGGTCATCCCGGTCGCCCTGTTCTGCGGGGACACGGTCGCCTCGGAGGCCGGGTGGTCGTCCCTGCGCTACCTGCTCGCCGCCCCGGTGCCCCGGATGCGGTTGCTGTGGTCCAAGCTGGTCGTCGGGCTCGGGCTGAGCCTCGCCGCGATGGTCCTGCTGCCCGTGGTCGCGCTCGCCGTGGGCACGGCCGCCTACGGCTGGGGCCCGCTGCAGATCCCCACCGGCGGCGCACTGGACGCCGGAACGGCCGCGCAGCGGCTCGTGATCGTCGTGGCGTACATCTTCGTGTCCCAACTGGTCACCGCCGGGCTCGCGTTCTGGCTCTCGACCCGCACCGACGCCCCGCTGGGCGCGGTCGGGGGCGCGGTCGGCCTGACCATCGTCGGCAATGTCCTGGACGCGGTCACCGCCCTCGGTCACTGGCGGGACTTCCTGCCCGCGCACTGGCAGTTCGCCTGGGCGGACGCCGTCCAGCCGACCCCCGAGTGGTCCGGCATGATCCAGGGCACCGCCGTCTCGATGACGTACGCGCTCGTGCTGTTCGCGCTGGCCTTCCGCGGTTTCGCTCGCAAGGACGTGGTGTCGTAGGCCGACAGACCGTCCAACGGCATCAACGGGCCGCCAGGACCTGCCGGTACCGCATTCCCGGCCGCAAAGCCGAGGGTGGGCCGGGAGTCCGCCGCGGCCGAGGAGACCGTCGCGGTGCGGGCCTCCGCGACCGGCGAGGACGACTCCGCCGGGCGGACCGGCCGCTGTTTCCGTCGCCGAGGGTTCAGACGGCAGGCGGCGCAGGAGACTTGCCCGCCGCATCGTCAGGCGGACACGGACTCCTCCGGCATGCACTCAATCGGCGTCCTGTGCGGGCGGCACGGCGCGGCATGCGTTGCGGACGCGATACACGTGTGATCACATCTCCCCGAAAAGGCGCATAAGTGACAGTCAGGCGCCGATGGGGCCGACCGCGACGGTGCGGCCCGACTGACAACCGGGAGGACCGATGCTTCACCGCAAGCTCCGTTCGGCGGCCACCGTGCTGCTGGCATCCGCGCCGCTCTTCGCCGCCGTACCCGCCCAAGCCGCGCAGGCCGCTCCCCAGCAGGCCTTTCCCTGCGCCGTCGCCATCCAGAAGATCAGCAACGAGGTGACCAGCACGATCACCCTCACGGTCGTCTGCGACGTGACCCGGACCGTCACGGCGAGCATCACCGTGAACGGCGCCGAACTCGTCAGCCTGGAACGCACGGTCCAGGCCGGGGTGAGCGAGAGCCTCACCGTCACCACGCCGCGGGTCCCGCAGGTGTGCGCCACGCTCGAGACCGACGGCGAGAGCACCACGGTCTGCACTCCCTGAGACCGAGCGCATGACCCCCGAAAAGGTGTGCACCTCGCTTGGTGCGTCCAAACGGGTGTATCGGAAGTACGGGGTAAGAGCGACGACTGTTATCGTCTGCGACGAGTCGGACACGATCCGTAAGGAGGGTCGTGTGCGTGAAGAAATCGGAGACGCAATGCAGAAGCTCAAGAAGGTCGCGACCGTTGCGGTCATGGTCGGCGGCCTCGGCCTGGTCGGCGGCGGAGTGGCCAGCGCCAACGCGGCCCACGGCCTCGGCGACTACCCCGACGACATCGCCGTGAACAACCTCCAGGTTGTGGAGTGCGAGCAGTCGTTCGATTCTGACACCCTCACCCTCGTCGGCCCGGAGCTGGGCGACCAGGAAGCGAACGTCGGCAACTTCTGCACGGTGATCGGCGACTGATCGCAGCGCGCATTACAGGGGAGTCGGCCCCGCACCCACGTGCGGGACCGGCTCCCCTGCTCGTTTTTCCGGCTGTCTCTCGGTCGCCTGTCGACGGCGCGCCCCCCATTCCCCGCTCGGATGCGGGCGCGGAGCCACTTTCGCTCTCCGGTCGAAAAGGTGACCTTCGATTTTGTTTTCCAGAAAAGGCTCGCCACTTCGTTCGGGGCACCCGTCGGGTGTGTCAGTAATGCGGGCGCGGAGTGGGCGGGTTATCGTCTGTGACGAATCATGCACGGTCCGTTAAGAGGTCCGTGCGTAGGAATCGGAGATGCAATGCAGAAGCTCAAGAGGGTCGCGACCGTTGCGGCCATGGTCGGCGGTCTCGGTCTGGTCGGCGGCGGAGTCGCCAGCGCCAGCGCCAACTACGACCACGACCACGACTACCCCTTCGACATCGTCATCGGCAACGCCCAGTTCGTCGAGTGCGACCAGTCGTTCGACGCCGGCACGGTGACCCTGGTTCCGCCGACCACCGGTGACCAGGAAGTGAACATCGGCAACGAGTGCACGGTTGTCGGATCCGTCGAGGACTGACTCCAGCGCGCCCGCGCAGAGTCGGGTCCTGCCCCTTGCGGAGCAGGACCCGACTGCTGTTTCCGGGGGTCGGTCGTCGATCCTCCGGGCCGTGACCGGAGAAGACGCCTGCGGCCGGCTGGGCGGAGGAACCCCTTGAGGTCCTTCGCCCAGCCGGCCGCAGGCGTCTTGCGTCGCGGCTGCCGGCTTTTCACCGCTCAAAGCTGCGACAGCTGAAAACCATGCAGGCATTTCCTCCGATGATCGTCGGAAATTCCAATGCGAGTATGCGGTGTGCGTACACCTGAGCGACCCTTGCAGCCGTCGATCATGAATAGGCTGCATAGCTCTATTAGCTGCACCCATTCGGGTGTGTTGGGAATCGTGGGTTTAGGGCATTGGGTGCTATCGTCAGTGACGAGTCGGGCACGGTCCGTAAGGAGGGTCGTGTGCGTGAAGAAATCGGAGACACGATGCGCAAGCTCAAGAAGGCCGCGGCCGTTGCATTCATGGTCGGCGGGATCGGCATGGTCGGTGGCGGAGTGGCCAGCGCCAACGCCGGCGGCGACTTCCCGCCGGACGTCGTCATCGACAACCTGCAGGTCGTCGAGTGCGAGCAGGACTTCGACGCCGGTACCCTCGGCCCCATCGCCGCCCCGATCACCGGCGACCAGGAGCTGAACGTCGGCAACTCCTGCGAGGTCGTCGGTTCCATCGAGGACTGATTTGCAGCCCACTGCGTGGAGTCGGGTCTCGCACGACTGGTGCGAGACCCGCTCTTCGCTCCCCGCCGTGCCCAAAGTTCTCCCGGACTGGCCGGCTTGGACAGCGGGGAACAAGAAGGAATTCGCGGGAATGGGCTGTCGGGTAGAACAGCTTGACAGTCCCTTTGCTGCGTTGGTTGAGGCCGCGACGTTCGGTAGTGGCCGCGAGTCAACACATGGAGATACACGTGCGCAGGTTCAAGAAGGTCATGCTGATGACGTCCGTCGCCAGCGGCCTCACCCTGGCGGTCGCCGGTTCCGCGCAGGCCGCGTCCTGTGACAGTGAGCCCCCCGCGCCCACCATCGAGAACGCCCAGTTCCTCGACTGCGAGCAGGAGTTCGAGGCCTCGCTGGTGACGATCAATGCGCCGGTCAGCGTCCTGGGCGAGAGCGTGACGAACGTCGGCAACTTCTGCACGCAGGTTGCCCCCAGCGAGTGATCGATCGATCGTACGGCGGCTGATCGAGGGGGTGAGCCCTCGGATGGAAACGGGCTTACCCCTGGCGCGCCGGAGAAGAACGGTGTGCGGCGCGACGGCCGGCCGCCGATGAAGGCCCACCGGGCTCGGTATTCCGCACGAGTCGGGTGCCCGGCAGGGAGATTCCTGATATTCCCATGAGGAACAGCTGAATAAAAGTGGGTTTCTCTGCATGCGTGCGGAGTGAATTCACATGCTGTCGGCGGCCGTCCTCATGATGGTCGCTGACGCGTTTTCGGTGAGTGGATGCAGCGCCTTCCCTGCGGGATTTACATACATTCCGGAGCCGTTCGGGTGAAACTTGACGGCCGCTCGCCCGAACGTGTATCACCTGCTTGATGCAAAATCCCTCCTGATGCACCATCGACCCATTCTTCAGCCGAAGAGATGTGGGTGGATTCGCGCCTCGGAGGAATTATGGACGGTACGATCATCCTGCCGCGGTGTCCGGAGACGGGGAAGGCATCGTTCCGTACCGAATCACAGGCCAGGGGCTGGCTGATCAAACAGCCACTCCTGGATAAAATCCCCGACCGTATCTATCGATGCTCGAATTGCTGGTACTGGCATTTCACCGGATCCCATCACTGGACCAGTCAGGCAATCAAGCGGCAGCGAAACCACGGGAGGCGTGAAGCCACTCCTCGGCGCACCGGCAGAAAGCGGCGGCGGAACTGACTAGCCAGTCCCTTCCCCTTCCGCCGGACGTTCCCGGACTGGCATTCCTCCAGGCCCGACGGGAGCCGGCCCATGGGTCGACCCGGGGTCCGGGCCGGCACCTCCCGCTTCTTCGATCAGAAAGACGACTGAATTGCGACAGAACCTGAGCATGGGATTGGTCGTGGCAGGTGCCGCGACGAGCATCCTGTCGCTGTGCGGTATGCCGGCCTTCGCCGACTCGCAGGCCGAAGGGACTCTTGGGGGAACGCTCGGGACCCTCTCGGGGCTCAGCGCACCCGGAGTTCCGGACGGCGATGCCGGGGCAGCCTGCTCCACCGACGCGGAAGGCCGCGCCGCCTACGGCGCATCCGCCCAGAGCTCCTGCGCCGGTGAAGCGCCGGCCGCCGGCACCTCGCAGGCAGGCGCCCAGGCCGCCGCCGGCGACTACGGCGACCAGGGCGACGACAGTGATCGTGGCGACGCCGGCGGCACCGATGCGGGCGGTAACGGCGAAGAGTCCTCGGGCAGCGACGCGGAGGGCTACGGCGAAGGGTCCTCCGGCAGCGACGCGGAGGGTAACGGCGAAGAGTCCTCCGGCTACGGCGACGAGCCGGGCGGTTACGGCGAAGAACCCGGTGGTTACGGGGACACGCCGACCCCCACGCCCCCGACGTCCCCGCCCGCCACCACGCCGCCCGCGGAGCCTCCCGCCGAGTCGTCGGAGCCGCCCGCCACACCGAGGACCGAGCCGCCCGCCGCGCCGCCGGCCCAGCGGCCGTCCCTCCCCGACACCGGCGGCGGTGAGCAGGCGGTCATGGCCTCGGGCGCTGCCGCGCTGCTGGTCACGGGCGTCGTCCTGTACCGACGGGGTCGCGCCGCGTCCCACCGCTAGAACCCCACCGGAGTGCCGGACGAACCCGCTCCGGTACATGCCCCGGCACTTCCGGGAATGCGGACCTTGCTCTCAGGAGGCCGACTGCGCGCCGTGCGGAGTCGGCCTCCGGTGTTTCCACGGTTCCGTCCATCAGGAATGCACGTGCTCGGTGAGCGTGTCCGGCCGACCACCCCGCAGACGTGCTCACGCCGGCCGTTGACATCGGGAATGCGATGATCCGCTGGTGCAAGGATGAGTAAGGCACACGAAGCGTTTCCGTCTTCCGGGTGAGCTTGCTCCGGGCCTTCGGAAAATCGGGCCGAGGGGGTTTCCCCGGCAACCGGCGATCGTTGGACGTGGTGAAGCAATTCCCTCCGGCGACCCGCGAGTTGCCGAAGAAAGGAACACCATGAAGTCTCTGAAGGCCGCCGCCGTCATCGCCGGGTCCCTGATCGCGGCGGGCGTCGCCACCCCCGCGTTCGCCCAGGACGGCATCGGCGCCAAGGCCGCCGACCTCCCCGGAGTCGTGCACGACGCCACCCACGAGTCCGTCCAGGTGGGCCCGGTGCAGCAGTCCGTGAGCGAGCTCGACTCGCAGGGCACCACCGGCTCCGCGGTGGGTTCCCTCCAGGACGTGACGGGTTCCGTCGGCAGCCTGTAAGACGGCCGGCTGCTCGTCGTCTCCACGGAGACGTTTCCAGACCCGTGCGAGCGCCCGCAGCTGGATCGATCGGGAATCCCGGTGGCCTGATCATCGGGATTCCGACCCCTCGAAGCGCGCAGCGCGAGTGGTCCGCTCCGGAGCGAGCGGCGCACGTAGGCGTCACAGAACGGCGGTGGACACCGCGGCCCAACACCGTTGCGGGTGCCGGACGGCGCTGGGCGCGCACGAGCCACCTCAACCATCGACAGCCCTGTCCTTGCGAGCCGGCCGTTGCGGCACGCTCGCCGTCGCCCCGGGCGGCGGGACCTCGGCGTGGCCATCGACAACCGGGCTGCCCCGCGTGCCGTGGCAACAACGGTGGTCCAGGGGAGAGTCAGGAGGAGCCGTGACCGGATCGGTGAAGAACACAGTCAACTCCGCGGGAGCGGCGGCCGGACACCCGCGTCCCGTGGTGAGTGCTCCGGCAGCCCCCGACGCCGCCGCGTGCCCGCCGGCCGGTGACGGCCGCCCCTCGGCCGCCACTGGTCACAGGAAGGGCAAGGCGCGGCGCCGGGTGCTTCAGGGACTGCTCGCGTCGGGCGCCGGGGCGGTCCTCGCACCGGTCCTGTCGGCATCGGGCTCGAGCGAGCCCGACGAGGAGCGCTTCTCCGAGACCTATCGCCGACGGCGGATCGCCGGGGTGAGGCACCGCGGGCGGACCGGGGAGCACGGCGCGTGGCACGTCACCGTGGACGGGCGTCCGCTGCACGTGATGCGGCGCGCGGACGGCAGTTGGATGACCATGGTCGACCACTACGAGTCCTACCCCACGCCGTTGGCCGCCGTACGCGCGGCCGTGGACGAGCTCGGCCCGATCGCGGAGCTGGGCGCACCGGACGGAAGTGACCGCGGCGACGCGGCCGGGAGGGGGCACCACCATGGTGTACACGCGTAAGGACGTCAGCACGCTCACCCGGTCCGAGCGGCGGCGGTTCGTCAACGCACTGCTCGAGGTCAAACGCCGAGGCGAGTACGAGCGGTTCGTGCGGATGCACATCGAGTACTACGTGCCGGACGGCGAGTCCGGACTGCGCGTCGCCCACATGGCCCCGTCCTTCCTGCCGTGGCACCGCAGGTTCCTGCTGGACTTCGAGCGGACGCTGCGCCGCGTCGACGACTCCGTCACCTTGCCGTACTGGGACTGGACCCTCAACCGGAGCACCACGGGCACGCCGTGGACCGAGGATCTGCTCGGCGGCACCGGAAGGCGTTCCGACCGCCAGGTGATGACCGGCCCGTTCGCCTACCGCAACGGCAGGTGGACCATCAAGGAGGGGATCACCGACACCCCCTACCTGATGCGTGACTTGGGACGCTCCCGGGACCCGATCTCCCTGCCCGCTCCCAGGGACGTGAAGACGGTTCTCGACGATCCCGTGTACGACGCTTCCCCGTGGGACTCCACGTCCACGAAGGGCTTCCGCAACAAGGTGGAAGGGTGGGGACCGGGACGCGGTCCCGCTTCGTGGCGCACTCACAACAGGGTCCACCGTTGGGTCGGCGGCCATATGCTCGGCGGTGCCTCCGTCAATGACCCCGTCTTCTGGCTGCATCACGCATACGTCGACCTCTTGTGGTCCCGCTGGCAGCAACGGCACCGGAATGCCCGTTATCTGCCCGCGAAACCGCCGGCCCGCGGTGATGCCCAGTACCGCCGGGTCGTCGCGCGGCATCAGCCGATGCCGCCCTGGGACGTGTCGCCGCAGCAGGTGGAGGAGCACAGCGCCATCTACCGCTACGCGTGAGGTGGCGAGCCCGCGCGCTGTCGCGGGGCACTGGCTGGTCCGGGGTCCCACACGAACGCGTTACAGCCATGGACCCCGCCATGGACCCAGCCGTGAGGGACCGCGGCACAGCCGGGAACGGTCGGCGATCCGACGGTCGTCTCGAGCCCGCGTCGGCAGAGTGCCGATCCTCGCCCGTGAGGGCCGCCTGGACGCCTCAGTGGCGGGTGGCCCGCCGGAAAGCATCGCGCCGGCTGATCCGCATTGTCCGGCGTGAACCCGCCGTATGTGACACGGCCACCCGCGAGCATGCGGCGGCAGCCGGACAGCAGGGCGTGTGGCCCTTGATCACCAAGAGGTCGCCCGGCGTCGTCGTGGTGGCCGCCGCCCGGCCATGACCAGCGAAAGCCCTCCCCGCGGGGAGGGCGGAGACGTACGCCCCCGGCAGGACTCGAACCTGCGGCCAGCGCTCAGCAGGTGTGAGGGGTTGAGCGATGTGCTCACCTGCGTCTTCGCTGGTCGCTCGCGAACGATTGCCGTCAAAGCGCTTGCCGTCATTTCCGGGGGACTTTTGGCTGACGACCGCCCCTCGTGCCTTCGCCCTGGCTCCTGGGGACAGGGCGAAGGCACATTCGCGGCCTCTCAGTCGATGCATAACTCGTTGCCCTCGATGTCCAGCATCGGGACGCATGAATCATTGCCGTCGGACAGCGTGCGCACGTGCGCCGCACTGAGCGGGACCAGTCGTGCGCATTCCGCCTCAAGTGCGGCGAGGCGCTCTTCCCCCACGAGCCCGGTACCGACGCGCACATCAAGATGCACCCGGTTCTTGGCGGCCTTCCCCTCGGGGACGCGCTGGAGTACAGCCGCGGGCCCACACCTGAGGGATCGACGCAGGCGAACCAGGAATCCTCTGCTCAGGTGGCTGCGAGCGATGGAAATCGTCCCACGTGGCGTCTTGGGGTAACTGTATGGGCGCGTGCCGGCACCGAGGCTCCAGAGAGTACTACCGGTCGTGCAGGATCTCGGGCCGGGTGACGGGCACGACGGTGATCAAGTCGTCGAGGCCCTTGAAGTCGTCGGGGTTGGTGGTGAACAGGGGGAGTCCCTCGGCGGCTGCGACGGCGGCGATCATCAGGTCGGCCACACGGCGACGGCGCTTGAGGCCTGCGGAGACGACGGCGGCGCAGATTCTGCCGTAGATGCGGGCCGCCTCCACGTCGAAGGGGATGGGGTCGAATTCGTTTGCGGCGCGCTGCAGGACGTCCATGCGGCGGGCCCGCTCGGCGTGTTCGTCGTAGTCGCTCGTCTCGTCGGTACGGCGTACCTGGTGAGGGCCTGCGGAGAGTTCCGCGAGCGTGATGGCGCTGATGGCCATCTCGGCGGGCAGCTCGTCGGCGTCGATCCACTTGCGCAGGATCATGATGTTGGTATCGAGGAGGCCCTGCTCGTGCTCAACGGGCATACGGGTCGTCCAACTGCTGCTCGACGACGGCGTCCTGGTCGTCGCGGAAGGCGTCCAGCGAGATGTCAGGGGCGGTACGTGACATGGCCGCGAACTCGGCGCGGGGCACGAAGCGGCGACGACGGCGGAGCGGGATCAGCTCGCCGACACGATGCCCGTCGCGGGTGACGGTGAACGCCTGTCCTCCCTGAACGGCGTCCATGATCTCTTGGGAACGGGTGCGCAGATCGCGCTGAGTGATCTCCGGCTGCGCTGTCACGTGCCCACGATAGCCAAGGGTGTGCTACCTGGCGCTACACCCTTACCCGAGATTGCGGGTAGGCGAAGGCGCCTGCTCGTAGAGCTATGTGCATCTGGACACGAAAAAGCCCCTCACGCGTTTCCGCAGGTGAGAGGCTATCTGCGCCCCCGGCAGGACTCGAACCTGCGGCCAAGCGCTTAGAAGGCGCCTGCTCTATCCACTGAGCTACGGGGGCCGGGTGTGGTGGCCTCTGTCGTGGTGCCCGGGTGTGGGCGGGTCCCTGACGTCGCCGGGGACAAGGATAGGGCTCCCGCGTCCTTGCCCCTGCCGCTTCGCCTCCGTGGCTCGATGTGGAGGTTCGGTGAAGCGGTCCTGATAATCGCAGGCAGGTACGAATCGTGCACCGCTTTTGGTGTCTCGGGCCATCGGGTGTTGTGCACTCGTTATGCCTGGAGTGCGCCCGTGCCCCGGTCATCCCTTCCGTCCCTTCTGTCCGGTCGGCGCGCAGGTGCACGCATATGCTTCAGAATTCCCCCAAAATTGGGCATTCTTCACATGTGGTGACCTTGGACGTACGGCCTCAGCTGCTCGACGCACTCTCCGCCCTGCGCGACCGTGTCGCCGCCGCGCGCTTCCCTCTGCCCCTGGCGGGGGCCCCACGCGCGCGTGCCAGCCGCGACGAACTCCTGGCGCAGCTCGACGACTATCTGGTGCCCCGCCTGAGAGAGCCCGAAGCGCCCCTGCTGGTCGTCATCGGGGGATCGACCGGGGCCGGGAAGTCCACCCTGGTGAACTCCCTCGTGGGACAACGGGTCAGCGAGGCGGGCGTGCTGCGGCCGACGACACGGACACCGGTGCTGGTCTGCCATCCGGAGGACCAGCACTGGTTCAGCGGTATGAGGGTGCTGCCCGACCTCACGCGTGTGTGGACGCGTCGGCAGGACACCGCGGAGGACCTGCTGCTGCCGGGCGAGAACCCCGCACGTGTGCTGCGGGTCGAGACCGTCGACACGCTGCCGCCCGGCCTCGCCCTCCTCGACGCGCCCGACATCGACTCCCTGGTGGCCGACAACCGGGTGCTCGCCGCGGAACTCGTCTGCGCCGCGGACATCTGGGTCATGGTCACCACCGCCGCCCGCTACGCCGACGCCGTGCCCTGGCACATGCTGCGCACCGCCAAGGAGTACGACGTCACCCTGGTGACCGTCCTGGACCGGGTGCCCCACCAGGTGGTGTCCGAGGTGTCCCGGCAGTACGGCGCGCTGCTCACCAAGGCCGGACTCGGCCACGTACCGCGCTTCACCGTGCCGGAGCTGCCCGAGTCGGCCTGGGGCGGCGGACTGCTGCCCGCCACGGCCGTGGCGCCGCTGCGCACCTGGCTGGTCCACCAGGCACAGGACCCCGCCGCCCGCGGGCACGTCATGGCCCGCACCGCCTATGGGGTCCTCGATTCCCTGAAGTCGCGGATGCCCGAACTGGCCGGCGCCGCCGCCGCACAGTACGCGGCCTCCCTGCGGCTCACCTCCGCCGTCGACGCCGCCTTCGACAGCGAGTACGCGCGTGTGCGGGGGAGGTTGCAGGCCGGGGCCGTGCTCTCCGGGGACGCGCTCAAGCGGTGGCGTGCCTTCCCGCTCGACTGCACTCCGGGCGAGCTCCTCGACACCTTGGTCGAGAGCCTGAGCACGCTCCTGCTGTGCGCCGTCACCGCCGCCGACGAACGCGTCTCCAACGCCTGGCGGCGCGAACCGGCCGCGGCCGCCCCCGAGCTGGCCGACCGCGAAGCCCCGGAGAGCATCGAGCACCGCATCGGAATGGCGGTACGGCGCTGGCGGCGCGAGCTCGAGGAGTGCGCCGAGGAGGAGGTCCGCGACCTCGACCGCGGGACCCCGCCCGAACCCGAGATGGTCGCCGCGCTCGTCGCCACCACACTGTTGGGCGGCCGCAGGGCGCGGAGCGCCGGTGAGGGGCTGGCCGAGCGGATCGGCGCGCACGGCGCGGTGCGGATGCGCGACCGGGGAAGCCGGCTGCTCACCGAACACGTCGACCGCATCGTGCACACCGAACGCCAGCGCCGTCTGTCCCCGATCGACGCGCTCGAGGTGCATCCGGAACACCAGGCCGAACTCATCGCCGCCCTGTCGCTACTGCAGAAGGAGAGGTGACCGGTGACCGCCGTCACTGACCAGGACCACACCGAGCACCCGGACCGCTCCGCCCACACAGGGGACTCCGGTCACCGCGGGGACGCGGCCGGGCCTGCCGGGGACGACCGGGCGGAACCGGACGAGCGCGCCGCCGTGGGGAGGACGAGGCCGCCCGAGGAGACAGCCGGCGAGGACCCAACGCGCGTGCGAAGCGATGACGGCCACGCGCGCGTGCGCAGTGATGACGGCCACGCGCGCGTGCGAAGCGATGACGGCGACGCACGCGTATGGAACGCCGACGGTGCCGTCCGCACGGATGCCTCCGGCCGCTCGGACGGCGCGGGCGCCTGGGGCGACGGTCTGATCGCGCGGCGGGTGAACGAGGACGAGGGCGCGGAGCGGCCGTTCCCGGCGACGGAGAGCCGGGCGCCCGCAGCGTCGGCCGTGACCCCCCTGGCGTACGACGCGCCGCTGCAGTCGCGGCTCGACGCGCTGCGCGAGCTGGTGGGGCTGTCCCGCACCCGGCTCGACAGCCGCACCCTTGCCGAGGCGGGCCGGGTCCTGGACGAGGCCGCCGCTCGGCGCAGGCTGTCCGGACAGCACACCGTGGTGGCCATCGCGGGCGCCACCGGCAGCGGCAAGTCGCAGCTGTTCAACACGCTCGCCGGCGTTGCCATTTCGGAGACCGGCGTACGACGGCCGACCACCGCCGCACCCATCGCCTGCAGTTGGAGCGACGGCGCGGCGAGCCTCATCGAACGCCTCGGCATCCCACCCCGGTTGCGGCGCCGCCCACTTCAGACGACGGCGGACGCGGACACACAGCTGCGCGGGCTGGTCCTGATCGACCTGCCCGACCACGACTCGGCGGCCGTGCAGCACCGCGAACAGGTGGACCGGATCCTGGCGCTGGTCGACGCGGTCATCTGGGTCGTGGACCCGGAGAAGTACGCCGACGCCATGCTGCACGAGCGCTACCTGCGGCCCATGGCCGCCCACGCGGAGGTCATGTTCGTCGTCCTCAACCAGACGGACCGGCTGCCCGGGGAGGCCGCCGAGCAGGTCCTGGACGATCTGCGGCGGCTGCTCGACGAGGACGGCATCGCCCTCGGCGAGTACGGCGAACCGGGCACGACCGTGCTCGCGCTGTCCGCGCTCACCGGCGACGGGGTCGGTGAACTGCGGGAGGCGCTCGGCCGGTTCGTGACCGAGCGCGGCGCCGCCGCCCGGCGGATCTCGGCGGACGTGGACATCGCCGCGGCGGGGCTGTGGCCCGTCTACGCCACACGTCGCAGGACCGGGCTCAGCGAGGAGGCACGGGAGGAGTTCTCGGCCCGTCTCGCGGATGCCGTCGGCGCCACCGCGGCGGGCGAGGCGGCCGAACGCGCCTGGCTCCGCAACGCCAACCGCGCCTGCGGCACACCCTGGCTGCGCCTGTGGCGCTGGTGCCGGGACCGGCGCGAGCCGCCGACGGGACGGCTCCCACTGCGCGGACAGCCGGAAGAGGAGACCACGGCCCGCCAGCGTGTGGAGCAGGCGGTGCGCACAGTGGCCGACCGCGCCTCGACCGGGCTTCCGGCACCGTGGGCACAGGCGGTGCGCGAGGCGGCGGTGCGCGGCTCCCAAGGGCTGCCGGAGGCACTGGACGAGCTGGTCGCGCGTGCGGGACTGCCGCCGGGCAGACCACCGCGGCCCGGGTGGTGGCCGACGGCCGTGCTGGCCCAGGCGTCGATGACGATCATTCAGTTCGTGGGAGGGCTCTGGCTGCTGGGTCAGATCATCGGCTTCATGGCCCCGAACCTGGGCGTGCCGGTGCTGCTGATGCTGATCGGCATCGTCGGCGGCCCGCTCATCGAGTGGAGCTGCCGCATGGCGGCCCGGGGCCCGGCCCGGCGCTACGGCCTGGAGGCGGAGAGACGTTTGCGTGAGGCGGCCGCCGGCTGCGGACGGGCGAGAGTACTGGACCCGGTGGCGGCGGAGCTGTTGCGGTACCGGGAGGTGCGGGAGCAGTACGGGAGGGTCGTGGGGGTGGGCGGCGGCTGACCCGGGCCCCGGGGGACCGCCGAAACCCTCTCGAGGGGACCCGTTCGGGTGGTGGGGTTTTCCACAGCGTGGTTGGGGTCCACAGCGCTCAGCGGGCCCGGCCCGGCAGAGGCAGTCTGGTTGCGCGGTGATCGCGACGCGGTTCGCGGTCGCCGCGACAGACGCAGCCGTACGGGACGGGCCCGTACGCGTATCAGCCCGCGCCGGTGCCGGCGTCCGGGCGAGGGAGGGAACGCGATGAACGAGACGATGGTCTGTGCGGTGGGCAACGTGGCGACGCAGCCGGTGTACCGGGAGCTGGCATCAGGGCCTTCGGCGAGGTTCCGGCTCGCGGTCACAGCACGCTACTGGGACCGCGAGAAGGGCACGTGGACGGACGGGCACACCAACTTCTTCACGGTGTGGGCCAACCGGCAGCTCGCCACCAACGCCGCGGCCTCGCTGTCCGTGGGGGAGCCGGTGATCGTGCAGGGCCGGCTCAAGGTGCGCACGGAGACGCGGGAGGGGCAGCAGGCGAGGACCTCGGCGGACATCGACGCGGTCACGATCGGCCATGACCTCGCGCGCGGCACGTCCGCCTTCAAGCGCACGCACAGGGCCGAGCCCGGGGCGGCGGCAGCGAGCCGACCGGAGCCCAACTGGGAGACGGGTCCCGAGGATTCTGAGGTTGTGGCGGCACCGGCCCAACGTCAGTCGCTGTCAACGGCAGTGACATGACGTCAGGGGTTTCGCGGCCCTCGGAGTCGGCCTGAGCGAACCACGGCTTATCGACGTATCCATGCTGATCCGCACCGCATGGATGCGTCGATGCACCCCTCTCACCGGCGAGTTCGCGATAACGATTCCGATTCGGATCACCCGCTCGACGGGATCACCGGTTGGCGCGGTCTGCCTCGTCCCTAGGATGCCGGACATGGCTTCCGGGGCTCCGGGGGCCTGTGATTCTGCTGGTGGGACCGCCCCCCACATCAACGGGTCCCGCTCGGAAGGGAATTCGGTGTTCACTTCGTTCTCTGCGTTGTCCGCGCGTGGGCGTGGGGCGGCAGCCCGCCTGACCTCCTGCACGCTGGTGTCCGGACTGGTCGCCGCCGGTGTGATGGCCGGCGCGGGCACGGCCGGCGCCGACGACGGGACGGTGCGGGGCGAGGGCGGGGCGATCGCGTCCATAGCCGGGCTCAAGACCTACGGCGGGGCAGTGATACACGCCGACACCGGGGACCAGCAGGTGTCGGCGGGGCTGTTCGAGATGTCCGTCGAGGGCGGCGGCATGCTCCAGACGTACTGCGTCGACATCCACACCCCGACGCAGCAGGACGCGAGGTACCACGAGACCCCCTGGGCCGGGACGTCACTGGGCACCAACGAGGACGCCGGCCGGATCCGCTGGATCCTGCGGAACTCCTACCCGCAGGTGAACGACCTCGCGGCGCTGGCCCGGGTGGCGGGCGTGCGCGGCGGGCTCACCGAGCAGGATGCCGCGGCGGGCACACAGGTCGCGATCTGGCGCCACTCCGACGGCGTGAACGTGGACGCCGTCGACCCGCAGGCGGAGCAGCTCGCGGACTACCTGGAGGAGAACGCCCGTGACCTGCCGGAGCCCAGGGCGTCGCTGACCCTGGAACCGCCTGCGGTGTCCGGACGCCCGGGCGAGAAGCTCGGCCCCGTGACGGTGCGCACGGATGCGCGCAGCGTGACGGTCTCACCGCCGGCGGACGCCGCCACCAGCGGGGTGCGGATCGTCGGCGCGGACGGCAAGCCCGTCACGACCGCTGCCGACGGCAGCGAAATATTCTTCGAGGTGCCCGAGGACGCGGCGGCGGACACGGCCGAGCTGACCGTGGCGGCGTCGACCACCGTGCCGGTCGGCCGCGCCTTCGCCTCCGAGAGTCGCAGCCAGACGCAGATCCTGGCCGGGTCCAGCGAGTCGACCGTCACGGCGACGGCGAGCGCGAGCTGGGCGGAGGAGGGCGCCGTACCCGCGCTGTCCGCCGCGGAGAACTGCGAGGCGGGCGGGGTGGACATCACCGCCACCAACAAGGGCGACAAGCCCTTCACCTTCGAACTGGCCGGACTGGAGCACACGGTCGCCGCGGGCACGTCCCGCACGGTGACGGTTCCGCTGAGCGAGGACCGGGCGTACGACTTCACGGTCCGGGGGCCGGGCGGCTTCGAGAAGCGGTTCACCGGCATGCTGGACTGCCGGACCAAGGCCGCCGAGGCGGGCACCACAACCCAGACGCTGAGCGAGCCGAACCCCACCCCCCTGGGCGGCACGTCCCCCGACACCAACCTCGCCGAAACCGGTGCCTCCGGCATCACCCCGTGGATCGCCGGCATCGCCGTCACGCTCGTGGTACTCGGCGGAGCGTCCCTGATCGTCATCCGCCGCAGGCAGCCGCCGGCACAGGACTGACCACCGCGCCGTGATCACCCGCGCCGAAACGTCTCCCGGCCGAAGCGTCTCCCGGCCAAAGTCGCTACGCCGACCGCCGGGACCCGTGGTCGCACGGGACGTGTTGACGGGCAACGACCCTGTCGTTCGAGACCAGGACCATCGGCTGGGGAACGGGACGTTCGGCCCCTGTTCAGCCTGCGTCAGCGAGCAACAGTGGGTCGTGAGAGGAGATCTCGGTCCTCAGCCTGGACGGAGGTGAGGATCATGAGTAAGTCCTCATCTGTAGAGGCGAAGGCGTCCCATGGCCCATCGTGGCGTCACTTTGTCAGGCACTACTTCGAAATGGTCGCGGCGATGGTCGTCGGGATGGCCGTCCTGGCACCGGTGTGGGTGCTGATCTTCTGGCTTCTCGGCCACTCCAGCGTGCTCGACTACGCCGATGTCCACGCGCTGGTGATGGCCATCGACATGACGATCGGCATGTCGGTGTGGATGCGCTACCGCGGTCACGGCTGGGCCGGCATCGCAGAGATGGCGGGCGCGATGTTCGTTCCGTTCCTCGTCTTCTTCGGCCCGTACTGGGCGGGCCTGGTGTCCGGCGAGGCGATGCTCACCCTCGGGCATGTGCTGATGCTTCCATGCATGCTCCTCGTCATGCTCCGACGTCGCGACGAGTACTCACAGGATCATCAGCGGCATCGTTGGCATTCGGCCAAGCAGCTGCGGTACAGCGCTGAAGTACGGTCACCGCGTCGGCCAGAGGTGACCCACCTGAGCCACTGATACCCGTAGTCAGGAGGCAAGGCCTCGCATCGAGGAGGCACGGCCCGGGTCCCGGGCCGTGCCCCTTTCGTGCCGGAACACGCGGGGACCCACGCGGAACCGCAGCGCCGAGAGGAGCAACGACAAGAGGTCAGCCAGTCGTCCGGGAGCCGTGCGGGGGTGCCCGAGGCCGGACCTGCCGTGACCGACAGTGACGGGTGAGTCCGAGCCCTCCCCCCACGAACCCCGAGGTCACAGCCCCCCACCCAGACGCGTTTCCACCCAGGGGTGGCGGTACGGCAAGATGGGGTGTATCTGCCCACTGCCAGATTTCAAGCTGCCGGACGGTTTCTCTTGGCTGAGTTCATTTACACCATGCGCAAGGCGCGCAAAGCGCACGGCGACAAGGTGATCCTCGACGACGTCACCCTGAACTTCCTGCCGGGGGCGAAGATCGGCGTCGTCGGCCCGAACGGCGCCGGTAAGTCGACCGTTCTGAAGATCATGGCGGGGCTGGAGCAGCCGTCCAACGGTGACGCGTTCCTGTCTCCCGGGTACAGCGTCGGCATCCTGCTCCAGGAGCCCCCGCTGAACGAGGAGAAGACCGTCCTGGAGAACGTCCAGGAGGGTGTCGCCGAGATCAAGGGCAAGCTCGACCGGTTCAACGAGATCGCCGAGCTCATGGCGACCGACTACTCCGACGCGCTGCTCGACGAGATGGGCAAGCTGCAGGAGGAGCTCGACCACGCCAACGCCTGGGACCTCGACGCCCAGCTCGAGCAGGCCATGGACGCCCTGGGCTGCCCGCCCGGCGACTGGCCCGTCACCAACCTCTCCGGTGGTGAGCGCCGCCGCGTCGCGCTGTGCAAGCTGCTGCTCGAGCAGCCCGACCTGCTGCTGCTCGACGAGCCCACGAACCACCTCGACGCCGAGTCGGTGAACTGGCTGGAGCAGCACCTCGCCAAGTACGAGGGGACCGTCGTGGCCATCACCCACGACCGCTACTTCCTCGACAACGTCGCCGAGTGGATCCTCGAGCTCGACCGCGGTCGCGCCTACCCGTACGAGGGCAACTACTCCACGTACCTGGAGACCAAGGCCACCCGTCTCAAGGTCGAGGGCCAGAAGGACGCCAAGCGGCAGAAGCGGCTCAAGGAAGAGCTCGAGTGGGTGCGGTCCAACGCCAAGGGGCGTCAGGCCAAGTCCAAGGCGCGTCTCGCCCGCTACGAGGAGATGGCCGCCGAGGCCGAGAAGATGCGGAAGCTGGACTTCGAGGAGATCCAGATCCCGCCGGGCCCGCGCCTGGGCAACGTCGTCGTCGAGGTGAACAACCTCAGCAAGGCGTTCGGCGAGAAGGTCCTCATCGACGATCTGTCGTTCACGCTTCCGCGGAACGGGATCGTCGGCGTCATCGGCCCCAACGGCGCCGGCAAGACCACCCTGTTCAAGATGATCCAGGGTCTGGAGAAGCCCGACTCCGGCACGATCAAGGTCGGCGAGACCGTCAAGATCTCCTACGTCGACCAGAGCCGCGAGAACATCGACCCCAAGAAGACGCTGTGGGCCGTCGTCTCCGACGAGCTGGACTACATCAACGTCGGACAGGTCGAGATGCCCTCGCGGGCCTACGTCTCCGCCTTCGGGTTCAAGGGACCGGACCAGCAGAAGCCGGCCGGTGTGCTCTCCGGCGGTGAGCGCAACCGCCTGAACCTCGCGCTCACCCTCAAGCAGGGCGGCAACCTGCTGCTCCTCGACGAGCCGACCAACGACCTCGACGTCGAGACCCTCAGCAGCCTCGAGAACGCGCTGCTCGAGTTCCCGGGCTGCGCCGTGGTCGTCTCCCACGACCGGTGGTTCCTGGACCGTGTGGCGACGCACATCCTCGCCTACGAGGGCGACTCCAAGTGGTTCTGGTTCGAGGGCAACTTCGAGTCGTACGAGAAGAACAAGATCGAGCGGCTCGGCCCGGACGCGGCGCGTCCGCACCGCGCCACCTACAAGAAGCTGACCCGGGGCTGATCTCTTGCGGCACATCTACCGCTGCCCGCTGCGCTGGGCGGACATGGACGCGTACGGCCACGTCAACAACGTGGTCTTCCTCCGCTACCTGGAGGAGGCCCGTATCGACTTCCTGTTCCGCCCGGACAAGGACTTCCAGCAGGGGTCGGTGGTGGCGCGCCACGAGATCGACTACAAGCGGCAGCTCGTCCACCGGCATCACCCGGTCGACATCGAGCTGTGGGTCACCGAGATCAGGGCGGCGTCCTTCACCATCGCCTACGAGGTGAAGGACGGCGACCAGGTCTACGTCCGGGCGTCGACCGTGATCGTGCCGTTCGACTTCGAGGCCCAGCGTCCGCGCCGCATCACCGCGGAGGAGCGCGAGTTCCTCCGGGAGTACACGGACGACGCCGTCGGCGCGGACGCCGATGCCGACGCGGAGGAGGGGGCCGTCGCCGCATGACGGTGCTCCATCTGGCCGACGAGGGGGAGGCCGCCGATCTCGCGGCCTTCCTCTCCCGGCTGCTCCACTACGACCGTGCCGCCGCGGTGCGCCTCCAGGCGTCCGGCACCGCGCTGGCCGTGTTCGGCAGGCCGCCCTCCTTCGAGGTGCTGGCGATCCGCGCGGTGCGGCTCGCCAAACCGTACGAGAACGGGCTCGACGTCACCCTCGACGTGACCGTCTCCGCGGGGGAACTGCTGGAGTCGGTGGACGAGGCGGGTGCCACCGCCCGCGTGCCGGGCGTGATCACCGGGCCGCCGTGGGCCGGCGTGCTGCCGCCGCGCGGCGGCTGGCGTCCCGAGCCGGGGCTGCCGGCGTCCGACGTGCTGCGGGGACTGGTCCTCGCCGCCGTCGCGGAGTTCCGGACGCGCACCGAGGAGCTGGCGCCCGAGCGGCGCGGCAGGAGCGAGCTGGACCGCATCGGGCGGGAGATCTGGACCCGCACGGTCGGGGAGACCGGCCTCCCGGTACGGGCGGTGCACGCCGCCCAGTCACTCGGGTTCCTGCGGGGCGGAGAGCCCGCGCTGTTCTCCTCGGGTCCCTGGCTCCGGCTGCGCACGCCCTACGGTTCCGTCGCCGTGCGGCGGGCGGGGCTCGGGGCGCTCGGGCTCAGCGTGCGCTGAGCCTTTCCGTCGCGCACGCTGAGTGCTCAGTCCCGTTCGTTCGCTGAGCGCTCGGTCCCGTTCGTTCACTGTCGTCTTCTGGCGGACGGCGATGTGCGATGGCGTGGGGAACCGCTCGTGGGTGATGTGGTGGTGCAGCCGTGCGGGGTGCGCGCGTGCCTGCGTCGGGCCGGACCTCGCCGGCCCGCCGGTGACCTCCACCCGAGCCCCCGCGCTGTCCCCGCCTGATCGGATTCCGGCGATCGGGGACCGGAATCCTTACGTCCAGGGTGTGCTCAGCCGATCACTCCGGGGCGTTGATCATCGACGCCGCCGCGTACGTCAGGTACTTCCACAGCGTCTGCTCGTGCTCCTCGGACAGGCCGAGTTCGTCCACGGCGTCCCGCATGTGCCGCAGCCAGGCGTCGTGCGCTGCACGGTCCACCGTGAACGGGACGTGCCGCATCCGCAGGCGCGGGTGGCCGCGGTTCTCGCTGTAGGTCGTGGGACCGCCCCAGTACTGGATGAGGAAGAGCCGCAGTCGCTCCTCGGCCGGGCCCAGGTCCTCCTCGGGGTACATGGGCCGCAGCAGCGGGTCCTCGGCCACCCCCTGGTAGAAACGGTGGACCAGCCGGCGGAAGGTCTCCTCACCGCCGACCTGCTCGTAGAAGGTCTGCTCCTGAAGCGTGCCGCGCCGAATCTCTGTCACGCCGTCCATGGTCTCAGACCGGGCGGGATAGGACTCAAGCCCCAGGTCCGGCCCGGAACCCGGCCCCGGACCGCGGCGGGAGGTCCGGCGGGGGTGGGAGGAGGACCGGCCGGGCCCGGGAGGGGATCCGAGGGCCCGGCAGAGGACCCGGGCGGGACGTACGGCCACGAGGCGGACGGCCATGGGGCGGGAGGCCATGGGGCGGACGGCCATGGGGCGGGAGGCCATGGGGCGGACCGTCGAGGGGCGGACGCCCGAGGGGCGGCAGCCGGAGATCCGGCTGCCGCCCCTGCGTGCTCGTGGTACGCCGCGGGCGCTCAGGCCCGGCGGACGGTGATCGTCGTCCAGGCGCCCACGTGGACCCGGTCGCCGTCCTGGAGCGGGACCGGGACGAAGGGCTGGATCGGTTCGTCCGAGCCGTTGACCGTCGTGCCGTTCGTCGAGTTCTGGTCGACGACCGCCCAGCTGCCGTCCGGCTGCTGGACCAGCACCGCGTGCTGGTGCGAGACGCCCGGGTCCTCCGGCGGCGTCGACAGGTCGATGTCCGGGGTGTCACCGGTGGAGTGCCGGCGCCGGCCGATGGTGATCTGGTTACCGGTGAGCGTGCGCTGCTGCTCGGGCGAGTACGCGGGCAGGTTCAAGCCCGCGGCCTCGGGGCCGGAACGCTGCATCATCGCCATGAAGTACTCGCGGTCCGGACCGATCGTGACGATCCAGCTCGTCGGGCCCTGCGGCTCGTGCGGCTGCTGGGGGAAACCTCCGGGGCCGGGAGGCGCCTGGGTCGCGCCCGGCTGCGGATAGCCGTACCCGCCGTGCTGACCGGGACCACCGGCACCGCCGGGACCACCGGGACCACCGGACGGCGGGGAGAGCAGCCAGTCGTCGTCACCGCCGAAGGACGGGCCGCCCTGCGGGCCCCGGCCGGTCTCCTGCGGGAACCCGGGCGGGGCCGCCGGACCGGGCTGGTAGCCCTGCGGGCCCCCGCCGGGACCGCCGTGGCCACCTGGACCGCCGTGGCCGCCGGGACCGGGCGGCGGCGGGGTCGGGCGCGACGGGTCGCCGCCGAAGCCGTGCGGGCCCGGCGGGATCGGCTCGGCCGGCCGGTTCATCTGCGAGGGCCGCGAGCCCTGGTACTCGTAGGAGTCACCGCCGCCGTACGACGGGCCGGGCGGCTGCTGGAAGCGCGCGCCCGGGCCGGGCGCCGGCGGGCGCGGGGCGGGTGGGGTGTAGGAGGTCGCCGTGTTCGTCAGGAAGTTCCACCGGCACTCCTCGCAGAACGGCGCGCCGCCCTCGCGCGGCGTACGGCACTGCGGGCACAGCTCCGGCTGGCCGCCGAAACCGCCGGGGCCGCCCGGGCCGCCGGGAGGCGGGAAACCGTAGCCACCGCCGGGCGGCGGCGGAGGGGGAGGTGGAGGCACGGCACCCGTCATGCGGTGACCGCAGACCTCGCACCAGTCGTCGGAACCCGACTGGTGTCCGTTCGGGCAGGTCGGCATGTCGGCGCTTCCCCCTCTCCTTGTCCGGCCGTTTCCGGCCGGTTTCTCCAACCCCAAGGGGTCAGGCTCGGTTGCTTTCAGTCACTTCTTTACACGAACGGTCTTGGTGGACCGAGTCTCGAGTGTCATCTCGTCGGCCTCCTCGACCTTCGCCTTCAATCGCACAGTACCGGTCGCGGCGTCCACGACGTCCACCACCTTCGACAGCAGTTTGGCAGTATCCGCGTTGCCGGACGCACTCGCGAGCTGAACGGCGCGGCCCAGTTTGGCCGTTGCTCCATCGAAATCGCCCGCTTTGCGCAGATCGAGCCCCTGCTGGATGACTTGGGCCAGTTCGGCCTGCCCGGTGTAGTGGGCGACCTGGGGGTTGATCGACGTGGAGGCGGCCATGTCGTCGGTCCACACGGCCCGCACCAGACCCTGCGCGCCGAGGTTCTCCACACTGCCGTCGGGCTGCGGAATCACCAGCGACAGCCGGGCCGCCAGCATCTCCTGGCCGAGACCCGCGGGCGGAACCTCCACGCACAGGTGGTAGTCACGGGACTCGTCCCCCCAGGAACCCAGGGGGTAGTCGCCGGCGCGCGGCCCCGCCTCGGTGCGGCGGTCGGTCAGTTCCTCGACCGTCGGCGCGACCTGCTTGAAGAACTTCACAGTCGTGCCGACCGGAGTCCACAGCCGCAGGGAGACGTCCGCGACCTCCTTGCCCATCGCCGTTTCCATCATCCGCGTGAAGTCGGCGGCCAGACCGGCCGGGTCGGCGACGATGTCGGCGGTACCGAGCAGCGCCGAGGCGATCCCTGTGACTTCTTTCACTTCCCAGTCGGTGCCCACTCCGCGCGCGTCACAGGTGAACCGCCCGGCGCACGCGTCCAGCGCCGCCTTCAGCTCCTCGGGGGCCTCGTGCTCGTTGCGCCCGTCGGTGAGCAGGATGCCGTGCCGGATCGCCACGTCCTGTGACGACAGCAGCCGGTCGGCCAGCCGCAGCCAGGTGCCGATGGCCGTGCCCCCGCCCGCGCTCAGCTTGCGCAGCGCCAGCTTGGCCTGCTCCCGGGTGGTGGTGTCGGCCACCGCGAGGCGCCCCGCGCCCGGGTAGACCTCCTTGGCCACGTGCGTGCCGCCGACCACCGCGAAGTGCACGCCGTCGCGCAGGGCGTCGATGGCGGCGGCCGTGGCGTCGCGGGCGTTGCGCATCTTGGTCGGCGGGTAGTCCATCGACCCGGAGCAGTCGACCATCAGGACGACGGCCGCCGAGGGGCCCCGCCCGGGTGCGTAGACGTGGGGTGCAGCCACCGCGCTGCCGATGGTGCCGCCGCCGGTCGCGGTCACCGTGACGACCGCGTTGACCTCCCGGCCGCCCTGGGGCAGGTACTCGTTCTGGTACACGTCCACCGAGAACTGAGGCACGTTGGACTTCGAGAATTTGGCCATGCCTGCTTCGATCCCCCTCAGGTGCCCCGACGGCGCGGGGCGACGACGGATGGCGGACCGGTCCCCTCCGGTCCGTTGAGGTGTCCTCGTGCGAGGTGTCCCCGTGCGAGGCGTCCCGCGCGGCGCCCGGTCCCGTCCGGACGCCGCCGCGGATCCTCAGGCCGATCCTGCCCCCTGCGGGGTGGCCGGGAACGGGACGAGGGCCACTGTTACGTTGTCGTGGCCGCCGCCGTCGAGAGCGTGGCCGACCAGCACCCGGGCGCCGTGCAGCGGGCGCGCGACGGCGTCGGTGGGCACCGCCTCGGCCATCTCGTCCGCCGATTCGGCGTAGTTCCACAGGCCGTCGGTGCAGACCACGACCAGTCCGGGCCGGTCCGGCTTGAACGACGCGGTGTGCGGCTCCAGTTCGTAGGCGTCGGCGCCGAGCCAGCCGGTGATGGCGTGGGCGCGCTGGTCGGCGTACGCCTCCGCCTCGCCCATCAGGCCCGCGGCGACCATCTGCGCGGCCCAGGAGTCGTCCTCGGTGAGCCGGGCGGCCGGTGCGGAGCGGTCCACCGGCACCCAGTAGGCGCGGCTGTCGCCGACCCAGCCGACGACCAGCAGGCCGTTGGTCACCACGGTGCCGACGATGGTGCAGGCCGGGGCGTTCTGGTGCGGGGCCTGCTCGCGGGCGGTGGCGGGCTCGTCGGCCAGCGCGTTGACCGCGTCGGCGGCGGCCACGATCGCGTCGTGCATCGCCTGCTGTGGGTGCGTGCCGCGCGGCAGTGCCGCGAGCAGCGACTCGCTCGCCGCGCGGGAGGCGGCCAGCGAGGCGTCGTCCGGGCGGGTCGCCGAGGAGACGCCGTCGCAGACGATCGCCACGGACACGGGGGAGCCGTCCGGCAGCGTGGTCGTGGCCACGGCGAAGGCGTCCTCGTTGCGGTGGTGGCGCAGGCCACGGTCGCTGACCGCGGCCACGGGGCCGCATTCCTGTTCCATGTGGTCCCGTTCGCGTGGCTGGGCGTGGCCGCAGTTCTCACAGTAGCCGTCGTCGTCCACCCGGCCCGCCCGGCACGCCACGCACACCGCGCCGGTGGCCTGCGCGGGCTCGGCGGCCACGCGCGGATCCGGCGCCTGGAGGGGGTACTCGTCGGGCTGCGCGGGCGGGTGGACGCCGCCGGACTGCTCGGTGGGGTGGACGGCCTCGGGCTGCGGGGCCTGCCGCGGCGCCGGGGGAGTGTCCGCCGGTACGGCCGGCGGCTCGGGACGGTCGAAGCGCACGCCGGACGCCGGCACCGGCGGTGCCGCCGGCGGGGGCGGAGGCACCGGCGTGCCCTGGGCCGGGAGCCCGGGCGTGACGGGGGGCTGCGCCGCGGGCTCGCCGGACGCGGGGGAGGCCGGGTTCGTGCCCCCGGAGTGGTCCGGCCGGTGCGCGGGGGCGGCGCCGGCCGCAGTGGGCGCGGGCCAGGCCGGTGCGGCGGGCGGCGCCGCGGGGGGACGCGGGTGGTCCCGGTCGGCGCCGCCCGGGGCGGGCACCGAGCCGTTCAGGGCGATCGTCGGATGGTCCTGCGGCCGTGCGGGGACCGCGGACAGGTCGTATCCGCACGCCCCGCAGAAGCGGTCACCCGACTCCAGGGGTTCCGCGCAGCTCGGGCACTTGGACAGAGCGGCCTGCTGAGGCATCTGCGACATCAACTACACCCACGTCCGGGGGCGGTAACGGTTGGCACGTTCCACCAGGTCGATCCTCTCCTCGCCGCTGCGAGCCAGCCGGGCCAGCGTGCGGTACGAACGCTCCAGGCCGAAGCGCAGGCCCCGCTCGTCCAGACCGCTGCCGAGCAGCATCCGTCCCCCGGCGGCGGGATCGACGGAACCCCGGCCCCCGGAGAGTACCCAGTCCAGCGCACAACCGAGGACCTCGGCCGACAACTGCTCGCGCCGCGCCGGATCCAGACCGAACGCCTCCAGGGCCTCGACCTGCCCGGCGGCTGCGGTCAGGTCGTCCAGGAACGGTACGTCACCGGCGGCGGTGCGTCCCCGCAGGCGGGCGCGCACGGCGGCCACACGTGCGGCCGTGTAGTGGATGGACGACTCCGGCACCGACTCCAGGGTGCGTACGGCCCCTTGCCGGTCCCCGGTCGCGAGCCGCACGCGGGCCAGGCCGAACGCGGCGCTCACGTGGCTCGGGTCGGTCGACCACACCAGGCGGTAGTACTCGGCGGCGTTGTCCAGCTGGCCCAGCACCTCCGCGCACAGCCCCAGCGCCAGCTTGGGCGCGATCTCGCCGGGGAAGGCGTCGTAGATCGCGTCGAAGGACAGCGCGGCGGCCTCGTGGTCGCCGGTGACGAGGGCGGCCACGCCCCGGTACCAGACCACCCGCCAGTCGTCCGGGTCCTGCTCCTCCAGCGTGCGCAGCGTCTCCAGCGCGGCTCCCGCCTCGCCGGTCTCCAGCCGGGCGCGGATCTCGCGCAGCCGGGTCTCCGTCGACGGGGCCGGCGCCGCGGCCAGGGCGTTGATCAGCTCGCCGGGGGCCGAGGCCACCAGGCCCGCGAGGAAACCGGCGTTGGGGTCGGAGGGATCGACCCGTGGCACCGGCAGCGCCAGCGCGGCGGCGGGACGGTCGACGGGCCTGACCAGCCCGGCGGCGGGCCGGCCGGCGGACGCGGGCCGTGCCGGGCCGGGGGACGGCGCGGGGAGCGCCGGACCGGAGGACGGCGCGGGGAGGGACGACGCGGGGAGCGCGGGGCCGTTCGACGGGAACGCGCCCGCCGGAGCGGGTTGACCGGCACGGACGGGCGTGCGGCGCCGACCGCGCGGCTGGGGCACACGGGCGCCCAGGAGGGAGACCTCGCCGTGCTCCTTCGGGAACAACTCCGTGTCGGTCACCCGCGGTTCCGGCCCGAACAGCGTGGACAGGGCCGGGCGGGCGCGGCCCGTCTGGAGTGACACGACCTCCCGCAGCACGCCCGTGAGCTGCTCGGACATCTCCTGCGCGGAGGCGAACCGGCGGGCCGGGTCCGGATCGGTGGCCCGGACCAGCAGCCGGTAGAACGACTCGTACTGCCGGAAGACCTCGATGTGGTCCGGGTCGGGCAGCGAGTCCACGAAGACGTTGGTGTAGCCCTGGAAGTCGAACGTGAGGACGGCAAGCGTCCGGGCGACGGTGTACAGGTCGGAAGCCACCGAGGGACCCGCCTCGGCGACTTCCGGTGCCTGGTAGCCGACGGTGCCGTAGATGGCCGACTCGTCGTCGTCCGTCCTGCGCACCGCGCCCATGTCGATCAGCTTGAGCTGGTCCTCGGTCTGGATCGCGTTGTCGACCTTGAAGTCGCAGTACAGCAGGTTGCGGCTGTGCAGATGGCCCAACGCCTCCAGCGCCTCGATGCCGTACGCGCACGCCTGCTCGACCGGCAGCGGATCGCGTCTGCCCTCCGGCGTGCGGCGGCCGTTGGCGATCTCCTTGAGCGACTTGCCGCCGACGTACTCCATGACGATGTAGCCGTCGAGGGAGCCCGTGCGCTGGTCGAGGTGCTCCACGAAGTTGTAGATCCGCACGATGTTGGCGTGCTCGATCTCCGCGAGGAAGCGCCGCTCGGAGATCGCCGCCGCCATCGCGTCCTGGTCGCCCGTGTCCAGCAGGCCCTTCAGCACCACCCAGCGGTCGGAGACCGCGCGGTCCACCGCGAGGTAGATCCAGCCCAGGCCGCCGTGCGCCAGGCAGCCGACCACCTCGTACTGGCCGTGCACCACGTCCCCGGACCTCAGCTTGGGGACGAACGAGTACGGGTGACCGCACTTGGTGCAGAAGCCCTCCGTGCGCCCCGCCCGGCCGCCGCGGGCCCGGCCGACCGGCGCCCCGCAGTCCGAGCGCGAGCAGAATCGCTTCCTCTCGGGCACCTCGGGGTTGTCCAGCACCATCCGGCGCGGGTCCGGCCGCGGGATCGGGGGCACCTGGACCAGCCCCGCGCCCAGCCGGCCCCGGGTGGAGGAGCCGGCGGCCGAGCCGGAGCTGCGCACCGACACCGAGCGGCCCGTGCTGCGGCCCGACAGCGAGCGCGAGAGCCGCCCCGACACCGAGCGACGGGACTTCGACGACTGCGACGACGTGCGGGTACTGCGGCTGCCGGAACGGGAGCTGCGGCTGCCGCTGCCCGACGAGCCCTTGCCGCCGCCGGTGATGCCGGTCGGGGACGAGGGGACCATGCCGGTCGCCGACACGACGGGCGCGAGGCCGCAGGTGTCGCAGTACAGCTCGCCGCCGCCGACGTCCTCGTAGGTCCCGCCGCAGCCGGGCCGTTGGCAGGTGCCCGGGGGGCGCTGCGGTGCGGAGCCCTGCTCCTGCTCCTGTCCCTGCGTCGGCCCCTGGTTCCGGATGTCCGGCTGGCTCATGACGTCGCCTCCCCCTTGTCGCTCATGCGCCGGGCCCCCTTCGGTCCTCGGGCACGCCCCGACCGGGCACGCCGTGGGGGCCTTGGGCCGGTCCGCCTCGGCCCGGCACCCGCGGGGCGGTGCCGAGCACGTCGGCCGCCGCCTGCTGATAGCGCAGCACGGCCTGCTCGGCGGCGCGAAGATCGCAGGGCGCGCTCCACAGCATGCGGCGCGCCTTCTCGTACCGCTCGACCAGCACCGGGTCCTCCGCGAGGCCGTGCCGGGCGACCTTCGCCTTGTACGCGTCGAGCCGGCCGCGCAGTTCCGCGCGCACCGCCAGTGGAGCGGTGACCGCGGTCAACGACTCCCGGGCGCGCAGCAGTTCGTCCTCCGCCTTCTGCTCCAACGACTCCAGCAGCGGGGACAGCCGGTGCCACTGGGCGTGCCTGCGGTACTCCGCGGCCGTCGCCAGCTGCTCCTGGAGCACGGTCGGCGGTCCGCTGACCACGGGCACCTCGGTCGCCGCGATCTTCGCCAGCACCTCGCCGCGGGCGGTGCGGGCCTCCGCCAGGGTGCGGTCGGCGCGCGACAGTACGTCCCGCAGCCTGACGATGCGCTTCTCCGCGTCCTGACGGACCGTCAATACCGCGTCGATCTCCCGGCGCACGTCCTCCAGCGCGCGGGCCTCCCGGTCGTACACCGTGGTGTCCGGCTTGCCCCCGCCCGGCGCCGAACTGCCCTCCGCCGGCTTCCAGAACGCCAGCGGGTCCGACACCACCTGCTCGCGCAGCCTGGTCAGGGTGCGCGTGATCCGTTCCAGGTCGTCGCCCGCCGGATGCTCGCCGGGCCGTACGCCGACGGAGTGCGCGAGCCTGCGGGTGCGTTGGAGCTCGGCGGCCAGTAAATCGATGCGGGCGGGCAGCGCCGACCACACCGCGTCGGCGGCGACGACCATGTCCAGCGAGGACGCGTACAGTTCGTTCATGCGGTCGACAAGGGTGGCCAGGGAGTAGCGCTCGCTGAGCCGGCCGCCGACGCCGGCGACGGTGACGCACTCGCCGCGCAGCAGTTCCGTCAGCTCCACCAGGTCCTCACGGCTGGACCAGCGGCGGCGGGCCCGGATCTCGCGGGCGGTGCGCAGCGCGCCGCTGTAGGCGTCGAAGTGCGACCACAGCAGCGTGATCGACGCCTCGGTCGCCGCCCAGCGTTCCTCGGTGAGGCCGGTCAGCCCGGCGCCCTCCAGAAGCCTTCTGCCCGCGTGGTCCTGGAGGGCGAGGAGCGAGGTCTCGATCGCCTCGTGCTCTGCGCCGAGCCGCGCCAGCGCACGGTCCACCTCGTCCCGGTCCATCACCGGCCCGGTGGGGTCCGTGTCGCCCATCGATCACCTCTCGCTGCGGGTCATTGTCTTCTGCGGGTGGAGTTGTGGTGGTTGTGGTGGTTGTGGTGGGGGTCTGGAGTCGTCCGTCCTTGGCCGTTCGTCGTTGGTCGTCCGTCGTTCGTCGTGCTTCCCGGCCGGGTGCTGCGTCAGTTCTCGCGCAGGTATTCCGGAGCAGGGGGCTCCGACTTCGATGAATCCCCGCCCAGCGTCGCCGACAACCACCTCTCGTACGACGCCTGCCAGCCGTTGGTGTCGTCCTGGCGGAAGTCCACGAGAATCCGGTTGACCCGGCGTACCAGATCGTCCGCGTCCTTCTTCATCGCCACGCCGTAGTACTCGGTCGTGAAGGCGTCGCCCTTGAGCTGGACCGTCGGATCCTGTGCCGCCTGGCTCGCCGCGAGCGCGCCGTCGGTGACCACGGCGTCCACCTCGCCGAGTTGCAGCCGCACCAGGCAGTCCAGCTGGTTGGGAACGGTGGTGCGGATGTCGGCGGACGCCGGCAGCCTGCCCGCCTTCCGGTCCTCCTCCAGCTTCGCGTACGCCGTCGAACCCGCCGCCGTGCAGATCTCCTGCTCCGCGAGCGTCCCGTCGTAGCCCTTGATCGAGGACGACCTGGGCGCCAGGACCTGCTGGCCCGTCTTGAAGTACGGGGCGGAGAACGCCACGTCGGCGAGGCGGGTGCAGTTGATCGTCATGGTGCGGACCACCATGTCGACCCGGCCGTCCTGGATCGCCGGGATGCGCTGGTCCGTCGGGATCGCCTTGAACTGCACTGCGTCCGGGTCGCCGAGTATGTCCTCGGCTATGCGGTGCACCAGGTCGATGTCGAAGCCCTCCAGCTCCCCGCTGTCACCGCTGTTCGGGTTCCGGTAGCCCCAGCGGTAGCTGTTCTGGTCCACGCCCACGACCAGCTTGCGCTTCTCGCCCCGGCGGTTCTTGATCGCCTCGATCGTGGGGCCGTCCGCGCCGGACGGGGACAGCGTCTGCTTCTCCGGCTCGGTGCAGTCCTCCTCCGCCCTCGCCTGCGCGGCCCCGGTCACGCCGTGCCCGACGGTGTCCGCGGCCCCGGCGGCGCCCCCCGGGGAGCCGGTGCACGGCAGCAGCAGTGCGAAGAGCAGGGCCACGGCGCAGGCGGCCGCCATCGCGCCCACTCCGCCCCAGCCCCTCAGACCGGCCCGCACGCGTCGCGCGAACATCCCCACGCCCCCTCTCACCGGTACTCCGACAGCCTGCGGCCGATGCCCAGCAGCGCGCCGGCCGCACCCAGGACCGCCAGGACGGCCGCGCCCACCGGCAGGCCGGTCAGCGCGTCCCGGCCGTCACCGGCTGCCGCCCTGAACTCCGCCTGCTCGTGGGTCAGCGCGTCCGCCAGGTTCTTGTCGACGCTGTCGAAGCACTCGCCGGTGGCGCCCTTCGCGCCGATCACCATGTCCAGCGCCTGCTGGTAGTTGCCGTTCTCGTCCTGCTCACGGGCGGCCCCGTGGCGCTTCTTCCACTCCGTCATGTTGGCCACCGCCGCGGTGACCGGCTTCGCGCCGGAGTCGTCGTCGGCCAGCTCGCGGGCCCGTTCCAGGCCCTGGCCGAGGGTGCTTATGTCCCGCTCGAAGGCGTGGTCGTAGGCGTCGAAGGTGTCCTCGCCGACCTTCTTCGTCTCCGCGCCGCGCGCCACGAGCGTCAGGTTCTCGTTGCCGCGCGCCCTCAGCGAGGCGATACGGGCGTCGTGCAGGACGTTCAGTGAGCGGACGCCCTGGTCGCGGGACTCGTCGAGGCCGGCGCGGGCGACGCTGTGGCCGACGACCAGCCACAGCAGGACGACCGTGGCCGCCGCCGTCGCCGCGACGAGGCCGTGGTTCAGCACCCGGTGGGTGCGCAGGTAGGTGCGGCGCTGGGCCCAGGCGAGGGCGGCCAGTGCCACGACGCCGAGGGCGAGGGCGGCCCAGGGGTACGGCGTCGCGTCCGCGTAGTCCGACTGGAGGCGCTGCTTCTCCTTGGCGTAGAGGTCCTCCGCCGCCGGGAGCATCTCGTTCTGCATCTTCTCGTTCGCGTACCGCAGATAGGCGCCGCCGACGGGGAAGCCCTGGCGGTTGTAGGTGCGGGCGCGCTCCACCAGGCCCTTGTACTCGGGGAGCAGGCGGTTGAGCTTCGTGATCGTCGCCGCGGAGGGGGAGCCCGGGTCGGAGTTGGCGGCGGCGTTGACGAGTTTGGCGGCCGCGGTGCGGATGTCCTTCTCGTAGCGCTCGCGGGTCGCGGCGGACTCGTGGCCGCCGGCCAGGAAGCCGCTGGAGGCGGCCGTGTTGGCGTCCGCGAGGGAGCGGTAGATGTCGGCGGCGTCCGAGCTGAGGGGCTGGCTGCTGGTGAGGACGTCGTCGGCGGCCGCGGCCCGGTCGGTCATCTGCCAGGCGGTGACGGCGCCGAAGGCGACGACGAGGAGGGCGAGGACGGCGCCGATGATGCGCAGACGGCCGGGTTCCGTGGTGGCGGCGGCGCGGAGGCGGTCGACGCCCTCGGCGAAGGCGGTGCGGCGGGGGGAGGGCGGGGTGGACGGCGTGGGGTCCGGTGGTGCTGCCAGGCTGCCCGGCGTGTGTGTCACTGCTGACCTCCCCCATGGTCATCCGTCGCGGCAAGTATCGCTGCCGGGGGCGACCTTCGCACCGGGCTTGGCGCGATCTTGATGCGATTGCAGCACTACCCCCTGAGCGCTACCCCCTCAGGAACACGCGGGGAGTATCTGTTCGGTTCCCCGGTGCGGACTCGGTGGGGGTCGGCGCTCCCGTGCCGGTGGCGCCGGCGCCGACGCGGGTCGGGTGGAGGTGAGGGCCCGGTGCGCAGGCCCCGGACGGGGCGGGACGCCGCGCGAGGGGGGAACGGGCGAGAGGGCGCACCCAACCGGCGAGAGGGCGCACCCAACGGGCGAGAGGGCGCACCCAACCGGCGAGAGGGCGGCACCCGGGGTTTCCGGTTGCCGCCCTCTTGCGCCGGCCGTCGGCGGCGCCGGCTACTTCGTGGTGCTCGGCGGGGTCAGCGGGGACGCGGCCATCGACTGCGGGGAGCCCGTGCTCGCGTAGGCCGAGGGGGGCGCGACGCCCGCCGTGGGGTCCGGGGCGGCCTCCACGTCCTCCGTGGCCGTGGCGCCGCCCACGATGCGGATGTCGGCCGCGTCGAAGGCGCGCTTGATGCGCCAGCGCAGTTCGCGCTCCACGGTGAGGGACTTGCCGGGCATGGTCTTCGCCGAGACGCGGACCACCATCGAGTCCAGCAGCACCGAATCAAGGCCCAGCACCTCGATCGGGCTCCACAGGAGCTCGTTCCAGGGCTCCTCCTTGCCCGTCTTCTCGGCGACCTCGACGAGCGTGGCCTTCACCCGGTCCAGGTCCTCCTCCGCGCGGACGGTGACGTCCACGTTGGCCGTCGCCCAGCCCTGGGAGAGGTTGCCGATGCGCTTGACCTCGCCGTTGCGCACGTACCAGATCTCGCCGTTGTCACCGCGCAGCTTGGTCACGCGCAGGCCGACCTCGATCACCTCGCCGGAGGCGACGCCCGCGTCGATGGTGTCGCCGACGCCGTACTGGTCCTCCAGGATCATGAAGACCCCGGAGAGGAAGTCCGTCACCAGGTTGCGCGCGCCGAAACCGATCGCCACACCGGCGACACCGGCCGAGGCCAGCAGCGGCGCCAGATTGATCTGGAAGGTGCCCAGCACCATCAGCGCGGCCGTGCCCAGGATCAGGAACGAGGCCACCGAGCGCAGCACCGAGCCGATCGCCTGGGACCGCTGGCGCCGCCGCTCGGCGTTGACCAGCAGACCGCCGAGCGAGGAGCCGTCCACGGCCTGGCCGGTGCGGGACATGCGGTCGATCAGCTTGGTGATCGCCCGCCGCAGCACCACTCTCAGCACCGCCGCGATCACCACGATCAGCAGGACCCTGAGGCCGATCGCGAGCCACGTCGACCAGTTCTGCTCCACCCAGCCGGCCGCGTCGGTGGCCGTCTCCTGGGCGTCCTGGAGCGAGGGGACCACCGGTGTCTGGGACTGCGAGGGTGTCGGTGAGGGGCCGTCGGCCAGTGAGACGGCGGACAAGGACACGAGAGGTACCTCCAGGTGCACGTCTGCCCCGTGCGGCGGTCGGGTCGGACAGGTCACGGAAAGGTCACCGGCGCGGGCAGAACCACCACACTAACGGGGCATTGTGGGGGGATCGGCCGGATGTGTGAAGAAGAGACGGCCCTCACCCGGGCTTGAACAGGCCATGATCCTGGGGATGCTTCTGGATGTGGTCGAAAACACTCCCAGCCCGTTACCGGCACATGGTGGCGCTTCCACCAGGCATGAGGGGAGACTGACTACGAAATCGTCCCGGCGCGAGCCACGCGCCGCCGGCGTACAAGGAGGCATCCGTGCCGCATGTCCTGGTCCTCAACGCGTCGTACGAGCCGCTCGGCGTCGTACCGCTCCGCCGCGCGCTCGTCCTCGTCCTCGAGAACAAGGCCGTATGCCTCGAGGAGTCCGGCGCCTATCTGCACAGCGCGACCGTCACAGTCCCCGCACCCAGCGTGGTCCGGCTCAAGCGATTCGTGCGGGTTCCCTACCGGGGGCCCGTACCTCTGACCCGCCGGGCGCTGTTCGCCCGCGACGGGGGCCGGTGCATGTACTGCGGTGGCGTCGCAACCAGCGTCGACCACGTCGTCCCGCGCAGCCGCGGGGGCAAGCACGTCTGGGACAACGTGGTGGCCTCGTGCCGCCGCTGCAACCACGTGAAGGCCGACCGTCACCTGTTCGAGCTGGGCTGGCGCCTGCGCCACAAACCCGCCCCGCCCACCGGCCTGGCCTGGCGCATCATCGGCACCGGCCATAGGGACCCGCGCTGGCTGCCGTACTTGCAGCCGTACGGCGCGGACGACGCCCTGGCCCGGATCGACGGCATTTCCGCCTGACGACGATCCGGGCCTTCGTATGGGCGGACGACCGGGCGACCGTCCCCGGGGAACCCCCGTTCCCCCGGGGAGGCCGCCTCAGACGTACCGCAGCTCCGCCGGGCGGACCGCGCGGCCGAGCAGGGGCAGCGCGGTGGCGGTGGCCAGCAGACAGACCCCGTACACGGCCACCGGCACCAGCAGCGCCGCCCACGGCACCGACCAGCCGCCGCCCTCGGCGAGCGAGGCGTAGCCCGTGCCGATCGCTGCCCCGCCGACGCCCGCGACCAGGACGGACGGCGCCAGCGGCAGGGCGGTCTCGAGCAGCAGCGCCCGGCCGAGCACCGCCCGCGGCACCCCGGCGGCGACCTGTGCGGCGAGCGTGCGGCGGCGGGTGACCAGCGACTCGGCGGTGCCCACGGCCAGCCCCGACAGGGTGATCAGGAAGGCGGCGCCGATGGCCGCGGCGGTCAGGTCGAGCCCGGTGGTGTAGAAGGACCGGTCCTCCGCCAGGTGCTTGCCGGAGTCCAGCACCTGGAGCATGACGTGCCGGATGCCGACGAAGCCGGTGCCCACGACCGTCACCAGTAGCACGGCCGTGTGGGTGCGGGCCGCCGCCCACGGGTCGTCACGCAGCCGTTCCGCCGCGATGAGGACGGCCGGGTCGCCGGTGCGGGCGGCCAGCAGCCGGCCCGTCAGCCGGGAGGTCGTGCCGACCAGCCACAGTGCGCCCGCCCCGGTCAGCGCGAGGACCGAGACGACCAGCACGGGCCCCGTGGGCACGGTGCCGGGGCGGCGGTCCAGACTGAGGTACGAGGCGAACAGCGCGCCCAGGAACAGCGCCACCGCACCGAGGAACAGCAGCCCGGGGCGGCTCCTCGGCCGTGTTCGGCGCACCGTGCCCAGCGGCGAGGCGACCACCCGGCGCAGCGTCAGCGCGCCGACCAGCGCGCCGGCCACCGGCACCGCCACCGCCACCGCGGCGATCCCCGCCCAGGCCCACGTCGACGGGTGGTCCCACAAACGGACCACCAGCAGGAGGCAGGACAGGGTGGCGACCGCCGACCCGGCAAGACAGGTCAGCCCGGTCTCGGCCGCGGCGATCCGCCGCACCTGCCAGGGCGTGGCGCCGGCCAGCCGCAGCCCGGCGAGCCGCCGGTCCCGGTGCACCGCGCCGAGACGGGCGCCCTGGCCGACGAAGCCGAGCACGGGGATCAGCAGGAGCAGCAGCGCGGCGACCGTGCCCGCCCGCTCGCCGGGACTGTTCAGCAGGCCGTCGGCGACCGGGATCGCGTGGTGCCCGCGCAGCGACCCGAGCACGACCGCCGCCAGGGCCAGTGCGCTCGCCAGGAGCGCGCCGACGCCGGTGAGCGCGATCCGCCACCACTCGTGGCGGTCGGATCCGCGCACCAGGTGCCAGGCCAGCCTCAGGTCCGCCGTCACCGCGTCACCTCCACGACCGTCGCGTCCTCGGCCACGACGGTGCCGTCGCGCAACGACACCTCACGGTCCGCGTAGGCCGCCGTCTGGGCGTCGTGCGTGATCAGCAGAACGGCAGTGCCCGACTCGCGGGCCGTGTGCGCCAGGGCCGTCATCGCCTGCTCGGCCGCCAGGGAGTCCAGTGCGCCCGTCGGCTCGTCCGCGAACACCACCTTCGGGCCTGTCACCAGGGCCCGGGCCAGGGCGGTCCGCTGGGCCTGGCCACCGCTCATCTCGCCGGGGCGCAGCCCCTCCTGGCCCCGCACCCCGAACCGCTCCAGCCACTCCCCGGCCCGCTCGTGCGCCCGGGACCGGGACGCACCGGCCAGCAGCAGCGGCAGCGCGACGTTGTCCAGTGCCGTCAGCTCCGGGATGAGCTGACCGAACTGGAAGACCACACCGAAGTCGGTGCGGCGCAGCATGCTCAGCCGCTTCTCCGGCAGCTGGTCGAGCCGCTGCCCGCGGTACGTGACGGAACCCCTGTCCGGGCGGACGATGCCCGCCAGGCAGTGCAGCAGCGTCGACTTGCCACTGCCGCTGGCGCCGGTCACCGCGAGCACCTCGCCGGTCAGCAGGTCGAGCGACGCGCCGCGCAGGGCGGGTGTCCTGCCGTGCGTCTTGACCAGATCACGGGCCACGAGGAGCGGTTCCCCGGGGGCTGCCTTGTTCATGCTGTGTCGACCTCCGCGGTCAGGGTGGTGAGCCGGGCCGCCGTGGTGTGCATCCAGCGGAGGTCGGCGTCGAGGTGGTTGAGGGCGTAGTCCGCCGAGAGCACGGTTGCCAGGTCGGCGCCCTTCGCGGTCTTGACCGCGGTGAGCTCGCGCATCCGCTCCATGTGGGCGGCGCGCTGGGCCCGCAGGTAGGCGGCCGGGTCGCCCCCGGAAAGGATCGACACGACGACCTTGGCGAAGATCTCGTTCGTCACGAACGGTGCGGGCGGGGCGGTCTCCCCGGCCCAGCGGGACAGTTCACCTGTCCCCTCGTCCGTCGAGCGGTACGTCGTCCGCTCCGGGCCGCCGTCCGAGTCCGTGCCGTCGATCTCGGCGAGACCGTCCCGCACCAGGCGCTGCAACGTCGTGTACACCTGCCCGTAGGCCAGCGGGCGGGCCTGCGGGAAGCGCTCGTCGTGGCGTCGCTTCAGGTCGTAGCCGTGGCTCGGTCCCGACGCGAGCAGACCCAGCAGGATGTGACGGATGCTCATGCCGCATTATGCACCACGTACATGTACTGAGTGAATAGCGATCACCAAAGAGGTCGTTCCATACGCTCATGGACGCACGCGGGCCCGGGTGCACGCCTCACGCGTTTACACGGGCACGCGATGGCTCACTCCGCGACCGCGTACGCCTCCACCGACCACAGCGAGTAGCCGAAGCGCGTCGCCCGCTTCTCGCCCTGGACGCGGACGTGGCGGACGCCGGGTTCGTCCATCCGCAGCGTCTCCCGGCCGCCGCGGGCGCCGCGCACCGTCGCCGCGGTGCGCCAGTCGCGGCCGTCCGCCGAGACCTCGACGCGGTACGCCGACGGGTGGGCGTCCTGCCAGTGCAGGGCGACGCGGCCCAGCCGCACCGGGCGCTCCAGCTCCACCTGCCACCAGGCGTCGTCCTCGGCCGGGGACGACCAGCGGGTCGTGGGGTCGCCGTCGCCGGCGGCCGACGCGGGGAAGTCCGGGGTCTCGTCGGCCGAGGAGCTCGCCCGGCCGGTGCGGGCCAGGTCGGGTCCGGCGGTGCGGGGCACGGCGTACACCGTGAGCGTGCGGGTCGTCCCGCCGAAGCCGAGCCGGACCTCGTACGGCCGTGACGGCGTCCCCGGCGCCACGCTCACCTCGACCGGCACCTCCACCGGCGTACCGCGCGGGACCGTCACCGGGTCCTTCGGCACCCGGACCCGGACGCCCTTCGGCGCCTCGGCGGTCACCCGGCCGCGCAGCTCCGCGGGGCGCTGCGACCCGAGGGTGAGCGTGAGCCGCCGGGTCCCGCCGATGTCGGCGTCCGCGCGGTCGCCGTCCGGCAGCTCGAGCGAGGTGGCGGGGGAGTCCGCGAACCAGGGGACGAGATGGCGGACCCGGGCGGGGTCGTCCGTGCCGGTGACGCGCAGGGCGTCGACCGGGCCGAGGGCGGGTCCGGCCTCCGGGCGCCTGCCATCGGCTGCCCCGCCCCGCCCGCCGGCCTTCCGGTCACCGGCGCCGGGGGCTTCCGGCGCGGGCGGTGCTCCGGGTACGGCCAGTTCCGTCGCCCCCGTGGACGACAGGGGGCCCAGGGCCTGCCAGCCCCTGCCGGGGACGTGCGCCTCGACGGTGCCCCGGGTGGCGGGGTCGGTCAGGACCGTCACGGCGGTGAGGGCACGGGGGCGCGGCAGACGGAGCGTGGGGTCGTCCGTCGCCGCGCCGGGGGCCGCGGGGGGCTCGCGGTCGACGCCCGCCCACGCCTCGTACGCCTTCTGCGCGCGGCTCAGGAACGGGTCCAGCACGCCCTCGCCGACCGTCACCCGGGACGGCTTCAGCCGCGCCCGCTGCTCACCGAGCCTGCGGTACGCCGTCCAGGCGGCGCCCGCGTCCCCGGCCTGCTGGGCGCGCAGCATGTCCAGCGCGGTCGTGCCGGCGCCGCCGTAGCGGGCCAGTTGCGCGGCCCAGGGGGCGACCTCGACGGCGAGCGGTGTGCCGGACAGGCGGCCCGGCAGGTCCCGCAGAACCGCGAAGGCGTCGCGCAGCCGGGTGGCCGCAGCCGTCCCGCCCGTGCCCCGCGCGGCCGTCCGGGCCCGCCAGAACTCCTCCAGCAGGGGGCGCAGATACGCCGACTCCTCGCCGCCGAGCACCGACGACGCGTCGTTCCCCGCGAGCGCCGCCAGCGCCTCCTCGCGCCGGGCGTCACCGCCGGCGAGGTCGGCGATCGCGGCCCGCCAGGACTCCTCCGGGTGGTAGTTCCGCGGGTTCCAGGCGAAGTCCGCGGCGGTGAACAGCGGGATGCGGGAGGCCTCCGGCTGCTCCATCGCGTTGGCGAGCAGTGCGGCCGAACCGGCGGCGACCGCCGGTTCGCGGCCCTGATAGGGGCCGAGGAAGATCCGGCCGGGGGCGTAGTCGTTGACCGGGTAGTTGTCCATCGTCACGAGTGGGTGTCCGAACACCTCGCGCGCTCGGGCCACTTCGCTCCCCGTGATGGTGCGCGGGACCACCCCGACCCCCGTCCACGCCACCTCGACGCCCGCGTCCAGCGCCTCGGCCAGGGCCCGCCGGTACGGCGTCGAGCCGTCCTCGTAGAACTCCGTGGGCATCAAAGACAGGGCGGGCGCCCCGGGGGGACGCGCCGTCAGGTGACGCGCCACGGCGTTCGCCACGTGCGCCTGGGCGCGGGCGGCCGCCTCCGGGCCCGAGCCGAAGCGCTCGGCGTCCGCCCCGCAGTGCCACTCGCTGTAGCTGACGTCCTGGAACTGGAGCTGGAAGGCGTCGAAGCCCAGCGCCCGCATCGCGTCGAGCTTGCGGACCAGTGCCCGCAGGTCGTCGTCCGAGGAGAAGCACATCGCCTGGCCGGGGGCCACCGCCCAGCCGAGCGTGACGTGGTTGCGCCGGGCCCGCTCCGCCAGCTCCCGGAACTCCGCCTGCCGCCCGGCCGGGTACGGCTCGCGCCAGCGTGCCTGACGGTAGAGGTCGTCGCCGGGCGCGTACAGGTACCGGTTCTGCTTGGTGCGGCCCATGAAGTCCAGGTGCTCCAGCCGTTGCCGGTGCGTCCACGGCGTGCCGTAGAAACCCTCGGTGACGCCCCGCACGGCGGTGCCCGGCCAGTCCCGCACCGCCGCCGCGGCGAAGGTTCCGTCGGCGCGCAGCAGCCGGCGCAGCGTCTGCACGGCGTGGAACAGACCGTCCTCGCCGGCGCCGGTCAGGGAGACCGCGCCCCGGCCGGTGGTCAGCGTGTAGCCGCCGGCGGGGAGGGCGCGCTGGGGGTCGTCGGTGGGTGGTTCCGCCCCCAGGCGCACTTCGAGCGCCCCCCTGGGCTTCGGTGCGCCGGGGGCGGTGAACCGGCGCGCCCCGGCCTCCCGCAGCAGTGTGCGCAGGGCGTCGAGCGTGTACCGGTCGACCGTGGCGTCCGTGATCAGCGCGACCTCTTCGGTCACCGCCACCGGGGCGCCGCCCGCGCGCAGGGACTGGGGACGCGGCCAGAGCGACGGGCCCGCCTCCTCGACCGCCCCCGGAGCGGGTGCGGCGGTCGTCCCCGGGGCGGGTGACGTGGTCGTACCGGGTCCGGGTGACGTGGTCGTACCGGGGTCCGGTGGCGCCGCGACGGCGGCGGGCATCGAGCCCAGGGTTCCGGCGACGACGGCGAACGCGAGGACGGCCGCCCTCTTCCCGCGGCGCGGCTGCACAGGCCCCTCCTCATGCCCTACCGTGTCCGATTCGTTGCGGAGACGTTGTCGAGTGGTGTCGAGCCCACCATTTCTGCGGTGAACGTGTCAATGACAGTGGCCGTTGTGCCGAGTTTGTCCTACCGGGCGCCGAGGAACGGGAAGAGAATGTGAACAGGAGCACGTTGTCCGTCTTCGTGCGTCTGGCTTCGCGCTCGCTGGGTAGGGCTGCGACAACCCCAAGCGATGTTCGACGAGGAGGCCACCCGTGGCTGCACCGGCATACGTCCCGTCCCCCGCCCTGTCCAAACCCGCGGCGGACCCGTCCGCCGACACCGGCACCCACCTGTGCGCCTTCGGCGCGGAAGGGACGTGCGCCGAGATCCCGCTCACCAGCGAGCCCCCGCTGCCCGACACCGAACCCCTCACGAGCGAGCCCCCGCTCGCCGACGCCGCGCTGACCAGCGAATCCGACGCCTTCGCCGACGCCTCCGGTCTCACGGACCCGTCCGGCCTCCTGGACACCGACCCCTCTGGCCTCCTGGACACCGACCCCTCCGGCCTCGTCGCCGCCGGACCCTCCGGTCCGACGGACGGCGACCCCTCCGGTCTTACGGTCCCTCCCGGCCTCGACGCCTTCCCGGCCCAGTACCGCCCGGAGCACTAAGTGAGCGCGCCAGGGCCGGCCGAGCCCCCTTCCGAGGACCTGTCACGGCTCGCCGCCCTGTACGGCGTGGCCACCTCCTACAGCCCCTCCCCGGACCGGACGGTCGCCGCCTCGGCCACCGCCGTCACCCTCGCCCTCGCCGCCCTCGGTGTGGACGCCGGCACCCCGCAGGCCGTCCGTGACGCGCTCACCGCCCGCGAGCGGGAACTGGGCGAGCGCCTGCTGCCGCCCACCGTGGTCTCCTGGGGCACCGACCCACCGGCCGCGCTCGCCGCGCTCCCCGACGGCACCCGGCTGCGCGTCCGCACCGAGCAGGGCGAGACCCGCGCCTCGGCCGACCACCTCCCGCCCGGCGTGCACGACGTCACCGCCACCGCCCCGGACGGCCGCACCGCGCGGGCCCACCTGATCGTCGCCCCGCCCCGGCTGCCCGCGGCCCCCGGACGCGCCTACGGCCTCCTGGTGCAGCTCTACTCGCTGCTGTCCCGCACCTCCTGGGGCATGGGCGACCTCGGTGACCTGCGTGAACTCGCCGACTGGGCCGGGCGCTCCCTCGGTGCCGGATTCGTGCAGGTCAACCCCCTGCACGCGGCCGTCCCCGGCACCCCCACCGACCCCTCCCCCTACCGCCCCTCCTCCCGCCGCTTCCCCGACCCCGTCCACCTGCGCGTCGAGGACGTCCCCGAGTTCGCGTACGTCGACGACCACGCCCGCGTGCGGGCCCTGCGGGAGCGGGCCGCACGGCTGCGCGAGGCCGTGCTGGACAAGGGCGGGCTGATCGACCGGGACGCGGTGTGGGAGGCCAAGCGGGAGGCGCTGGAACTGATGCGGGACGTGCCGCTCGGGCCCGGCCGGCACGCCGCCTACTGCGACTTCCTCGCCGAACAGGGCCAGGCCCTGGAGGACCACGCCACCTGGTGCGCGCTCGCCGAGGTGCACGGCTCCGACTGGCACCGCTGGCCCGCCGGACTGCGCGACCCGCGCTCCACCGAGACCGCCCACGCCCGCCGCGAGCTGCTGGACCGCGTCGACTTCCACTCCCGCCTCGCCTGGCTCACCGACGCCCAGCTCACCGCCGCCCAGCGCACCGCGCGGGAGGCCGGGATGCCGGTGGGGATCGTCCACGACCTCGCCGTCGGGGTCCACCCGGGCGGCGCCGACGCCTGGGCCCAGCAGGACCACTTCGCCGCCGGGATGTCGATCGGCGCCCCACCGGACGCCTTCAACGCGCGCGGCCAGGACTGGGGCCTGCCGCCCTGGCGCCCCGACCGGCTCGCCGCCTCCGGCTACGAGCCCTTCCGTGCCCTGCTCAAGGCCCTCTTCCGGTACACCGGCGCCCTGCGCATCGACCACGTGATGGGACTGTTCCGGCTGTGGTGGGTCCCCCAGGGCCATCCGCCCACCGAGGGCACCTACGTCCGCTACGACGCCGAGGCCATGCTCGCCGTGCTCGTGCTGGAGGCCTCCCGGGCCGGTGCGCTGGTGATCGGCGAGGACCTGGGCACCGTCGAGCCCGGGGTGCGCGAGACGCTGCGCGCCCGTGGCGTCCACGGCACCTCCGTGCTGTGGTTCGAGCGGGACTGGGCGGGCGACGGCAGGCCGCTGCCGCCGGAGGAATGGCGCGCCGACTGCCTCGCCACCGCCACCACCCACGACCTGCCGCCCACCGCGTCCCGCCTCACCGGCGAACACGTCGACCTCCGCGACAGGCTCGGGCTGCTCACCCGCCCCCTGCCCGAGGAGCGCGCGGAGGCCGCCGCCGACACCGGGGAGTGGCTGGAGCTGCTGTCCCGGCTCGGCCTGCTGGAGGGCACGGGCGGCGGCACCGACGCGTCGTCGGAAGAGGCCGAGATCCAGGCCGTCCACCGCTATCTGCTGCGCACCCCGGCCCGCATGATCGGCGTCTGGCTCCCCGACGGCGTCGGCGACCGGCGCCCGCAGAACCTCCCCGGCACCTGGGACCAGTACCCGAACTGGCGCCTGCCGATCGCCGACGCGCGGGGACGGCCGGTGACGCTGGAGGACCTGGCGGCGTCACCGAGACTGCGTGCGCTGCTCGGAGTCCTGCGCGGGGACTCCGGTGGCGGTGCCGTCTAGGGCCGCCGGTGGCGGGTGTGCGCGGGAACGGCGGTGGCGGCCTGCGCGGCAACCCCGGTGGCGGGCCTGCGTGGCAGTCCGGCGACCGGGGCCTGTGTGGGAATGCTGGTGGCGACGCCTGCGTGGCACCTCCGACGACCGGGCCTGCTTGGGGACCCCGGCGGCATCCCTGCCCCGACCCCGCCGGCGGCACGCCCCGCCCGTCCGCGACCGAGGTGCCGGGCCGTCCGGGCCGGCAGCGGGGGCCGACTCCGGGGCGGCGGCCCGTGACGGCCGCGGCGGCGCGGGGCCGTGTACGCCACCCCGGCCGCGCGCTCGCCACCGGCGTTCGCTACCTTGGGCACCGTGGACAAGAAGAACGCCCTGCGCGCCGGCGCCCTGGCAGCCGGTACGACGCTGATGATGCTGCTCATGACGTCCCCCGCGCTCGCGCTCAACCGCGACGACGGTGACGACCCCGGCACGGGCCTGAGCGTCATCGAGACCCTGGGCCTCTATGTCGTGGCTCCGATCGCGCTGTTCGTGGTCATCGCCGGCCTGGTGATGATCGGCGACAAGTCGCACAAGCGGAAGGACACGACCAGCTCCAACATCCGCGTCAAGGCCGACTCCAAGGCCTGAACCCGCTCCCGCGAGCGCGGTCGCCCGGGTCGCCCGGTTTTCCGAGGGCGCCGTCCCCCGCCGTACGCAGGCACACGTGCCGCGTGCGTGCGCCGGGGACGGCGCCCTCTGTGCTGCCCGGGCCGGTCCCGGCCGAAGGGCCCGACGCTCAGACGCCCGGATGCGGTGCCGTCAGATAGCGCTGGAGCGTCGGCCCCAGCCACGCCACGATCTCCTCCCGGGCCAGGTCGACCGCGGGCGGCAGGCGCAGGACGTACCGGGTGAGCGCCAGCCCGAGCAGCTGGGAGGTGACGAGCGCGGCCCGCACCGGGACCTGCTCGGGGTCGGGGCAGACCCGCTCGACGACGGGGAGGATCTGGTCCCGGAAGATGCCCTGCGTCCGCTCGGCACCGGCCCGGCTGGTGGCGGCGACCCGGAGCAGGGCGGTGAGCACCTCGTTGTCCTCCCACAGGGCGAGGAAGTGCCGCGCCAGGGCCCGGCCGGCCTCCTGCCGGGGCAGCCCGGCCAGGTCGGGCAGCTGGAGATCGACGGCGACGGCCGCGGCGAACAGGCCCTCCTTGTTGCCGTAGTAGCGCATCACCATCGAGGGGTCGATCCCCGCGTCCCTGGCGATGGCGCGGATGGTCGCCCGCTCGTACCCGTCGGCGGCGAACCGCTCGCGCGCGGCGTCGAGGATGGCGGCACGGGTGGCGTCGGAGCGGCGCACCGACGAGGACGGCGGGCGCGGCGCGGACCGCGCCGCGGACCGCGGCGGGGGCGAGGCCGCGGCCGGTGGGCCGGCTCCGGGCGCTGTCGGCTTGCTGTCAGGCATGCCAACGAGTGTAGGCCAACATGTGTAGGCCAACAACTGTTGACCTCTTGGGTCGAACGGCCTACGGTGATGTCAGCGAAGTCAACACTTGTTGGCCAACAGCTGTAGGCCACTCTTAGGAGGCCCGGATGAACGGCACCACCCGCTCCGTCATCGTCGTCGGCGCCGGACCCACCGGTCTGCTCCTGGCGGGGGACCTCGCCACCGCCGGTGTCCCCGTCACCCTCGTCGAGAAGCGACCGCGCCGGATCAGCAACCTCTCCCGCGCCTTCGTCCTGCACGCCCGCACTCTGGAGCAGCTCGACTCCCGGGGCCTCGCCGACGAGCTGGAGGCGGTCGGCCGCCCGCTGGACCGGCTGCGCCTGTACGACCGGCTCTCCCTCGACCTGAGCACCCTTCCCTCCCGCTACCACCACGTCCTCCTCGTCCCGCAGTACGAGGTCGAGAAGGTCCTGCTGCGACGGGCCACGGAAGCAGGGGTGGACTTCCGGTACGAGACGCAGGTGACCGGCCTGACGCAGGACCCGGACGGCGTGACCGTGCGCGTCACCGGCCCCGCGGGGGAGCCGGAGGAACTGCGGGCCGCGTACGCCGTCGGCACCGACGGGATGCGCAGCGCCGTGCGGAACGCGGTCGGGCTGCCGTTTCCAGGGCGGTCGGTGATCCGCTCCGTGGTGCTCGCAGACGTGCGGCTCGCCGAGGAGCCCGAGACGCCGCTCACCGTCAATGCCGTCGGGGACGTCTTCGCCTTTCTCGCGCCGTTCGGCGACGGCTACCACCGGGTCATCGCCTGGCACCGGGGCCGCGACATCCCCGAGGACCGGCCCGTGGGCCTGGAGGAGGTCAAGGAGATCACCCGGCTCGCCCTCGGCCGCGACTTCGGGATGCACGACGCCCGCTGGACGTCCCGCTTCCACAGCGACGAACGCCAGGCGCCCGCCTACCGCGTGGGGCGGGTCTTCCTCGCCGGCGACGCCGCGCACGTGCACACCCCGGCCGGCGGCCAGGGCATGAACACCGGCATGCAGGACGCGGCCAACCTCGGCTGGAAGCTCGCCCAGGTGCTGGGCGGGCACGCCCCCGACTCCCTCCTCGACACCTACCAGGCCGAACGGCACCCCGTCGGCAGGGCGGTGCTGCGCAGCAGCGGCGGCATCGTCCGGCTCGCCATGGCCCGGCGCCCCTGGACGCTGGCGCTGCGCGCGGCCGTGGCGACCGTCGTCCAGCACGTCGCCCCGGTGCGCCGCCGGGCGGTCGGCCAGGTCACGGGCATCGGCGTCCGCTACGCCGCCCCCTCCGGCGCGCACCGCATGACCGGCCTGCGCGTCCCCGACGTGGCGCTGGCCGGCGGAGGACGGCTGCACCAGGTCCTGAACGGCAGGCGGTTCGTGCTGATCACGCCGGAGCCCTACGACGACGGGGGCGGTCGCAAGGACCGGCTGGCGGTGGAGCGCTGGGAGGGGGAGCGCCGTACGACCCTGCTGGTGCGGCCCGACGGGTATGTCGCCTGGGCGTCGGACGACGCCGCGCCGCTCGCCGTCGAGGCGGCGCTCGCCGCCCACGTGGGGTGAGCGGCCCCGCTGTCCCTCGGTGCGCTCTCGCCGCCGACGTGGGGTGAGCGGCCCCGCTGTCCCTCGGTGCGCTCTCGCCGCCGACGTGGGGTGAGCGGCCCGGCTACCCCTCGGTGGCCAGCAGCAGATCGCGGAGCAGGTCGGCCAGCTGCCCGGCCCGTTCCTCGCTCAGGGCGGACAGTGCCTCGGCCTGGACGGCGAGGCCCGCGCCGACCGCCTCGTCGATGAGGTCGAGCCCCCGGTCCGTGAGCGTGACCTGGAGCCCCCGGCGGTCGTGCGGGTCGGGGGAGCGACGCAGCAGCCCCGCCCGTTCCAGCTTGTCGAGGCGTCCCGTCATCCCGCCGGTGGTGAGCATCAGCGTGGCCGACAGCCGGCGGGGCGAGAGGGTGTAGGGCTCGCCGGAGCGGCGCAGCGTGGCCAGGACGTCGAACTCGCCGCGGGAGATGCCGTATCCGGCGTACGCCTTCTCCATCCGGTCGCCCATCGCCCGGGACAGGCGGTAGACGCGGCCGAAGACCTCCATGGCGGTGGTGTCCAGGTCCGGCCGGACCACCGCCCACTGCTCGATGATCGCGTCGACCGGGTCCCTGCGCCGCTCGGAGCGTGCACTCGTCGCACTCATGCGGCGAGTATCCGCCGCCGTTCCGTCACCCGCAAGAAAGTAGCTGGGCGACAAGTGGATCGACAGTAAGTAGCTTGCGATTAAGTTGCTTGGCGCTAAGCTACTTCTGCCGACCTACTCCAAGGGGTGCGCCACCATGGCTGTCGCGAACCGTGCCACGCTCATCACCCTGACCGCGCTCGCCCCCGTCTCCTGGGGCACCACCTACGCGGTCACCACCGAGTTCCTCCCGGCCGACCGCCCCCTGTTCACCGGTCTGATGCGTGCCCTGCCCGCCGGACTGCTGCTGCTCGCCCTCGCCCGGGTCCTGCCCCGCGGGGCCTGGTGGGGGAGGGCGGCGGTGCTCGGCGCGCTGAACATCGGCGCGTTCTTCCCGCTGCTGTTCCTCTCCGCGTACCGGCTGCCCGGAGGCATGGCCGCGGCGGTCGGCTCGGTAGGGCCGCTGTTCGTGGTCGGCCTCGCGGCGTTGCTGCTGGGGCAGCGGCCGACCGTGCGCACCGTGCTCACCGGGGTGGTGGCCGCCCTCGGCGTCAGCCTCGTGGTCCTGAAGGCGACCGGCGCGCTGGACCCGGTCGGCGTGCTCGCGGCGCTCGCCTCCACGGCGTCCATGTCCACCGGCACCGTGCTCACCAAGCGCTGGGGCCTGCCCGAGGGGGTCGGCCCGCTCGCCCTGACCGGCTGGCAGCTCACCGCGGGAGGGCTGCTCGTCGCACCGGTCGCCTTCCTGGTCGAGGGCGCGCCGCCGGCGATGGACGGCGGGGCGATCGGCGGATACCTGTACCTGGCCCTGGGGAACACGGCGGTCGGGTACTGGCTCTGGGTCCGCGGCATCGGCCGGCTGAACGCCACCCAGGTCACCTTCCTCGGCCCGCTGTCCCCGTTGACCGCGGCCGTGGTCGGCTGGGTGGCGATGGGGCAGGCGCTGACGCCGGTGCAGTTGGCGGGCATGGCGCTGGCCTTCGGGGCGACGGTGGCCGGGCAGATCGCTCCCCGCAGCCGCAGGGCCACCGCGCGGCCCGCGTCCTCCGCCGCCGCATCGTTGGGGTCGTCCAGTCCCACGGAACGCGACGCCCGGGAGGACGTGCCGGACCGCACGGCCCCGGCACTGCGCCGGTAGGCATCCTGCCGCCTGCCGCCTGCCGCCTGCCGCTTCTGTCGCCAGCCGCCGGCCGCCGGCCGCTCGCTGCCGGAGGTCGGGCGGGCGACCCGCTGACGCTGCAGACGCGGCCCGCGGGCCGGCCGGCCGACGGTCCGACCGGTCGCGCAGGCACCCGCGGAGGCCGTGGCGACCAAGGCGAACCGGCCCCGGCCCCCGGCGGTGGTCGTACCGCCGATGACCCGTCGGGACGCCGCGGGGCCGGCCGAGGCCGGCAGAGCAGCGAGAGGGGCGCCCGGTACTGCACCGGGCGCCCCTCGGGCCGTACGGGATGTGCGGGGTGCTACCCGGCGGTCGCCGCGGTCGCCGCGTCCGCCGACTGGGCGCGCAGGGCCCGCTCCACGCCCGCGCGGGACTCCGAGACCAGGCGGCGCAGGGCCGCGTTCGGTTCCGCGGTGGCCAGCCAGGCGTCCGTCTTGTCCAGCGTCTCGCGGGAGACCTGGACCGCCGGGTAGAGACCGACCGCGATCTGCTGGGCCATCTCGTGCGAGCGGGACTCCCAGACGTCCTTCAGTGCCTCGAAGTACCGGTCCGTGTACGGCGCCAGCAGCTCGCGCTGGTCGGTCTGCACGAAGCCGGCGATGACCGCCTCCTGGACGGCGTTCGGCAGCTTGTCCGACTCGACGACCGAGGCCCACGCCTCCGCCTTGGCCTCCGGGGTCGGGCGGGCGGCGCGGGCGGTGGCGGCGTGCCGCTCGCCGGCCGCCGTCCTGTCCCGCTCGTACTCCGCCGCGATCTCCGACTCGTCGAAGCGGCCCACCGCCGCGAGCCGCTGCACGAACGCCCAGCGCAGCTCCGTGTCCACGGCCAGCCCCTCGACGGTCTGCGTGCCGGCCAGCAGTCCCTCCAGCAGGTCCAGCTGCTCCGGGGTGCGGGCCGTCGCCGCGAACGCCCGCGCCCACGCCAGCTGGTGGTCACCGGCCGGCTCGGCGGCCCGCAGGTGGGCCAGCGTGGCGTCGGTCCAGCGGGCCAGCAGGCTCTCGCGGGCGGCGGGCGCGGCGTACAGGTCGATCGCCAGCTTCACCTGGCGGTGCAGCGACTGCACGACACCGATGTCGGACTCCTTGCCGATGCCCGACAGGACGAGGCTGAGGTAGTCGCGGGCGGCGAGCTCGGCGTCCCGGGTCATGTCCCAGGCCGACGCCCAGCACAGGGCCCGCGGGAGTGACTCCGCGAAGTCGCCCAGGTGCTCGGTCACGACGGCCAGCGACCGCTCGTCCAGGCGGACCTTGGCGTACGACAGGTCGTCGTCGTTGAGCAGCACCACCGCCGGGCGCGGCCGGCCCACCAGCTGCGGTACGGCGGTCAGCTCGCCGTCCACGTCCAGCTCGACCCGTTCCCCGCGCACGAGCTTGCCGCTCGCCGCGTCGAGGTCGTACAGGCCCACCGCGATGCGGTGCGGGCGCAGGGTCGGCTCGCCCTTCGCTCCGGCCGGGAGGGCCGGGGCCTCCTGGCGGATGCCGAAGGAGGTGATGACGCCCTCGGCGTCCGTCTCGAGCTCCGGCCGCAGGACGTTGATGCCGGCCGTCTCCAGCCACTTCCCCGACCAGGTGCTCAGGTCACGGCCGGAGGTCTCCTCGAGGGCGCCCAGCAGGTCGGACAGTCGCGTGTTGCCGTACGCGTGGCGCTTGAAGTACGCCTGCACGCCGCGGAAGAACTCGTCCTCGCCGACGTAGGCCACCAGCTGCTTCAGCACGGAGGCGCCCTTGGCGTACGTGATGCCGTCGAAGTTGACCAGCACGTCGTCCAGGTCGCGGATGTCCGCCATGATCGGGTGCGTGGACGGCAGCTGGTCCTGGCGGTAGGCCCAGGTCTTCATCGAGTTCGCGAAGGTCGTCCACGAGTGCGGCCACTTCGAGCCCGGCGCCGCCGCCTGGCAGGCGATGGAGGTGTACGTGGCGAACGACTCGTTCAGCCACAGGTCGTTCCACCACTCCATGGTGACCAGGTCGCCGAACCACATGTGGGCCAGCTCGTGCAGGATGGTCTCCGCGCGCACCTCGTACGCCGCGTCCGTCACCTTCGACCGGAAGACGTACTGGTCGCGGATCGTCACCGCGCCCGCGTTCTCCATCGCGCCGGCGTTGAACTCCGGCACGAACAGCTGGTCGTACTTCTCGAAGGGGTACGCGTAGTCGAACTTCTCCTGGAACCAGTCGAAGCCCTGCCGGGTCACCTCGAAGATCGCGTCCGCGTCCAGGTACTCGGCGAGCGAGGGCCGGCAGTAGATGCCCAGCGGCACCGACTGGCCGTCCTTCTCGTACACGCTGTGCACGGAGTGGTAGGGGCCGACGATCAGGGCCGTGACGTACGTCGAGATGCGCGGGGTCGGCTCGAAGACCCACACGTTGTCCTGGGGCTCGGGAGTGGGCGAGTTGGAGATGACCGTCCAGCCCTCGGGCGCCCGCACGGTGAACTGGAACGTCGCCTTCAGGTCCGGCTGCTCGAAACTCGCGAACACGCGGCGGGCGTCCGGGACCTCGAACTGGGTGTAGAGGTACGCCTGGTCGTCGACCGGGTCGACGAACCTGTGCAGGCCCTCACCGGTGTTGGTGTAGGCGCAGTCGGCGCTCACCCGCAGGACGTTGCGGCCCTCGAGCAGCCCGGGCAGGGCGATGCGGGAGTCCTTGAAGACCTCGGCCGGATCGAGGGGGTCCCCGTTCAGGATCACCTCGTGCACGGTCGGAGCCACCAGGTCGATGAAGGACTCGGCTCCTCCCCCGCTCGCGGCTTCGTCGGAGAGGGAGGTGCCCTCATCGGCGACGTCGAAGCGCACCGTGGTCACGGACCGGTAGGTACCGCCCTCCTGCGCGCCGGAGAGATCGAGTTCGATCTCGTACGAGTCAACGGTCAGCAGCTTCGCCCGCCGCTGCGCCTCTTCGCGAGTCAGGTTTGTGCCAGGCACGCGGTCATCTCCTCGTTATGTGTGGGTTGCGTCATCCTTCCACGGGACGTCGCGATCGGGCGACGACGAAGCCGCGCCATGGGGATACCCCTGTATCGGGCCCGGACGTACGGGGGTGGGGACGGATGCGGAGGGACGCGAAGACGATGTCCGCATCCCGCCGGTGGCCGGGGGCGCGGGACGCCAGCCTGGGAAGATGACGAACCACATCGCACGTCCCGTCCCCGCGCCGGTGCTCGAGGAACTGCTGACCGCCGACGACGCGGGCCGCCCGGCCGCCCCCTTCGTCGACACCGAGGGGGGCGCCCCGCTGCGCTGCTGCCTGCGTGCCGGCGAGCCCGGCGAGTCCCTCGCCCTCGTCTCCTACGCCCCGCTGCGCCGCTGGGCCGCCGAGACGGGCGTGGACCCGGGCGCGTACGACGAACAGGGCCCCGTCTTCATCCACGCCGGGAAGTGCGCGGGGCCGGACGGGGAGGAGCAGCTGCCCTTCACCGGCGCCCACCGCGTGCTGCGCCGCTACGGCGCCGACGGGCGCATCCTGGGCGGACGGCTGGTCGAGGCGCCCGAGGACTTCGCGCCCGCCCTCGCGGAGGCGTTCACCGACCCGGCGGTGGCGCTGGTGCACGTGCGGGCGGTGGAGTACGGCTGTTTCCTGTACGAGGTCCGCCGTGGCTGAGCGTCCGCCGGACTGGGCCGGGTCCCGGTCCCCTGGTGGCGCCCGGGTCCGTCCCCTCGGCCCCACGCCTGGCGCGCCACGGGCCGTCGGCCCCGATCCGCAGCAGGCCGCCGGGCGCCTGGCGGGGAGCGCGGCGCGGAAGGGGCGGCACCGAGCAGGGCCGCACTGGAAGGGGGCCGCACGGAGGGGCCCCACGGAAAGGGGGCCGCACGGAGGGGCCACACGGAAAGGGGGCCACACGGAAGGGGGCCACACGGAAGGGGGCCACACGGAAGGGGGCGGTCACCTCGTACCGGTGACCGCCCCCGGGATGCGGGTCCGCGCAGGGTGTGCCGCGACGGCGTCCCGCGGGTGACGCGTTACTCGCCGGAGAGTTCCGCCGCGACCAGCTCCGCGATCTGCACGGCGTTCAGGGCCGCGCCCTTGCGGAGGTTGTCGTTGGAGACGAACAGGGCCAGGCCGTGCTCCACCGTCTCGTCGCGGCGGATGCGGCCGACGTAGGACGGGTCCTTGCCGGCGGCCTGGAGCGGGGTGGGGATGTCGGTCAGGACGACACCGGGGGCGTCCGCCAGCAGCTCGGTCGCGCGCTCGACGCTGATCGGGCGGGCGAAACGGGCGTTGACCTGGAGGGAGTGGCCGGAGAAGACCGGTACGCGCACACAGGTGCCGGACACCTTGAGGTCGGGGATCTCCAGGATCTTGCGGGACTCGTTGCGCAGCTTCTGCTCCTCGTCGGTCTCGTGCAGACCGTCGTCCACGAGGTTGCCGGCGAAGGGCAGCACGTTGAAGGCGATGGGTCGCTTGTAGACGCCGGGCTCCGGGAAGTCGACCGCCTCGCCGTCGTGGGTCAGCCTGTCGGCGTCGGCGATCACCTTCTGCGCCTGGCCGTGCAGCTCGGCGACGCCCGCGAGACCGGAGCCGGACACCGCCTGGTAGGTGGCGACGACCAGCGCTTCCAGGCCCGCCTCCTCGTGCAGCGGACGCAGGACCGGCATCGCGGCCATGGTGGTGCAGTTCGGGTTGGCGATGATGCCCTTGGGGCGGTCGGCGATCGCGTGCGGGTTCACCTCGGAGACGACGAGCGGCACCTCGGGGTCCTTGCGCCAGGCCGAGGAGTTGTCGATCACGACGGCGCCCTGCGAGGCGACCTTCTCGGCCAGCGCCCTGGAGGTGGCGCCGCCCGCGGAGAACAGGACGATGTCCAGGCCGGTGTAGTCGGCGGTGGAGGCGTCCTCCACCGTGACGCCGTCCAGCTCCGTGCCCGCGGAGCGGGCCGAGGCGAACAGACGCAGCTCCGTGACCGGGAAGTTCCGCTCCTTGAGGATCCTGCGCATGACCGTGCCCACCTGACCGGTGGCTCCGACGATTCCGACCCTCACGGTGACTCCCTCTCCTGCGTCCTACGCGTTGCTGTTGCCTGGCCTCGGCCTTTCCATCATGCGGCCGACCACGGCCCGCCTGTCCAATTCTTTGCGCGCTCTGCCCGCACAGTGGGACGCCCCGGCGGTGACCGCCGGTCGCGGACCTTCGGCGGCCACCCCGCTGAGCTGGAGGAATTCAGCCGGTGGAAGCCCTGGGCCGCAAGGTCCCCTGCCCGGACCTGCGTCGGCCACACGACGGTGTGACATACGCCTCGGTCGGCTCCGGGAAAACGATCCGCGCGGTCCGAACGTTCCGGGCGGGAGCGGCGTCGTAGGAGAAACGGCGTGAGGGGGTGGCCAGTGCTGCGCGGAAGGACCCGGCGCGGCCGGGGGGCGTACGTCGCCGCGGACGACGACCCGCTGGACGCGGCGCAGGAACGCCGGGTGCGGGCGGTGCTCGCCCTGGGCGGGGTACCGCAGGCGGACCTGTCGGACGGGGTGCAGCAGGTCCGCCTGCGGCTGCTGGAACGGGCCGCGAGCGGGCGCGAGGCTCCCCGGGACGTCTCGGCCTGGGCGGCGGTGGTCGCCTCCCACCTCGCCATGGACTGGCACCGGGCCAAGCGCCGCCAGGAGCGGCTCGGCGAGCGCCTCGCCGTGCTGCACCCGACGGAGCTGCCCTCCGGCGAGGAGACCAGCCTGCTGTCCCTCGCCGTCGCCCGGGGCCTGGACGCGCTGCCCGACGCCCAGCGCCAGGTCGTCGTGCTCCGCTTCTACGCCGACCTGCCGGTGCGTTCCATCGCCGACCAGCTCGGCGTCCCGGAGGGCACGGTCAAGAGCAGGCTGCACACGGCGGTACGCGCCCTGCGCACCCGCCTGCACGAGGACGAGGTGGTGTGACATGCCCGCCCGCGACGACGAGTACGACGGCACCGGGCCCGGTGGCGCCCGGCCCGGGTACAGCGGCACCGGGGACGCGCGGCCCGACCGCAGCCGGTACGGGGGCCGTGAGCGCGACGACGTGCGGCCCGGCGGCGTGGCGTCCGGGGCCACCGGCCATACGGGCCGCCTGCCCGGGGACGCCCCGTCCGGCGGCAGCACGCCGGGTGACGCCGGGTTCGACTGCAGCGCGCCGGGTGACGCCGGGTTCGACGGCACGGGTCCCGGCGACGAGGGGGACGGGATCCGGTACGGCGGCGTGGACGCGCTGATGACGGCGATCCTGGAGGACGACGGGGACGCGTCCGGCGTGCTGCCCGAGCGGGCCCGGCGGGACCCCGCCTTCACGGCCGCCCGTGACGCCGCCGCCGCCGACCTCGTACTGCTGCGGCAGCAGCTCGGCCTGATCGGGGAGGCCCTGGCCGCCCCCGTCGAGGTCACCCAGGCGGAGACCACGGAGGCGGAGCCGACGGCCGGAGGAGCGGAGGCAGGGGCGCCGCCGGGGCGAGACGGGGCCGTGCGGCCCGGGAGCGGACCGCAGACCGCCGGCCGGCCGCAGGCCCAAGGGCGACGGCGGGACGGCGTGGCGGCCACGGGCACGGGACGGCAGAGCGGACCGGGGCCGCGCGGCTCCGGCCCGGAGACGGCGCCGCCCCGACCGGCCCCCCACCCGCCGCTGAGGCCCCGCGGCGACCACCCCCCGCACACCCCCGAGCCCGCCCACGGGCCCCGCGTCCGGCCTGCGTCCGAGCGCCCCCGCCCCACCCCGCGTCGCCCCCGGCGTCCGCTCGGGGCCGCGCTCGGTGTTCTGGTCGCCGCCGCCGCGGCCACCGTGGTCCTCGGTGTGGGGTGGCTGGTCGCACAGCCCGGGGGAGGGGTCGGCGGAGCGGACGACAAGTCCGCCGCGCAGTCGGACTCCGCCGCCAAGGAGGCGGGTGACACCGCCTTCGGCAGCCCCCGCCGTCTGGCCTGCGCCCGGCTGGTGGCCGAGGGCACCGTCGCCGCCGTCGAACCGGTGCCGGGCCGGGACCACGAGCGGGTCACGCTGGAGGTGACCCGGTCCTACAAGGGCGACGGCACGAGCGAGGTCACCTTCCCGTACGAGCGGGACGCAGGGCCCCGGCTCCGCGCCGGCGACGAGGTGCTGGTCGGCCTGCCCTCCGACGGCGACTTCCCGGACGCCGTGGTCACCGGCGAGCGGGCCATCGCCCACGAGCGGGCCGGGATCCTCGCGGCGCTCCCCGCGTCGCGCACCCTGCCCTGCGGGTGACGGGCACGGCGAAGGGGCGGGCGCCCGTACGGACACCCGCCCCTCTGCCGTGCGACTGCGGCCGTTACGGAACGACCTTCTCGATGGTCACGCTGCCGGTGCCCGCGACCGTGCCGCGCGCGTTGACCAGCTGGACCCGTCCGAAGAACTCACGTCCCTCGGGAGCCGCCGCGGCGGCCGTGACCTTGGCGGAGACGGTGGCAGACTCGCCCGTGCCGAGCTTCACCGGGGACTCGTCGACCGCGACACCGCCCAGCGAGGCGGCGAAGAACACGTCACGGTAGTCGTAGTCGGTGGAACCGGCCGGAACCGCGTAGCCCACGACCTCGATCGTGTACGTACCGGCGGCCGGGGAGGCGATGGAGACCGACTCCTCCGAGTCGCCGTCGGCGGCCTGGCCGACGACCTTGCCGTCCTTGGAGACCGTCAGGTCCAGGTCGGCGGAGGCGTCGGAGACGTTGCCGATGGCCACGTCGAGCCGCGTGGCGCCCTCGGGCACCTCCACCGTGGTCGTCTGCGTCTCACCGGTCCTGATGGCGGGACGGTCGGTCTTGGCCGAGCCGAGCGGGCCGCCCACCAGCTTGCCGTCGAGCGCGGCGAGCTTGTTGGTGACCTTCCAGGAGGCGTCGGCCGGGGTGCCGACCTTCGCCTCGGGCACGGTCACGGTCTCCGGCTCGAAGGCCGCGCCGAGGACGGCGACGTCCAGCTTGTAGGGGTTGTCGAGCAGCGGCGAGGTGCGGCGCGACTCGACCTCGATCTCCCAGACGCCCGGCTGCGGGTCCGCGTACGAACGCAGGTCCGGACGGCAGACGTTGGCCGGGTTGTTGTAGTTCGGGTAGCAGTTGATCGTCGACGTCGGGTCGCTCGGGACGCCGTACGGGTGGATGGCGATGAACCGGGTCTGGCTCTTGTCCTTCAGCCCGCTCATCGCGATCTCCAGCGTCTTCGCGCCCTCGGGGACGGTCACGAAGTACGACTTGTGGCTGTTGCGCTGGACCGAACCGGAGGCGGAGAAGGAGTGGTTCAGCGGCGCGGAGACGACCACGGTGCTGAGGACCTGCTTGTCGATGCCCTCGGTGCGCGGGTCGTCGACCTCGAGGATCGCGCTCTTGATGCCGGCGGAGCCGGGAGCGGCCTGGACCTTGACGGTGACCGGCTTGTTCAGCGGCAGACCGACCTCGTCCGAGCCGACGATCCTGAAGGTGCGGCCCGTGTTGTTCTCGAAGTGCAGCTCGTGCCTGATCGTGCGGTCGGCGCCGGACGTACGGGTGATCGTGAGGTCGTACGTCTTCTTCTGGCCGGCCTTGAGACCGCCTTCGCGGTCGTAGAGGCCGGTGCCCCGACCGGGCGTCTTCAGGAACTGGTCGAGCGCGGTGTCGACCGGCGCCTGCACCGTGTACGCGTGCGAGGTGGCACCGTCACGGATCGCGTCCCAGGCGTCCCCGAGGTTGATCAGGCCGGCGCCCTCCTCGTGGGCCTGCACACCCCTGATGTGGTCGGCGGTGGAGGTGAGGGCGGTGCGCAGCGTCGCGGGCGTGAGGTCGATGCCCTTGCGCTTCGCGGCCGACAGCAGCAGCGCCGCGGAGCCGGCGGCCTGCGGGGAGGCCATCGAGGTGCCCTGGAGCATGCCGTAGCCGGCCGGCAGCTTGTAGCCCGCCTCGGCGACCGGGGCGCCCGGCAGCCAGGTCTGGATGGTGTTGATCGACGCGCCGGGCGCGACCAGCGTCGGCGCGAAGCCACCGTCCTCACGCGGACCGCGCGAGGAGAACGGCATCATCGCGTAGTCCTTCTCCACGACCGAGCCGTAGTTGGCGGCCCAGGTCTCCTGGGAGACGGAGGCGCCGACCGAGATGACCTTGTCGGCCAGGGACGGGTCGCCGATGGTGTTGGTGCCGGGGCCGGAGTTGCCCGCGGAGATCACCAGCTGGACGCCGTACTCGTCGATCAGGCGGGTGTACAGCTCGGCGCGGGCGTTGTTGCCGTCGTTCAGCGCGGGCAGACCGCCGATGGACATGTTGACGATGTCGACGCCGCGCTTGGTGACGAGGTCGATCATGCCCTCGGTGAGCGCGACGTTGGTGCAGCCGCCGGTCCAGGTGCAGGCGCGGGAGGAGACGATCTTCGCGCCGGGGGCGGCGCCGTTCATCTTCCCGCCGAACAGCCCGTGGGCGGCGGTGATGCCGGCGACGTGCGTGCCGTGCTCGGACTCGATGACGCCGATGTTGACGAAGTCGAGCTTCTTGCCGACCCAGTCACCGCCGTAGGGGTCCATCGGGACGTCCTTGCGGATCTCCACGACGAACGGCTGGCGCTCGGCGACGTCGGTGGACGGGTCGTCGGTGCCGAAGTACCCGACCTGGAAACCGTCCTTGTACGGCTTCATCGGGGTGTCGTCGCCGAAGTCCTGGTTGTTGTTCAGGTCGACGCGGACCGTGCCGGCCGCGGCGTCGTAGAGCACGCCCCAGGAGTCGGTGGTGTCGCCGTCGCGGTTGGCATCGCCGGCCGCGTCGCCACCGGTGGTGTACGACTCCAGGAAGGTGCTGATCCGGTAGGCACCCTCCGGCGCCTGCCAGGTCTTGCCGCCGAACGTGAACGTCGGCCCGGAGACGGCGGAGGCCATCGGGCGCCAGGTCCGGTCGCTGTCCACGATCGGGTCGGTCGCCGTGACCCAGTCGACGATCTTGCGCTCGCCGGTGGTGGTCTTCTGCAGCGCCGGGTGGCCGAGGTCCACGCCCGAGTCGAGGACGCCGATGGTGATGCCGCGGCCGTCCGCCTTCGGGTGCTCCTCGACGAAGTCGACGGCGCCGGTCTCGAAGGACGGGTTGTACGGGTTCTCGGCGGGCGTGTTCTTCCCGGGGGCCGGGTAGGCGGCGGTGCCCTCGGTGCCGGCCTGCTTCGCGGTGTCCGCGCTCGGCGCCGGGTCGTCCAGCGGGATTTCTTCGCGCAGGTCGATGCCGTGCACGGAGGAGAGCTTGGCGGCGGAGGAGATGGCCGCGTCCGCCTTGGCGGTGGGCACGGTGGCGCGGACGTAGCCCAGCTCGTCGTGGGTCCGGCCGACCGAACCGCCCTTGACCGCGTCCAACTGCTCGGCGACCTGCTCGGTCTTCCCGGGCGCGGTGGCGATCATCATCGTGACGTACTTGGCGCCGTCGGCCTTGGCCTCGGCGAGCAGATCCGCGTCGTCCGAACCGAGCTTCCTGGGCGCGGACTTGACGTCACCGTCGACGGGCGCGGCGGCCGGCGCGTCGGCGGCGAACGCCAGGGGTATCGGCGCGGCCGCGGAGAGCGCGGCGACGAGACCGGCGGCCACCGCGATGCGGGCCACGCGTCTCGCGCCCGCCATCGGGTCGCGCTGGGGGGTGTGGGTCATCGGCATCCCTTGACGTAAAGGAACGATCGTGGAGCGACCGGAGCCGATCGGCCCTGGCCGCGACGGTCCGGTATGCGATACCGGACGATCGCTGAGCCTTACGCAAGGGGTAGATGTTTGGCGAGGGTTGACCGAACCGAAATGGATGTATGGGGAAAACCCCCGGTGCACTTTTGGGGAGATGAGACCTCGAAGGCGACAAGTCGCCCCCGGCGCACCGTGACGGGTGTCCGTTGGGTGGACGGCGGGCGCGCGCCTCAGGCGTCCTTCGTCCGCGCGTAGTGGCGGGACGCCTTCGCCCGGTTGCCGCACGCGGCCATGGAGCACCAGCGACGGGTGCCGTTGCGCGAGGTGTCGAAGAAGTGCAGGACGCAGGCCTCGTGGGCGCAGGCGCGGATCCGGTCGGCGGCGGTGGCCAGCAGCCGCAGGTAGTCGCGGGCGGCGAGCCAGGCCGGGCCCCAGGAGGGGTCGTCGAACTCGGGGCGCTCGCCCGGCCCGTCGACCGTGAGCGTGGCTCGGATCCGTCCGTGCGCCAGAACGGCGTCGACCCCACGCGCGCCCTCGTCCAGTGACCCGTCCACCGCGCGCAACAGGGCGTCCCGGGCGTCCAGGGTGTGGCGCAGGGTCGCCGCGTCGGCGGTGAAGCGGTCGTCCAGCCCGTTGGCCCGCAGCCACACCGCCAGCCCGTCGGTGCCGGTGAGCAGGTCCCGCGGGGCGCCCTCGTGGACCCATCGCGTGTTGAGCAGGTCGAGCGACAGCGGCTCGCCGGTGAGCGGGCGCGGGTCGAGGAGGTCCTGGGGCGACATGGGGGGCTCCCTTCCGTACTAACCAGTCAAGGGTACGTGACCGGTTGACGCTCGAGTGTCTAACCGCTAAGTTCTCTTTCACTGGTTAGTCCGGCGCCCCGCCCGCCGCGGGGCCCGACGAAAGGACGGACACCCATGACCCTGCGCACCGGCCACATCGGCCTGAACGTCACCGATCTCGACCGCTCGCTCGCCTTCTACCGGGACCTCCTCGGCTTCACCCTGATCGGCGAGGGCAAGGAGGAGGGCAGGCGCTACGCGTTCCTCGGTGACGGCCGCAGCCTCGTGATCGCGCTCTGGCAGCAGGCGGACGGGCCGTACGACGCCGTCCGTGCCGGGCTGCACCACCTCGCCCTCGAGGCCGACTCGATCGAGCGGGTCAGGGAGTACGAGGCGGCCCTGCGCGCCCACGGCACCGACTTCGCCTACGAGGGCGTCGTCGCCCACGCGGAGGGCGCGGCCTCCGGCGGCATCTTCTTCCACGACCCGGACGGCACCCGTCTGGAGATCTCCGTGCCCAGCGGCGCCGAGGGCGCCCCGGCACCCCACCAGTCGGCTCCCACCTGCGGGTTCTTCTAGAAAGGCGTACCGCCATGACGGACACCGCGGCCGTGTACCACGCCGGCTCGCGCACCGTGCAGGAGCGGGTCGGCGTCCGCGACCACGCCGACCACGTCGGCCGGTCCATCGGGCAGGACATCAAACCGGTGGCCGCGGCGTTCCTCGCACTCCAGCCGCTGCTGGTGGTCGGGGCCGCCGCCCCGGACACCGGCCGGGTGTGGGCCTCCCCGCTCACCGGCGCTCCCGGCTTCGTCCGCGCCACCGGCCCGCGGCGGATGTCGGTCACCGGGGGGCCCGGCCCCGCCGACCCGCTCTCCACCGCCCTCGCCACCGACGGAACCAGGGTCGGCACCATCGCCCTGGATCCGCGCACCCGCCGCCGCATGCGCCTCAACGGCCGGCTCCGGCTTACCGCCGGGGGCTTCGCCGTCGAGGCGGACCGGGTGTTCGCCAACTGCCCCAAGTACCTCCAGAGGAGGCGAAGCTACGAGACGGTCGCCGGCCGCATCCCGGGATCAGCCCGCCGGACACCCGAACTGACCGATGCACAGCGGGCGTTCGTCACCGGGGCCGACACCTTCTTCATCGCCACCGTGCACGCGGACGGAGCCGACGCCAGCCACCGCGGCGGCAACCCCGGCTTCGTACGGGTGACCTCGCCGACCGAGCTGACCTGGCGCGACTATCCGGGCAACGCCATGTTCCTCACCCTCGGCAACCTGGCCGCCGACCCGCGCGCCGGACTGCTCTTCCTGGACTGGACGACCGGCACCACCCTCGCCCTCACCGGTGAGGCCCGCGCCGGGTTCACCCCCGACGGGGAGCGCCGGGTCCGCTTCACCGTCACCGGAACGGTGCAGACCCCGAACGCGCTCCCTCTGCGCTGGTCCGCGCCCGAATACTCACCTGCCAATCCCCAGCCGCCGGGTTAACGTCCGGTAGTGCGACGAAAGTTGAGGGTGGCGGCCTACGCCGTGTGCGTGCGTGACGGACAGCTCCTGCTCGCCCGGTCCCCGGGCCCCGGAGGCCTCCCCGAGTGGGTGCTTCCGGGCGGAGGCATGGAGCACGGCGAGGACCCCTACGACACCGTACGGCGGGAGGTCGAGGAGGAGACCGGGTACCGCATCGAGGTCACCGGACTGCTCGGTGTGAACTCCACCCGGCGCACCTTCCCCGGCCGCCGCCTCGGACGCGCCGTCGACCACCACGGCGTACGGCTCGTCTACGAGGGCCGGATCACGGGCGGCGCACTGCGCCACGAGATCGGCGGTTCCACGAACCTCGCCGCCTGGCAGCCCCTGGACGCCGTCCCGGGGCTGGTTCGCGTCCGCATGGTCGACATCGGCCTGCGGCTGTGGCGGAAACGCCCGGTGGTGGGCCGGGTGGACCCGGAGGGGTAGGGCCCAGGGCCTGTCGTGTGGATCACGCCGCGGACGCGGGGGTCCGGAAGGCGCATCAGCGGCGTTGTCGACCGGTGCCGGCGCTCCGCGTCGACGCCCTCGCCGCCCTGCAGCCGCACGCACCGGATCCCGCTCACGGTGATGACAGGCCGCCGTTCACCCCGCGTCCCGATCGGACGACAGGCCCTAGCGCGGCAGCACCACCACGTATGCCGCCGGGTCGCGTTCCGCTGAGGCCACCAGGGCCGTGCGGACCACCGTCGCCTGCTGCTCCGGCGCGTCCCGGAGCGTGCGCGGGGATACCCGGACGACCGTGATGCCGAGCCGCTCCAGGTGCTCGCGCTTGCGGACGTACTCCGCCCACCGCGCGTCGTCCCGCCGGGGCGCCCGCGTGTCCAGCTCGACCGCCACCGCGTGCTCCGGCCAGTAGGCGTCCAGGTCGCCGAGGTGCGGACCGCCCGGCAGGCGCAGGTCGACGTTCCAGACGGGGTCCGGCAGACCGTGGTCGCGCACCATCCGGTACAGCCGCTCCTCCGCGACGGCCCGGCCCTCCGCCACCAGCGTGTCCACCGCGCCCACCACCTGCGGCCGGTTCAGCAACCGCGCCCGGGTCAGCTCCCGTACCACCGCGGCCGGTTCGCAGTGACCGGCCCGCACCGCCTCCGTCAGCAGCCGGCGCACCGCACCCGCGTCCTCCAGGCCCGCCACCGCGTCCGCCAGCGCCCTCGGTACCGGCGCCACCGGCACCCCGCCCACCTGCTGCGGGACGGGCAGCGAGGAGGTGCGGACGATCCGGGCACAGCCGGCCGAACGCAGCCGGCGCAGGCGCGGCACCAGCACGTCGACGGTGTTGAGGGTGGGCAGTGGGGGAGCGGAGGAGAAGCCGTGCAGGGTCAGCGCGGCGAGCCCGGTGATCACCGCCTCCGGGTACGGGGGCGCCGACGCCGGGTCCCCGCCGGGCTGCGCGGGGACGCCCGTGGTGCGTTCCCGCGCGGCGTACAGCACCGCCGCGTGCAGCCGCTCCGCACCGGTCGGCGGCCCCGGGTGGAGCAGGACCACGCCGGGCAGGAGCTGCTGCCAGGGGCCACCGGGCCGGCACCGCTCGCCGGTCTCCGCGGCCGGGATCCCGTGCCGGCGCAGCTGAGCGGTCGTCAGCACGCGGCGGGGGCCGTCGGCGAGGTGGTGCAGGGGGCGGGGAGAGAGCGGCGTGTTGTGGTTCATGCCCGGCAATTTCCCGCGTCCTGTCCGCCGCCGAACCGTTGTTACACGTCCGTCGACAAACGGGGACAAGCCCACTCGAAGGGACGTGTGTTCGGACCCGGAAGTCGCTGGTTGTCGGGAGGCGGGAGGGGGTTACGGCCTTGTACGACCGGATTTCGTAACGGTTCCGAACCCGCGGCCGCAAGCCGCGTCGGAGAGTCCCATTCGGAACCCGCGTCGGAGAGTCCCATCCGGAACCCGCACCGGGGAGCCGGGCCAGGAACTCGCGTCCGGGAGAGCCCGCAGGGCCCCGGACCCGGCGTCGGCACGGGAGGGAGCGTGGGGCGGGGGCGCCGGGTACGGGGCAGCGCCACGGGGGTCGGGCGCCGGGGCAGGGGAGGCGGGCCGTGCCCCGGCGCCGGGGATCAGGCGGCCGCCGCGTCGCGGGCCTGTCCGCGCAGGGCACGCGCCAGGTCGTCCCTGGCCTCCAGGACCAGGCGGCGCAGCGCCGGGGCCGCGTCCTCGTGGGCCGAGAGCCACGCGTCCGTCGCGTCGAGCGTCGCCTGCGAGTCCTGCAGCGACGGGAACAGGCCCCGCACCACGTCCATGCCGATCTGGATCGACCGCTCGGTCCACACGCGCTCGATCGCCGCGAAATACTGCTGCGCGTACGGCGCCAGCAGCTCCCGCTGGGAGCCCTGCGCGAAGCCCGAGATCGTCGCCTCCACCAGCGCGTTGGACAGCGCGTCGGACTCCACGACCTGCGCCCACGCCTGCGCCTTCACGGCGGCCGACGGGCGGGCGGCCAGACAGCGGACCTGGTGGCGCCTGCCGGAGGCGGTGTCGTCCCGGGCCAGCTCCTCGGCCAGCGCCTTCTCGTCCGCCACCCCGTGTGCGGCCAGCGGCTCCAGGAACGCCCAGCGCAGCTCCTGGTCGACGTCGAGGCCCTCCACCGTCGCCGTGCCGGACAGCAGGTCCTGGAGCAGCTGGAGGTCGCCCGGAGCGGAGGCCACCCGGGCGAAGAACCGCGCCCAGGACAACTGCTGCTCGCTGCCCGCCCGCGCGGCCTCCAGCTCGCGCCGGGCACCCTCGGCGAGCAGCCGGCCGCCGGTTTCGCGCCGGCCGGGCGCCGTGTAGTGGACGAGCGCCGACTCGGCCCACGTGTGCAGCATCTGGAGCACGCCGATGTCGGACTCGCGCCCGGCGAACCGCAGCACCAGGTCCACGAAGTCCCGCGCGGGCAGCAGTGCGTCCCGGGTGAGGTTCCACAGCGCCGACCAGCACAGGGCGCGGGCCAGCGGGTCGGTCAGCGCGCCCAGGTGCTCGCGCAGCGTGGCCAGCGAGGTCTCGTCGAAGCGGATCTTGCAGTACGTCAGGTCGTCGTCGTTGACCAGCACCAGCTCCGGCGCCTCGGCCCCGGCCAGCTCCGACACGACCGTACGGGCGCCGTCGACGTCCGCCTCGGCGCGCGCGTAGCGCTCCAGGGTGCCCGAGCCGGTGCGCCGGTACAGGCCCACCGCCACGCGGTGCGGGCGCAGTTCGGGGTGCGACTCGGCCGCCTCCTGCACCACGGCCAGCTCGTCGATCCGCCCGTCGGTGTCCAGCAGCACCTGCGGGGTGAGGGAGTTGACGCCCGCCGTCTGGAGCCAGGCCCGCGACCAGGCGGTCATGTCCCGCCCACTGGTCTCCTCCAGCACCGACAGCAGGTCGCCCAGGCGCGTGTTGCCGTACGCGTGCCGCTTGAAGTAGCGCCGGGCGCCCTCGAGGAACGCGTCCTGGCCGACGTACGCCACCAGCTGCTTGAGCACGGACGCGCCCTTGGCGTAGGTGATGCCGTCGAAGTTCAGCTTGGCGTCCTGCAGGTCGCGGATGTCCGCGGTGATCGGGTGGGTGGAGGGCAGCTGGTCGGCGCGGTACGCCCACGCCTTGCGCCGGTTGGCGAAGGTGATCCAGCCGTCCTCGAAGCGGGTCGCGCCGACCAGGGAGAAGGCGCCCATGAAGTCCGCGAAGGACTCCTTCAGCCACAGGTCGTCCCACCACTCCATGGTGACCAGGTCGCCGAACCACATGTGCGCCATCTCGTGCAGCACCACGTTGGCCCGGCCCTCGTAGGACGCCCGGGTCACCTTGCCCCGGAAGATGAACTCCTCGCGGAACGTCACCAGCCCCGGGTTCTCCATCGCGCCCAGGTTGTACTCGGGCACGAACGCCTGGTCGTACTTGCCGAACGGGTACGGGTAGTCGAAGTTGTCGTGGAAGAAGTCCAGGCCCTGCTTGGTCACGAGGAACACGTCGTCGGCGTCGAAGTACGGGGCGAGTCCCTTGCGGCACATGGCGCCGAGCGGGATCTCCAGCCGCGTGCCGTCCCCGAGCACCCGTTCGTAGCTGTCGGTCACGTAGTGATAGGGGCCCGCCACCACACAGGTGATGTACGTGGAGATCGGCTTGGTCTCCGCGAACCGCCAGACTCCGTCCACGAGTTCACCGGCGCCGTTGCTCCACACCGTCCAGCCCTCGGGGGCGCGCACCTCGAAGCGGAAGGGTGCCTTGAGGTCCGGCTGCTCGAAATTGGCGAAGACCCGCCGGGAGTCGGCCGGCTCGTACTGGGTGTACAGGTACACCTCGCCGTCCTCGGGGTCGACGAAGCGGTGCATGCCCTCGCCGGTGCGGGAGTAGGCGCACCGGGCGTCCACGACAAGCTCGTTGTCCGCGGCCAGGTCCTCCAGCAGGATCCGGGTCCCGTCGAAGACCTCCGCGGGGTCGAGGTCGCGCCCGTTGAGGGAGACGGCCGTCACGGCGGGTGCGACCAGGTCCGCGAAGCTGCTCGCGCCCGGTTCGGCACAGCGGAACCGGAGGGTGGTGACGGACCGGAAGGTCCGGGCCCCGTCCCCCTCGTCCCCGCCGTTCGCGTCGGCGCCGTCGATCGCCGAACGCAGGTCGAGGGACACCTCGTACCCGTCGACGGACAGCAGGGCGGCCCGCTCCCGGGCCTCCTCGCGGGTCAGATTCTCACCGGGCACGGCGGCACTCCTCATGCGTCGTCGACATGGCTGAACAGCACCGATCCTGCCATGTGCCCCTGACCGGAGACAGCCGGGAATGGCCGGGACGAGACCCGGCGTTGCCATGGACAGACCCTTCGTCCACGAGGAGCGACATGTCGGACACGTCCCCTGATACCCCCGTCACCCCGGTCGACTTCTGGTTCGACCCGCTGTGCCCGTGGGCCTGGATGACCTCGCGCTGGGTGCTGGAGGTGGAGAAGGTGCGGAACATCGAGGTGCGTTGGCACCTGATGAGCCTCGCCGTGCTCAACGAGGACAAGCTCGACGAGCTTCCCGCCGAGTACCGGGAACTGCTCGAGACCAAGGCGTGGGGACCGGTCCGGGTCGTCATCGCGGCCCAGCAGGAGCACGGCGCCGAGGTCCTCGGCGACCTCTACACCGCGCTCGGCACCCGCATCCACAACCGGGACGAGGGCCCGGGTAAGGAGACCGTCGCCGCCGCGCTGAAGGACGTCGGCCTGCCCGGGTCCCTCATGGACCACTGGGACTCCACCCCCTACGAGGCCGAGTTGCGCGCCTCGCACAAGGAGGGCATCGAGAAGGTGGGCCAGGACGTCGGAACCCCGGTCATCGCGGTGCCCGGCGCGGACGGCGAGCAGATGGCCTTCTTCGGCCCCGTGGTCACCCCGACCCCCAAGGGCGAGGAGGCCGCCCGCCTGTGGGACGGCGCCCTCGCGGTGGCCTCCGTCCCCGGCTTCTACGAGATCAAGCGGACGCGGACGAAGGGCCCCGACTTCAGCAACCTGTGACGCTCAATCGATCACCGGCATCTTGATGGGCCGGGCGAACGGCTTCTTGTTCCCTCCCGTGCGCAGGTTGCGGCACTGTGCGCCGCTGTCCTGGTCCAGCACGTTGACGCAGAGCCAGAACTCGCTGACGCTCGCCCGGCCCAGCCGTTCCTTGAGCGATTCCTGCTCCGCCCTGTTCAGTCCGCGGTGCTGCTGGTCCGAGTCGCAGGTCCAGCAGAACAGCATCTTCGGTGTGGTCATTGCGTCACGATGGCCCGGATCGCCGCATACCGGAAGCCCCCGCGGGTCCTGTCCCCGCGGGGGCCTCCTTCTTTTCCGCCTGCCGGGTGAACGGTGAGAAGACGATCACAAGGCAGGGGCCGGGCCGTTCGGCCCTCACTCTTGCATACATCTTGCAACTGCATGGAAGTGGCAGCAATAGGGGTGCGGGTGCTCCCGGAACGGGGAAGGCCCCCGCGTGCCGTCCACGCGAGGGCCCTCCCGGAGCGGGGCGCGGTCAGTCCCGGCCGCGCGTCCGCTGCCAGGCGTAGCCCAGAGCCGCCAGGACCAGCGTCATCGCGCCGGTCGAGAACAGCTGCACACGCGTGTGCGGCTCCCGGGCCATCAGGACGAAGATCCCCGCCATCCCGGCCAGCGCCACCCACGTCAGCCACGGGAACGCCCACATCCGCACGGCCAGCCGCTCCGGCGCCTCCCGCTCCAGCCGGCGGCGCAGCCGCAGCTGCGAGACCGCGATGAAGATCCAGACCACCAGGATCACGGCACCGATCATGTTCAGCAGCCAGGGGAACACGTCGTCGGGCCGCCAGTAGCTCAGCAGCACGCACAGGAAGCCGAACACCGAGGAGGCCAGCACGGCGATGCGCGGAACCCCGCCGGACACCCGGCCCAGCGCCTTCGGGCCCTGCCCGCGCCGCACCAGCGAGTAGCCGATGCGCGAGGCGCCGTAGATGTTGGCGTTCATCGCGGACAGCAGCGCCACCAGCACGACGACGTTCATCAGCTGACCGGCGCCCGGGATGCCCAGGCGGTCCAGTGCCGCGACGTAGGGGCCGTTCTCGACGACCGCCGGCGAGTCCCACGGCACCAGGGTGACGATGACCGCCATCGAGCCGATGTAGAACACCGCGATCCGCCACATCGCGGTGCGCACCGCGCTCGCCACGCCCTTGACCGGGTCCTCCGACTCGGCCGCCGCGATGGTGACCGTCTCGAGGCCGCCGTAGGCGAAGACCGACGCCAGCAGGCCGACCACCAGGCCCTCGGCACCGTTCGGGAGGAAGTCGGTCAGGTGCGAGGCGCCCGGCGAGTCCGTGCCCGGCAGCACCCCGGCCACCGCCAGTGTCCCGAGCACCAGGAACAGCGTGATCGCGCCGACCTTCAGGGCCGCGAACCAGAACTCGAACTCGCCGAAGTTCTTCACGGCGGCCAGGTTGGTGGCGCAGAAGACCACCATGAACAGCGCCACCCACGCCCACTCGGGCGTGCCCGGCAGCCAGCCGGTGACGATCTTCGCGGCGCCGATGCCCTCCAGCCCGACGGCCGTGCACAGCAGCACCCAGAACGACCAGCCCGCGGTGAACCCGGCCCAGGGTCCGATCGCCCGCTCGGCGTGCGCGGAGAAGGAACCCGACGACGGATACGCGGCCGACATCTCGCCGAGCATCCGCATCACCAGCATCACGAGGAGGCCGGAGGCGGTGTAGGCGAGGACGATCGAAGGTCCGGCGGCGGCGATCCCGGCCCCCGACCCGACGAACAGACCGGCGCCGATGACACCGCCGAGGGCGATCATCGACAGGTGGCGCTGCTTCAGGCCGTGGGAGAGGGAGGCGCCGTCCGCCGCGGTGGGCGTCTCTGCGGTGGTGCGGGGCATGGGGCGCGGCTCGTCCAATGCGTACGGGGGCACAAACGCCCCCCAGTCTCGGTGCCCTCACCGGTGATCGGGCGTGACTGCCCAGCATGCGGACGCCCACGGCACGGACAGTGTCCGGACGGTCACGCGGTCGGCCCGTCGTCGCGGAACCGACGGGTGGCCCGGCAGGGTCGCGGCCGAGCCGGCGGACAGCCGCTCGGCGTTCACCGCGCCCGTGCGCGCTCCCGTCGCGTCCGCACAGGAGGAGGATCGGCCCCGTTTGGAGGGTCCCTACAGCCGCCTTTACACCGGGGTCTGTTGGCGAAACCACCTCACCTCAGTGACCGGCGTCACGCCGTACCGGCGGTCACTCGTGCCGTTTGTCGGAAGCCCACCAACAGCCTGTTCGACCCTTTGTCGAGCGCTGACGGTGATCGGCGCTGGGGAGCAGGTATAGCGTCACCGTGTCCCGAACTGCCCTCACCCCGCGGAGTCCCCATGAGCACCGCTGCCGCCACCTCCACCCGCACCGGTCTGGTCCTCGCCGACCTGCTCCCGGCCTCCCGCGTCCGTGACGCCGCGCTCGTGCTGGGCGGCGCCGCCCTCACCGGGCTCGCCGCCCAGCTGTCCGTCCCCGTGCCGGGCTCCCCGGTGCCGGTGACCGGACAGACCTTCGCCGCGCTGCTGGTCGGTACCACGCTCGGCGCCCGCCGCGGCTTCCTGTCGCTCGCGCTGTACGCGCTGGCGGGCGTCGCCGGTGTGCCGTGGTTCGCGCAGGGCACGTCCGGCGCCGCGATGCCGTCCTTCGGCTACATCATCGGCATGCTGCTCGCCGCCACCGCCGTGGGCGCCCTGGCCCGTCGCGGCGCCGACCGCAACGCCTGGCGCATGGCGGGCACCATGGTGCTCGGCGAGGCGATCATCTACGCCGTGGGCGTGCCCTACCTGGCCCTCGCCACCGGCATGTCCGCATCCGCCGCGATCGCGGCCGGCCTCACCCCGTTCCTCATCGGCGACGCGCTGAAGGCGGCCCTGGCGATGGGCGTGCTGCCCACCGCCTGGGCCTTCGTCAACAAGCGCTGACGTCCGCGGTCGCGCGGAAGAGGCTCGCCGGGTCGTACCGATCCCTCACCCCGGCGAGCCTCTTCGCCGTTCCGGCGTCGTACAGCCCCTCGGGCCGGTCGCCCGCGCCGAAGGCGAAGTTGACCGCCCGGCCGAGCGTCACCGGGGCCAGGAGTGCGAACGCCGGGTCGAGCACCGCCCGCCCCCGCTCCCGCCCGCCCATGGCCAGCAGCCGTACCAGGAACCGGCCCTCGCGGTACGGCACCGCGTTCGGCGCGGGCCGGGCGAGCGCCCCACCCAGCTGGTTGACCTGCACCACGCACATCACGGGCGCCGCGTCCGGCCCCGTCAGGTCGAGCACCCGCCCGGCCGCCGCCACGTCCAGCTCCCGCAGTACCGCCCCTTCCCCGTAATAGGCGTGCGGGACGGCCGGATCGCCGTGGATGGTGTGGCTCTCGGTGTACGGCATCTCGCGCACCGAGTCCTCCAGCAGCGGCCCGAGCCCGCGCAACGGGGCCACGAGCCGCTCCCCGTCGGCGGCGCTGCCGGTGTACGCGACCCGCACGGACACCACGTGGCGCCCGCGCAGTCGCGGCGGCATCGCGGGCACGTCCGGATACGGGACGGCGGCGAAGGAGGAGGTCAGCGCGTCGGGCACGGTCCGCGTCCACTCCTCGTACGCCCGCAGCAGCCCGGTCGGGTCCGCCCGGCGCGCGTCGAAGGCCAGCGAGCCGCCGTACAGCCGGCGCACCGGCACCAGGCCGATCTCCATCGCGGTGACGACACCGAGGCCGTGCCCGCCGCCGAGCAGCGCCCCGTACAGGTCGGCGTCGCCGTCGCGGGTCACCCGGCGGGTCCGGCCGTCCGCCGTGACGACGTCGAGTGCGCGCACGTGGTCGGCGGCGTATCCGAACTCCCGGGCCAGCACGCCGATTCCGCCGCCGAGGGTGTACCCCACGGCTCCGACGCCCGGCGAGGATCCGTTGAGCGGCGCCAGCCCCGACGGCGCGGCGGCGGCCACCACCTGTGCCCAGCGGACGCCCGCCTGGACGCGGGCGGTCCGGGTGCCGGGGTCGATCCGCACCCCGTCCATGCGGTGCGTGGTGATCAGCACGCCACCCTCCGAAGGGCCGGGCGTCCCGTGTCCGGTGGCCCGCACTCCCACCCGCAGCCCGGCGCCCGCCGCGTACCGCACGGCGGCGGCCACCTCGTCGGCCGAGCGCGCGGGGACGACGAGAGCGGGGCGCTGGGTGAACCCCGTCTGGAATCCGGCGAGTTCATCGGGGTAGGCGGGGTCGGCGGGGCGCAGGACGGGCAGGCCGGTGATCGGCTCGTCGATGGTCATGGCGCCGAGCATGGCCGGATAACCTGACAGCTTCCGTCAGGTTATCGCCGATGGCCCGAGTCTCGGCGCCTTCGGGAAGGACCCCGCTGCCGGGACGCCCACCACGGCCGGGCCGCACCCGCCGCGAACAGCCTCGGAACGGCCGCGCCCCCGGCCCGCCCCGTCCCGGCCCAGGGCTCACGGCACCCCACGCCGACACCCCCCGTCGCCCCCGTCACCTCCGGGGGCACGACTGTCCCCGCCCACCCGGCGCTGTCTCCCCCGACCGCCCCCGCGCGGCGCCCCACCGCATCCGCCCGCCGACGGCGGCACCGGGCCCGCCCGCGGGTGCCGTCAGGCCGGCCGCGCTCCCGGTCGTGCGCGCCGGGAGGCAGGCAGGTTCGCCCGCGCTCCCCGTCGTCGGCGCCCGCGAGGCCGGACGACGGGCGGCGGGACGACGTACCGAGCGGGGGCCGAAGCGGGGCCGAGGTGCACTGCACTCGCCGGACGCCGGACGCCGGACGGGAACCGGCCGCCCGGTCCTCCTTCGCCCGCGGCGGCGTACGGGACACGACGGCCCGGGGCCCGCGGCGTGCGTGCCGCGGGCCCCGGGCCCTTCCGCAACGGTTCGAGGACGAGGGGGGCCTCAGCCCGCCGAGACCTCGTCCCGCGCCTCGGCGGCCGGTCGGCCCGCCAGTCGCTGCTTGACCACGGCGATGGCGAGCACGACGCCGGCGACCAGCATCGACAGCAGCACCGTGGTGCGGCCGTTGTGCTCGGTGTCGGTCAGCATGTAGCCGAGCACGAACACGATGAGCGCGGCGCTCGCCCAGGTCAGGTACGGGTACAGCCACATGCGCACGACCAGCTTCTCCGGCGCCTCGGCCTGGATGATCTTCCGCATGCGCAGCTGCGAGAAGCAGATCACCAGCCACACGAAAAGGGCCACCGCGCCGGAGGAGTTGACCAGGAAGAGGAAGACGGAGTCCGGGAACTTGTAGTTGAAGAAGACCGCCACGAAGCCGAACACCACCGAGACGATGATGGCGTTGCGCGGGACGCCCCGGCCGGTGGTCCGGGCGAACGCCTTCGGCGCGTCCCCGCGCTCACCGAGCGAGAAAGCCATGCGGGAGGCCGTGTAGAGCCCGGAGTTGAGGCAGGACAGCACGGACGTCAGCACGATGAAGTTCATGATCTGACCGGCGTGCGCGATACCGAGGGAGTCCAGGGCGGCGACGTAGGAGCCCTCCTCCTGGATGGACTCGGAGTTCCACGGCAGCAGGGCGACCACGACGAAGATCGAGCCCAGGTAGAAGACGCCGATGCGCCAGATGATGCTGTTGGTCGCCTTGGTGACGGCGCGCTGCGGGTCCTCCGACTCGCCGGCCGCGAGGGTCGCGATCTCACTGCCCATGAAGGAGAACACCACGAGCAGGATGCCGGTCAGGATGGCACCGGCTCCGTGGGGCAGGAACCCGCCGTGGTCGACGAGGTTGGCCACGCCGGCCTGGTCGCTGTCGACGCCGGGCAGCAGACCGAACACGGCCAGACCGCCGACCACGATGAACGCGGCGATGGCGACGACCTTGATGCCGGCGAACCAGAACTCGAACTCGCCGTAGGAACCGACCGACACCAGGTTGGTGGCGGTCAACACCACCATCACGATCAGCGCCCATCCCCACTGGGGAACGGCCGGTATCCACCCTTCGAGGATCTTCGCGCCCGCGGTCGCCTCCACCGCCAGCACGACGACCCAGAAGAACCAGTACAGCCAGCCGATGGAGAAGCCGGCCCAGGGGCCGAGCGCGCGGTCGGCGTGCGCGGAGAACGAGCCGGAGGTCGGGTTGGCGGCGGACATCTCACCGAGCATGCGCATCACCAGCACCACGAGCGTGCCGACGAGCGCGTACGACAGGAGGATGCCGGGGCCCGCGGTCGCGATGCCGGAGCTGGAACCGACGAACAGGCCGGCACCGATCACACCGCCGATGGCGATCATCGACAGATGGCGGTTCTTGAGTCCGGCCTGGAGCCCGGACCCGTGCCCTCCGGGACTGCTGGTGGTTTCTCGGGACGGTGCGGAGCCTCCGGGATCGCCGGGGCTGCCTCCGGTCGTCTTCAGGGTCGGCTGCGAGGTCATGGGACGGATTCCTTCTTCGCCGGGGAGCTGATCCCCGTCCGGCCGACCACGCGGGGGGTGTGTCGCGGCACTGCGACGGACGGGGCCTCGTACGAGCGGCGTACGAGCCGGTCCAGTGAATCGGAGGTGAATGAATTCGGGAACCTTCGAATCCATATTGTTACTTGAGGTTTCTCTGAGGTTTCGTAAGTGCCTCGGCCTTTTCGGCAATCGAGACCCCGCGCGCCGTCCCGGAAGCCCCCGTGTCACACTCGGAACCATGCGCGTGTACCTCGGTTCCGACCATGCCGGCTACGAACTCAAGAACCACCTCGTCGAGTGGCTCAGGAGCGCCGGTCACGAGCCCGTCGACTGCGGGCCCCACATCTACGACGCCCAGGACGACTACCCGCCCTTCTGCCTGCGCGCCGCCGAGCGGACCGCCGCGGACCCCGACGCCCTCGGTGTCGTGATCGGCGGCTCGGGCAACGGCGAGCAGATCGCCGCCAACAAGGTCAAGGGCGTGCGGGCGGCCCTCGCATGGAGCGCCGAGACGGCGGAGCTGGGCCGTCAGCACAACGACGCCAACGTGGTCGCGGTGGGTGCGCGCATGCATGCGGTGGACGAGGCGACGAAGTTCGTGGAGACGTTCCTGAACACCCCGTTCTCGGGGGACGAGCGTCACGCCCGCCGCATCGGGATGCTCGCCGACTACGAGACGACCGGCGACCTCCCCCCGATCCCGGCCCACCACCCCCAGCAGTAACCCGCACCCACCGTCCCCGCCGAGGAGCGATCGACCGCGGAGGGCTCCACGGCGGGGACGGTCACGGCCGGGACGGGACCGGCACAGCGAGAGAGAGGGACCCGTGCCCGAGGGTCACACCATTCACCGGCTGGCCGAGGACTACGCCGCCGCGTTCGCCCACGGCCGCCCCCTGCGCGTGACCAGCCCCCAGGGTAAGTTCTCCGACGCCGCGGCCCTGCTCGACGGCACCCCCCTGCACACCGCCGACGCCCACGGCAAGCACCTCTTCCTCGGCTTTCGCGACACCGCTCCCGGGCACACCGACTGGGTCCACATCCACCTCGGTCTCTTCGGCAAGGTCGGCTTCGGCGCGGCTCCCGCGCCGCCGCCCACCGACACCGTCCGGCTCCGCCTCGCCGACGACACGACGTACGTGGACCTGCGCGGCCCCACCACCTGCGCACTGATCACGGACACCGAGAAACGGGCGATACACGACCGCCTCGGCCCCGACCCGCTGCGTGGGGACGCCGATCCGGCCGCGGCCTACCGGCGCATCGGCCGCAGCCGGACCAGCATCGCCGCCCTGCTGATGGACCAGAAGGTCATCGCCGGCGTCGGCAACGTCTACCGCGCGGAGGTCCTCTTCCGGCACGGCATCGACCCCTACCGCCCGGGCCGCGACATCACCCCGTCCGCCTGGGAGACGATCTGGACCGACCTCGTCGCGCTCATGCGGGAAGGCGTCCGCAACAACCGCATCGACACCGTTCGTCCGGAACACACCCCCGAGGCGATGGGCCGCCCGCCGCGCGTCGACGACCACGGCGGCGAGGTATACGTCTACCGCCGGACGGCCCTGCCCTGTCACGTCTGCGCCACCGGGATCCGCACCGCGGCCCTCGCCGCCCGCAACCTCTTCTGGTGCCCCACCTGCCAACGCGGCTGACGCCGGGCGGGCGGCCGAGGCCCTCGCGGTGTCGCCGACCCCGCGCCGACGGGACGCCTCCCGGTCAGGGGCCTCAGAAACCGTGCGGCAGCCAGGGCGCCAGGGCACCCGGTCCGAAGGCCACCGATGCCTCCGCCAGCGCGCCGTGCCGCAGCTCCCGTACCCGCCCGGCCGCCGCCAGCGCGCCCAGCCCCACCCCGCCGAGATACGCCGCGCCCAACTCCCTCACCGACAGGGCGAGATCGGCCGCGTCCCGGGTGCGCACGCAGGACGCGCCCTTCGGGTCGCCACTCAGCCGCCAACGCCCGGAGTTCCAGGGGCAGAAGGCGTCCTCCACCTCGAACACCACGTCCACCGGCGCCTGATACGTGCGCGCCTCGAGCGCCGCGCCCACGTCGACCAGTCGCACGTACAGCGCGTCCCGCACGGCAGGCCGGCAGCGCCGGATGTCGGCCACCATGTACTGCCACGCCTCGTCCACCGGCCGCCCCTGTGCCACCAGCGTCGACGTCAGGTCGATGCCGAACAGGAAACGCCACAGCGCCCCCTCGGCCGCCGGGTCCAGCGCCGCGAGGCCGCTCAGCGACACCGTGCCGTCGGGCCCGCCCGGACCCCAGCCCGGCTTCACCCGGAACCGCGCGTACCCGACCGTCCCGCCGTCCCGCTCGGCGACGACGCACTGCAAGGGCGACGCCCCGTCCCGCTCGCTCTCCGGATCGAGCAACCCGACCCGCTCCCAGCCGGGCCGCCGGGCCAGCATCCCCGGCCGCGTCGGCACCAGCCGCGCGTACACCGCCTCGCACGCCCCGAGGACGTCGGCGGGCGCCGCGTAGCGCAGGCGTACGTCGTCCGTACCGTCCGGCACCGACAGTCCGGCCCGGCCGGTGTCGATCTCGGCGCTCACCTGGAAGGTCGCCGCGCCGTACCCGAACCGGCCGTAGATCGCCGGCTCGGAGGCGGTGAGCACCGCCAGGGGCTCGCCCCAGGACCGTACGTCGTCCAACTGCCGCCGCATCAGGGAAGTCAGCACCCCGCGCCGCCGGTGCGTGGCGGACACGCCGACCATCGTCACGCCCGCCGCCGGCACGGACGCGCCGCCCGGCACGGTCAGCCGGAACGAGAACGCCCCGGCCGTGCCCACGCACGCGTCCCCGTCCCAGACCCCCAGGGAGCGGTCGAACTCGGTCAGCGAGTTCCACAGGTCCCGCTCCTCGTCGGTCTCCGGAACCCCGCTGAACGCACGGACCAGCGTCCCGTACCACGTGTCCCATTCCTCCGGTACGAGAACCCGGAGTTCCGTTCCGCCGCCCGCGCCGGACGCCGTGCCGTCGTTCGCCATGCGCCATGCCTATCAGGGCAATGCGGGACGAGCGAGGGAATTTCCTCCGCGCGGCCACGGGGCGGCCTCCGGTGAAGTTGACTGTGAAGGCGATCCCCGGACGGGGGACAAGCTGGACCTCCCGTGCCAAGCGGCCGGTCCGATGGATAGGGTCCCGAACTAATGGCAGCAGGACGAGAGCGGCGCGCGGAAGCCGACACGTTCACGGCCCGGTTGAAGAAACAGTGGCACCGGGCCCGCGTCGGCATGCGCCGGTCCGCCGTCGACTACTTCCGCGGGGACGGTTCGGACTGGGTCGCGCTCGCCGGGCTGCTGCTGGCCATCCCGCTGATCGCGGCCGGCACCCTTGCCAACCCCGTGTGGTGCTCACCGGCCGCCCTGGTCCTGCCCATCGTCGTCGGCGGACTGCTGCTGCGCCCCGCCAGCCTGCTCGGCCTGTACGCCGCCGCGGCGACCGCGCTGATCGTGGAGTCCGTGCGGCTCGGCCCGTACACCGAGGGCGCCTCCCGGGTCACCCCCGGCGTGGTCCTCGTCGTCGCGGCCTGCGGTTTCTTCGGCCTGCTCGTCGCCCAGTTCCGCAGCCGGGTGGGCGTGCCCTGGCGACGCGGCGGCACCATGCTGTTCGACCTGCGCGAACGCATCCGGGTGCAGAGCAAGCTGCCCAAACTGCCGGAGGGCTGGCACCGGGAGATGGCACTGCGCCCGGCGGGCGGACAGTCCTTCTCGGGCGACTTCGTGGTCGCGGCCCGGACCAACGGCGGGCGCACCCTGGAGGTCGTCCTGACCGACGTCTCCGGCAAGGGCATGGACGCCGGCTCGCGCGCCCTGCTGCTGTCGGGGGCCTTCGGCGGACTGCTCGGCAGCCTGCCCCCGCACGGCTTCCTGCCCGCCGCCAACGGCTATCTGCTCCGCCAGGAGTGGGAGGAGGGCTTCGCCACCTCCATCCACCTGGTCCTCGACCTCGACTCCGGGGACTACGAGCTGTACTCCGCCGGGCACCCGCCGGGACTCCAGCTCAGCGCGGGCAGCGGCCGCTGGGAGGAGAAGGCCGCCGACGGGCCGCTGCTCGGCGTGTACGACGGCGCCCAGTTCGACCCCGTGAAGGGCTCGCTGCGCCCCGGCGACGTGCTGATGCTGTTCACCGACGGCCTGGTGGAGACCTCCGACCGGGACATCGTCGAGGGCATCGACCGCCTCACCGGCGAGGCCGACCGCTACGTCGCCGGTGGCTTCCACGGCGCCGCCTGGCACCTCATCGAGGCGGTCGCCAAGGACGTCAACGACGACCGGGCCCTGTTGCTGATCTGCCGGGAGGGCCCGACCGCGGCCGGGTCCCGCTGACACACTGGGCGGATGACCGACACCGCCCGAACCCCGCTGACCCCGTCCCAGGTCGAGGCCACCGCACGCGCCGCGCACGACGGCCAGACCGACAAGGCCGGCCGGCCCTACGCCGAGCACCTGCGGGCCGTCGCCGAGGGCGTGCGGGCACGCGGCGGGGACCCCGACCAGATCGCGGCGGCCTGGCTGCACGACGCCGTGGAGGACGACCGGCTGCCGGCCGCGTGGCTCGAGGAGGCGGCGCTGACCCGGCGGACCAAGGACATCGTCCGCGCGGTCACCAAGCGGTCCGGGGAGCCGCCCGAGGCGTACGCGGCCCGCATCCTCGCCACCCCCGGCGCCTTGCTGGTGAAGGAGGCGGACCTGGCGCACAACGCCGACCCGGCCCGGCTCGCGGTCCTCGACGAGGCCACCCGCACACGGCTGACCGAGAAGTACGCGCGGATGCGCGCACTCCTCGGTCTGCGGGGGGAACGGGACGACAGGACGGGCGACGGGGGAGCGGGTCACCCGGTGGCCGGCCGGGCCGACTAGGCGGAGACGGACTCCCGGGCGTGTGGCGCCCGCTGCTTCCCGGAACGGTCCGGCTCGGGGGCCGGACCCGCGGTGTCCGGCCTGAACGCCCACTCCATGCGCGGCTCCATGGCGAACCGGAAGGTCCGCCGCACCGGCCCGGTGCACAGCAGGGTCACCGCGACCGCACCCATCAGGGAGACGAAGGCCTGGCCGAGCGGCTGGTGCAGCGGGGCGTGGTCGAGCCAGCCCTCGTAGGCGGCGGTCTTCGTCACGAAGCCGTGCAGCAGGTAGCCGTACAGCGTGCCCGCGCCGAGCGCCGTGAACCACATGCGCCGGCCGGGCACCCAGGCGAAGAAGCAGGCGGTCAGCACGAGCGAGCAGCCGAAGAGGGCCAGCGTCACGACCGGTCCCGCCCACCACGGCATGCCCATCTCCTGCGCCGCCGCGCTCCGGTAGACCCACCGCGTGTCCATGTACGGCACCGCCCACCATCCGACGGCCAGCGCCACCAGCACCACCGGGACGGACAGGACGCGGACCGCGCGACGACGCACCATCTCGAAGTGCTCGCGCCTGAGGCACAGGCCGAGTACGAAGCACGGCAGGAACTGCAGGACGCGTTGCATGTCCAGGTCGTTGCGGATCTCGGGCGTCATGGACGCCAGCATGGCGACGCCGAGCGCCACCGGCAGCGGCCGGCGGAGCACCTTCCAGATCGGGGTGGTCAGCCGCCAGACGAACAGGGCGCACAGGAACCACGTCAGGTACCAGGGGTCCAGCAGACTGATCGCGAAGCCGGGGTCGTGGTCGACGACACGCTTGAACACCGAGTAGGCGATCTCGAAGAGGACGTAGGGCACGGCCACACCGGTGACCAGCCGCTTGACCCGGTCGGGGCGCATGTCGAAACTGCGCGAGAAGTAGCCGGAGACGATGATGAAGGCCGGCATGTGGAAGGTGTAGAGCACCAGGTACAGACCCTGCAGGCCCCGGCTGTCGTCATTGAGCGGGTCCCAGGTGTGGCCCATGGCCACCAGCACGATCGCCAGGTACTTGGCGTTGTCGAAGAAGGCGTCGCGCTGCTTGCCGGAGGGGGCCGGCCGGCTGTTCTGCTCGGGCTTCGGGCGCGGGCTCGGCACTGCGGGTGCCGGCGACTGAACCGCGCTTGCGGGGGACGAGGCAGCGTGAAACATCTGAGGCACCCTAGCGTTGTCCGCAGGTATTCGTAAAACACCCGACGTCATTACCGGTATTCACCTCGGATGCCCCGGATTGGTGAAAACGAACAGGGGGATGCGTGACGGCCAACACGCGTCGCCCGGAGGGGACTTCCGTAGCAAAGTGCCTTGCTTGTCACGATTATTCCGGACTAAACCACGCATAAGACCAGCAGGCGACTCCGGCGGAATGTCCCCTTCGGTCACCCTTCATCAGTCCGCCGAGGGGCCGTTGGGGCGTCCGCGACGGCAATTCGAATTACCTGCGAACGCGTTGTGTGGAAGCGGAAACGATCCGGTCGAATTGCCTGAGCGAGTGGCTGCTCGAATTTCCGTGCGGCCAACGGAGGTTGATACGGGTCACCAGGTACCCGTGTACCCGTGGCCGGCACTGTGAGACGGACGACGCGTCAGCCGCCGCATACCGGAGCGCCGTTGGTGGCACGATGGTTCTGGCGGGGTGCGCGGGGTCGCGTCGCCCGGACCGGGAGAGCGGAACCGACCGAGGGTGTGATCAGTTGTGGCCATTTCACTGTCTGTGGTGCTGCTGTTGGCGATCATCCTTGTTGTGATGATGAGAGGGGGGTCCATCAAGGCCGGCCCCGCGATCGTCGCGATCCTCTTCGGCTTCTTCCTCGCCTCGACGGGCATGGCGCCGTCGATCAACCGCTTCCTCAACTCGATAGCGGAGACGATCAACTCCATCAGCTTCTGACCCCGACCCCCGCGCGGGGCGTCCGAAGGTGATGCGCGGTGACGGGGCGGCGGGGGCCTGGCCGTGCCCGGCCGAACCCGTGGCTCTTCCCGCGGCCTCTCGCGCGCCCGGAGCCCCTCGGGCACGCCCCCGCCGGCACTCTCGGCGCCGAGCGGTCCGCCCCGCGTCCCGGCGGACGGCCCTCCGGCCGGCCCGCCGCAGTCGTCGACGGCCTTCGCCGGCGGCGCCCCGCGTCCGGCCCGGGAAGGCACTCCGGCGGCGCCCCCTTTCCGGCGCGGAAAAGCACTCAGGGCCGGTCGGAGGTTCGCACCTCCGACCGGCCCTGAGTCCCGTGGAGCGGGCGACGGGAATCGAACCCGCGTAGCCAGTTTGGAAGACTGGGGCTCTACCATTGAGCTACGCCCGCACAGCACGCGCCGCAGGTCGGATGACCGCGGCACTGACAGGCATCGTAGCGGGTGGTGCCCCCTCGTCGCACACCCCGTGGCCGCCCGCCCTCTCCGCCCCGCCGTCGGCGCCGCACCGCACCCGGGAAATGCGGCGGTCCGGGAGCCCGGCGGCATGTACCCTACGTGTCGCACCAGACGGGGTGTGGCGCAGCTTGGTAGCGCGTCCGCTTTGGGAGCGGAAGGCCGTGGGTTCAAATCCCGCCACCCCGACCACCATGTGTCACCCACCGGTGATCGCCTTTGGGGCGCCCTCGTCGCTGCCGTTACTATGCAAGCTGCACGCCCGTGTGTCGTCAGCGTCTGAAGTCCTCCGGGCGGCGAAATCCGCCGGGCCGCTCTGGCCCCGGCAGAAACCAAGAAGTCAGCCACAAGGAGACCGAACCGTGAAGAGCGCCGTGGAGACCCTGAACCCGACCCGGGTTCGGCTCACTGTCGAGGTGCCCTTCGAGGAGCTCAAGGACAGCCTCGACGCGGCGTACAAGAAGATCAACCAGCAGGTCACGGTGAAGGGCTTCCGCAAGGGCAAGGTCCCGGCCCGGGTCATCGACCAGCGGTTCGGCCGCGGTGCGGTTCTGGAGGAGGCGGTCAACGACGCCCTCCCGAAGTTCTACACCGACGCGGTCAACGAGGCCGAGCTGAGCCCCCTGGGTCAGCCCGAGGTCGACATCACGGAGCTGAAGGACGGCGAGACGCTGAACTTCACCGCCGAGGTCGACATCCGCCCGGCCATCGAGATCCCGGACTATTCCGGCATCGAGGTCGAGGTCGACGCCGTCGAGGTCACCGACGAGGACGTCGAGAAGTCGGTCGAGCAGCTCCGTGAGCGCTTCGCCTCCACCTCCCCGGTCGAGCGCGCCGCCGAGGACGGCGACGTGGTCACCATCGACCTGGAGGCCAAGGTCGACGGCGAGGTCCTCGAGGACGGCATCGCCAACGGCGTCTCCTACACCATCGGCTCCGGCGAACTGCTCGACGGCATCGACGACGCCGTCAAGGGTCTGTCCGCCGACGAGGAGGCCACCTTCACCTCCGAGCTGAAGGGCGGCTCCGCGGCCGGCAAGGAGGCCGAGGTCACCGTCAAGGTCACCCAGGTCGCCAAGCGCGAGCTGCCCGAGCTGGACGACGAGTTCGCGCAGCTCGCCTCCGAGTTCGACACCCTCGAGGAACTGCGGGCGGACAGCCGCAAGCGCCTGGAGCACATGAAGCAGTTCGACCAGGCCACGCAGGCCCAGGAGCGCGTCCTGGACAAGCTGCTCGAGCTGGTCGAGGTCCCGATCCCCGAGAAGCTGCTCGAGGACGAGACCAACACCCGCAAGCACAACCTCGAGCACCACCAGCTCGGCCAGATGGGTCTCACCCTCGACAAGTACCTGGAGATCCAGGGCAAGTCCGCCGAGGAGTTCGAGAACGAGACCCGCGAGGCCGCGGTCAAGGGCATCAAGACCCAGTTCGTGCTCGACGAGCTCGTCAAGCAGGAGAAGCTCAACGTCAACCAGGAGGAGCTCACCGAGCACCTCATGCGGCGCGCGGCCTCCTCCGGCATGTCCCCCGACCAGTTCGCCCAGGCGGTCGTCGAGGGCGGCCAGGTTCCGCTCCTGGTCGGCGAGGTCGCCCGCGGCAAGGCCCTGGCCGTCGTGGTCGAGAAGGCCACGGTCAAGGACACCAACGGCGAGATCATCGACCTCGAGGACGAGGACGAGACGGAGGCGGCCACCGAGGTCGCCACCGAGGCCACGGAGGCCGACGCCACCGAGGCCGACGCCGCCGAGGAGAAGACCGAGGGCTGACGCCCACGGCGCTGTGCACGACGGACAACGGACGGGCCCCGGGTCGCACGACGACCCGGGGCCCGTCTCGCGCCGAGCCCCGGGGGCCGGTCTCGCGCCGAGCCCCGGGGCCGGTCTCGCGCTACGCCCCCGGCGAACACTCCCCGGTCCGGGATTCCCCGAAGGGACCAGCGCGTTAGGGTCCATGAATACGAGGGCAGTGGAGTCCCCGAACGGCTCCAGCCCCGCAGGGAAACGTGAGACGGCCCGGCGCCGTCGTAAGACGAGCAGGTGGATACGTGACGAATCTGATGCCCTCAGCCGCCGGCGAGCCTTCCATCGGTGGTGGCCTCGGCGACCAGGTCTACAACCGGCTGCTCGGCGAGCGGATCATCTTCCTCGGCCAGCCGGTCGACGACGACATCGCCAACAAGATCACCGCGCAGCTGCTGCTCCTTGCCGCCGATCCGGACAAGGACATCTTCCTGTACATCAACAGCCCCGGCGGCTCGATCACGGCCGGCATGGCGATCTACGACACCATGCAGTACATCAAGAACGACGTGGTGACGATCGCCATGGGCCTCGCCGCCTCCATGGGTCAGTTCCTGCTCAGCGCCGGCACGCCCGGCAAGCGCTTCGCGCTGCCGAACGCCGAGATCCTGATCCACCAGCCCTCCGCCGGCCTCGCCGGTTCGGCCTCGGACATCAAGATCCACGCCGAGCGGCTGCTGCACACCAAGAAGCGCATGGCCGAGCTCACGGCGCAGCACACCGGCCAGACGGTCGAGCAGATCACCCGCGACTCCGACCGCGACCGCTGGTTCGACGCCTACGAGGCCAAGGAGTACGGCCTCATCGACGACGTGATCGCCACGGCCGCCGGCATGCCGGGCGGCGGCGGCACCGGGGCCTGAGCGGCCCCACGGGGTCCCGGAGCCCCGTGGGACCCACCGGGCCCCCGTCCGGGCCCGGCGCAGCCCCAGCAGCCCCAGCCGACCGCCTCAGCCCCTTCCCAGGAGACACCGTGAACGACTTCCCCGGCAGCGGCCTGTACGACCGCGCTCGTGCCGAGTACACCGGCCCTGCGGCCGAGTCCCGCTACGTCATCCCGCGCTTCGTCGAGCGCACTTCCCAGGGCATCCGAGAGTACGACCCGTACGCGAAGCTCTTCGAGGAGCGTGTGATCTTCCTCGGCGTGCAGATCGACGACGCGTCCGCCAACGACGTCATGGCGCAGCTGCTGTGCCTGGAGTCGATGGACCCGGACCGGGACATCTCGGTCTACATCAACAGCCCCGGCGGCTCCTTCACCGCCCTGACGGCGATCTACGACACGATGCAGTACGTCAAGCCGGACATCCAGACGGTCTGCATGGGCCAGGCCGCCTCGGCCGCCGCCGTGCTGCTGGCCGCCGGCACGCCCGGCAAGCGCATGGCGCTGCCCAACGCGCGCGTGCTGATCCACCAGCCCTACAGCGAGACCGGCCGCGGCCAGGTCTCCGACCTGGAGATCGCCGCCAACGAGATCCTGCGGATGCGCTCGCAGCTGGAGGAGATGCTGGCCAAGCACTCCACCCGGCCGATCGAGAAGATCCGCGAGGACATCGAGCGCGACAAGATCCTCACGGCCGAGGACGCGCTGCAGTACGGCTTGATCGACCAGATCATCACCACCCGGAAGATGGACAACTCCAGCCTGCGCTGACGCGGGGTCTCCGGGAGGCTGTATCGTCTGCCGCCCCTTGGCATGGTTTGGCACGGTTCACGTCAAGGCGAACCGTGCCAAGGGGGGCCCGAACGGGGGGCACGGCAAGGTACCGTCGGACATAAGGCAGCACCAGGAGCCGCTGGACGTTGACGTCCAGGCGTCTCCCAGGCGAAGGGGAAGCACACCGTGGCACGCATCGGTGACGGCGGCGATCTGCTCAAGTGCTCGTTCTGTGGAAAGAGCCAGAAGCAGGTCAAGAAGCTCATCGCAGGGCCCGGTGTGTACATCTGCGACGAGTGCATCGATCTCTGCAACGAGATCATCGAGGAAGAGCTCGCCGAGACCAGCGAGGTGCGCTGGGAGGAACTGCCCAAGCCCCGCGAGATCTACGAGTTCCTCGAGGGCTACGTGGTCGGCCAGGAGGCCGCCAAGAAGGCCCTGTCCGTGGCGGTGTACAACCACTACAAGCGGGTCCAGGCCGGCGAGAACGGCGGCGCGAGCGGCCGTGACGACGCCATCGAGCTGGCGAAGTCCAACATCCTCCTGCTGGGCCCCACGGGCTCCGGCAAGACCCTCCTCGCCCAGACCCTCGCCCGCATGCTGAACGTCCCCTTCGCCATCGCCGACGCCACGGCGCTGACCGAGGCGGGGTATGTCGGCGAGGACGTCGAGAACATCCTGCTGAAGCTCATCCAGGCCGCCGACTACGACGTCAAGAAGGCCGAGACCGGGATCATCTACATCGACGAGATCGACAAGGTCGCCCGCAAGAGCGAGAACCCGTCGATCACGCGCGACGTCAGCGGCGAGGGCGTACAGCAGGCCCTGCTGAAGATCCTCGAGGGCACCACCGCCTCCGTCCCGCCGCAGGGCGGGCGCAAGCACCCCCACCAGGAGTTCATCCAGATCGACACGACGAACGTCCTGTTCATCGTGGGCGGCGCCTTCGCGGGCCTGGAGAAGATCATCGAGTCGCGGGCGGGTGCCAAGGGCATCGGCTTCGGCGCCCAGATCCGCTCCAAGCGGGAGATGGAGTCCAAGGACACCTTCGAGGAGGTCATGCCGGAGGACCTGGTCAAGTTCGGCATGATTCCCGAGTTCATCGGCCGCCTCCCGGTCATCACCTCGGTCCACAACCTCGACCGCGAGGCCCTGCTGAAGATCCTCGTCGAGCCGCGCAACGCTCTGGTGAAGCAGTACCAGCGCCTGTTCGAACTCGACGGTGTGGAACTGGACTTCGAGCGCGAGGCCCTGGAGGCCATCGCCGACCAGGCCATCCTCCGCCAGACCGGCGCCCGCGGCCTGCGCGCCATCATGGAGGAGGTCCTCCAGGGCGTGATGTACGAGGTCCCGTCCCGCAAGGACGTGGCCCGCGTGGTCATCACCGCGGACGTGGTCCTCTCCAACGTCAACCCGACCCTCATCCCGCGCGACGCCCGCGGGCGGGGACCGGGCGAGCAGAAGACGGCGTAGCCGCCGCACGCCGCGCGGCGAAGGACACAGAAGGGGCCCCGGTCGCTCGACCGGGGCCCTGCGCGTGTCGTGTGCCGACCGGCCGTCAGGCCTTGACACGCACCTCGTCGCGGAGCTTCGTGGTGATGTCCGCGGCGGCGTCCTTGGTGATGTCCTTGGTGTTGTCCCCGGGGGAGACCACGGCGATGGTGCTGTAGTCGGCCCAGGCGCAGAACCAGTTGGTGGTCGGCTTCTTGGTGAGGTTGTTGGTGCCCTTGCCCGCCTGGCACTTCATCACCGCGCCGTCGATCTCGACCTCTTCGGGCTCGCCGACCAGTTCGGTCATGAGCGGATTGTCCGAGGAGTTCTCCTTGGTCTCCTTCTTGACCGACGCGAAGATCTTGTCGAGCGCCCCCTCGGGGTCCTTGATCTCGCCGTAGGCCCCGAAGAACGTCACGCCCTTGGCCTGCAGCAGCTCGGCCTGGTCGGGCAGCGTGGAGGGGTCGCTCGGGTCGTAGCTGCTGAAATCGGCCGTGGAGTAGGAGGCACCGACGGACTTGCCGTCCTTGACGCCGCCCTCCGCCAGGTCGTCCACCGTGCTGGAGCTGGAGTCCTGGCCGCCCTCGCCGACCCGCGTGTACTCGCCGAGCAGCTTCGTCGGCGTGGCCAGCTTGTGCGGTCCGTCGTCCTCCAGGCTGCCCGCGCCGCCGCCGCCGAACACGAAGTACGCGCCGACGCCGATCGCCGCCACGACCGCGACCGCGCCGATGATCAGGCCGGTCTTCTTGCTGCCGCCGCCCGGAGCCGGCGGCTGCGGCGGCATGCCGTACGGCGCCTGGCCGTACGGCGCCTGGCCGTAGGGGGGCTGCTGGGGCGGTACGCCCGGGCCGGGCTGCTGGGGGTAGCCGTAGCCGGGCTGGCCGGGCGGGGGAGCCTGCTGGGGGTAGCCGTAGCCGGGCTGGGGAGCCTGCGGCGGCTGGCCGTAGGGGCCCGGCTGGCCGTACGGTCCGGGCTGCTGGGGCTGCCCGCCGTACGGGCCCGGCTGGTTGTAGCTCATTACTGGGTTCCCCTCCGGATGCTTACGTGTCGTTGACATCCTTGCTCAGGAGCGACCGCTTCCGGCCATCGGGGGGTGCACCGTTACAAAGGAATCGCGTTTCGGGACTGCGCCGTGACACCCGTAAACTGACGCCCGTGACCGAGAACACTCAGCAGCCGCACGCAGCGCCCACGACCGAACTGCCGACCCAGTACGCGCCGGCCGACGTAGAGGGGCCGCTGTACGAGCGCTGGGTAGAGCGCGGTTACTTCGAGGCCGACGCCAAGAGCGAGAAGCCTCCGTACACCATCGTCATCCCGCCGCCGAACGTCACCGGCAGCCTGCACCTCGGGCACGCCTTCGAGCACACCCTCATCGACGCCCTGACCCGCCGCAAGCGCATGCAGGGTCACGAGACGCTGTGGCAGCCAGGTATGGACCACGCCGGCATCGCCACGCAGAACGTCGTCGAGCGGGAGCTCGCCAAGGAGGGCAAGTCCCGCCACGACCTCGGCCGGGAGGCCTTCGTCGAGCGGGTCTGGCAGTGGAAGGCCGAGTCCGGCGGGCAGATCAGCGGCCAGATGCGCCGCCTCGGCGACGGCGTCGCCTGGTCGCGGGAGCGCTTCACGATGGACGAGGGCCTGTCGAAGGCCGTCCAGACCATCTTCAAGCGGCTCTACGACGACGAGCTGATCTACCGCGCCGAGCGCATCATCAACTGGTGCCCGCGCTGTCTGACCGCCATCTCCGACATCGAGGTCGAGTACCAGGACGACGACGGCGAGCTCGTCTCCATGAAGTACGGCGACGGGGACGACACCATCGTCGTCGCCACCACCCGCGCGGAGACCATGCTCGGCGACACGGCGGTCGCCGTCCACCCCGACGACGAGCGCTACCGGCACCTCGTCGGCAAGCTGATCAAGCTGCCGCTGACCGACCGCTCCATTCCGGTCGTCGCCGACGAGCACGTCGACCCCGAGTTCGGCACCGGCGCCGTCAAGGTGACGCCCGCGCACGACCCGAACGACTTCGAGATCGGCCAGCGCCACGACCTGCCCGCCGTCGCCGTGATGGACGAGCACGCCGTCATCACCGCCCACGGCCCCTTCCAGGGCCTGGACCGGCTCGAGGCCCGCTCCGCCATCGTCGCCGCGCTGCGCGCCGAGGGCCGGATCGTCGCCGAGAAGCGGCCCTACGTCCACTCCGTCGGCCACTGCTCGCGCTGCAAGACCACCATCGAGCCGCGCCTGTCCATGCAGTGGTGGGTCAAGGTCGGCCCGCTCGCCAAGGCCGCCGGTGACGCGGTCCGTGACGGCCGGGTCAGGATCCACCCGCAGGAGATGGAGAAGCGGTACTTCGACTGGGTCGACAACCTCCACGACTGGTGCATCTCGCGGCAGTTGTGGTGGGGCCACCGGATCCCCGTCTGGTACGGGCCCAACGGCGAGATCGTCTGCGTCGGACCGGACGACGAGGCGCCCACCGGCGAGGGCTGGCGCCAGGACACCGACGTCCTCGACACCTGGTTCTCCTCCGGCCTGTGGCCGTTCTCCACGCTCGGCTGGCCCGAACAGACCGAGTCGCTCGCGAAGTTCTACCCGAACTCCGTCCTGGTCACCGGCTACGACATCCTCTTCTTCTGGGTCGCCCGGATGATGATGTTCGGCCTGTACGCGATGGACGGCACCCCGCCGTTCCACACCATCGCCCTGCACGGCATGGTCCGCGACCAGTTCGGCAAGAAGATGTCGAAGTCCTTCGGCAACGCGGTCAACCCGCTGGACTGGATGGACAAGTACGGCTCGGACGCGCTGCGCTTCACGCTCGCCCGCGGCGCCAACCCCGGTGTCGACGTCCCCATCGGCGAGGACTGGGTCCAGGGCTCGCGCAACTTCGCCAACAAGATCTGGAACGCCACCCGCTTCGCGCTGATGAACGGCGCCACGGTCGAGGGCCCGCTGCCGGACGCCTCCCGGATGTCCTCCACCGACCGCTGGATCCTGTCCCGGCTGAACTCGGTCGTCGCCGAAGTCGACGCCTACTACGACGACTTCCAGTTCGCCAAGCTGTCGGACGCGCTGTTCCACTTCGCCTGGGACGAGGTCTTCGACTGGTACGTCGAGCTGTCCAAGACCACCTTCCAGGCGGGCGGCGGACCGGCCGAGGTCAGCAAGCGCGTCCTCGGCGAGGTCCTCGACGTCACGCTCCGGCTCCTGCACCCGGTCGTCCCCTTCGTCACCGAGACGCTGTGGACGACGCTCACGGGCGGCGAGTCGGTGGTCGTCGCGGACTGGCCGAGGGACAGCGGCTTCCGGGACGCCGACGCCGAGCGCGAGATCGAGAGCCTCCAGTCCGTCGTCACCGAGGTCCGTCGCTTCCGCGCCGACCAGGGTCTCCAGCCCGGCCAGCGGGTCCCGGCCCGGCTCACCCTGGACGGCACGCCGTTCGCGCCGCACGAGGCGGCCATCCGGCAGCTGCTGCGCCTCCAGCCGGAGGGTGACGCCTTCACGGCCACGGCCACCCTCCCGGTCGCGGGTGCGGAGGTCGCCCTCGACCTCTCCGGCACGATCGACGTCGCGGCGGAGCGCAAGCGCCTCGCCAAGGACCTGGCGGCGGCGGAGAAGGAGAAGGCGCAGGCCAACGCCAAGCTCGGCAACGAGGCGTTCCTGGCCAAGGCCCCCGACCACGTCGTCGAGAAGATCCGCACCCGCCTCGCCAAGGCGGAGGAGGACATCGCGCGCATCCAGGCCCAGCTGGACAGGCTGCCGCAGGCGTAGCGACCCGCGAGGTCGTGGAGGCCCCGGTGCGACCGGCACCGGGGCCTTCGCGCGTGCGGGGCGCGGCATTGGACGGCGTGCGGCTCCGCCGCGTGGGCCCGCCCGCCCCCGCGGACCCGGCACCGGCCCGTGGACACAAGCCACTGCGGGTGATGTCGGCCGGTCTCCGTAGACTGGCCCCGTGAGCGAGCTCCCCCCGAACGGCAACCACGACGACCAGCCCGGCCCCCTCGACTCCTTCGACGAGATCATCGAGGCGGAGACCACCCGCGACCCCGATCTCGCGGTGATCGAGGCCGGCAGCCGCACCCTGCGCACCCAGGGCGGCCCGCCGCAGGCCGACGGGCCCGCGCGGCCGGAGGACCCCGAGGTCGACGAGGCCCTGCGGGAGGTCGAGAGCGAGCTGGCGACGCGCTGGGGCGAGACCAAGCTGGAGCCCTCCGTCAGCCGCATCTCCGCGCTGATGGACGTGCTGGGCGAACCGCAGCGGTCGTACCCCTCGATCCACATCACGGGCACCAACGGCAAGACCTCCACCGCCCGCATGATCGAGGCCCTGCTCGGCGCCTTCGAGCTGCGCACCGGCCGGTACACCTCGCCGCACGTGCAGTCGATCACCGAGCGGATCAGCCTCGACGGGGCGCCCATCTCCGCCGAGCGGTTCGTCGAGACGTACCGGGACGTCAAGCCGTACGTCGAGATGGTCGACGCGCAGCAGGAGTACCGGCTGTCCTTCTTCGAGGTGCTGACCGGCATGGCCTACGCCGCGTTCGCGGACGCGCCCGTGGACGTGGCGGTCGTCGAGGTCGGGATGGGCGGCAGCTGGGACGCGACCAACGTGATCGACGCGAGCGTCGCCGTGGTCACGCCCATCGACCTCGACCACACCGACCGGCTCGGCGGCACGCCCGCCGAGATCGCCACCGAGAAGGCCGGCATCGTCAAGCGGGACGCCACCGTGATCATGGCTCAGCAGCCGGTGGACGCCGCGCAGGTGCTGCTGAAGAAGGCCGTCGAGACCGACGCGACCGTGGCCCGCGAGGGCCTGGAGTTCGGGGTCGTCGCCCGGCAGGTCGCCGTCGGCGGTCAGCTGCTGACCCTGCGCGGACTCGGCGGCGAGTACACCGAGGTGTACCTCCCGCTGCACGGCGCCCACCAGGCGCACAACGCGGCCGTGGCGCTCGCCGCCGTGGAGGCGTTCTTCGGGGTGGGCGCCCAGCGCGCCGAACCGCTCGACGTCGACACCGTGCGCAAGGCCTTCGCGGCGGTCGCCTCACCGGGCCGCCTGGAGGTCGTACGGCGTTCGCCCACCGTCGTCCTGGACGCCGCGCACAACCCGGCGGGCGCGCGGGCGGCGGCCGGGGCGATCGGGGAGGCGTTCCAGTTCAGCCGGCTCGTCGGGGTCGTCGGCGCGAGCGGCGACAAGAACGTGCGCGGGCTGCTGGAGGCGTTCGAGCCGGTCTTCGCCGAGGTGGTCGTCACCCGCAACTCCAGCCACCGCGCGATGGACGTCGACGAACTGGCCGCGATCGCCGTCGAGGTGTTCGGCGAGGACCGGGTCCAGGTCGAGCCCCGGCTGCCCGACGCGCTCGAAGCCGCGATCACGCTGGCCGAGGAGGAGGGCGAGTTCGCGGGCGGCGGCGTGCTCGTCACCGGTTCCGTCATCACCGTCGGCGAGGCCCGACTGCTCCTGGGGAAGGGCTGAGAGACGTGCGGACGCTCTGTTCTTCGACGCTGATCGGCGAGTTCTTCATCATCGGCTTCGCCGGACTGGTCGCGATGAAGGACCCGGACATGTCCACCGGCACCGTATGGACGGTCTGCGGTATCGCGATGTTCGTGTCCGTGGCGCTGTGCGGGATGATCACCCGGCCCGGCGGCGTGGCCCTCGGCTGGGCCCTTCAGATCGCGCTGATCGCCTCCGGGGTCTTCGTCCCCGTGATGTTCTTCATGGGCGCGCTGTTCGCCGTGCTGTGGTGGGCCTCGGTGCACTTCGGGAGAAAGGTGGACGAGGCGAAGGCCCGGTTCGCCGCCCAGGCCGACCAGCCTGACGCTGCGTAACGGGCGACCGGACCTGCCCGGTAACCTCATCACCCCGCACACCCTTGATTCATAAGGAGCTCCGCCGTGACCCAGCGCACCCTCGTCCTCCTCAAGCCCGACGCCGTCCGTCGCGGCCTGACCGGCGAGATCATCAGCCGCATCGAGCGCAAGGCCGGCTGGCGGATCACGGCACTGGAACTGCGCACCCTGGACCAGGACACCCTCGAGCAGCACTACGGCGAGCACAAGGGCAAGCCGTTCTACGAGCCGCTGGTGGAGTTCATGGCCTCCGGCCCCGTCGTGGCGATGATCGTCGAGGGTGAGCGGGTCGTCGAGGGGCTGCGGCAGCTGGCCGGCCCTACCGACCCGATCGCGGCCGCGCCCGGTTCGATCCGCGGGGACTACGGCGTCATCGTCCGCGAGAACCTCATCCACGCCTCCGACTCCGATGAGTCCGCCGAGCGCGAGGTGAAGATCTTCTTCCCGGGGCGCGCGTAACGATCGTGTCGCGGCCGCGCGCGAGAACCCACGGCCGCCCTTCGGACGGTCTGGGGGCTTTGCCCCCGGACCTCCTTGGCATATGCGCGGCGTTCGGGGGAACGGATGCCCCCGATGGCCCGTCTCCACAAGCAGCGCGACGCGCCATCTGCTGACAATGGCGAAGACCCTCGCGCAGTGTTCGCGAAGGCGCGTCTACCATGGAAGCCTTCACGTCACAGCACCCACCTCGCCGACCTGATAAGCCCTCAAAAGCTCGTGGGAAGGCCAGACGAATCCTGATGGGGAACTCAATGTCGTTCATCGGCCGTGACATGGCTGTCGACCTCGGGACCGCCAACACGCTGGTGTACGTCAGGGGTCGTGGGATCGTACTCAACGAGCCGTCCGTCGTCGCGATCAACACCACCACCGGTGGCATCCTCGCGGTCGGTGCCGAAGCAAAGAAGATGATCGGGCGCACGCCCGGGAACATCGTCGCCGTGCGTCCGCTGAAGGACGGCGTCATCGCCGACTTCGAGATCACCGAGCGCATGCTCCGCTACTTCATCCTGAAGGTCCACAAGCACCGGTACCTGGCCCGCCCGAGGGTCGTCGTCTGCGTGCCCTCGGGCATCACCGGCGTGGAGCGCCGCGCCGTCATCGAGGCGTCGTCCCAGGCCGGCGCCCGCCAGGTGCACATCATCGAGGAGCCCATGGCGGCGGCCATCGGCTCCGGCCTGCCGGTCCACGAGGCCACGGGCAACATGGTGGTGGACATCGGCGGCGGCACCACGGAGGTCGCGGTCATCTCCCTCGGCGGCATCGTCACCGCGCAGTCCATCCGCGTCGCGGGCGACGAACTGGACAACGCCATCATCCAGCACATCAAGAAGGAGTACTCCCTCCTGCTGGGTGAGCGCACGGCCGAACAGATCAAGATCACGATCGGTTCGGCGTACGACCTGGACACCGACGAGCACACCGAAATCCGCGGCCGGGACCTCGTCTCCGGACTGCCCAAGACCGTCGTCATCTCCGCCGCCGAAGTGCGCAAGGCGATCGAGGAGCCGGTCAACGCCATCGTGGACGCCGTGAAGACGACCCTCGACAAGTGTCCGCCGGAGCTGTCCGGCGACATCATGGACCGAGGAATCGTTCTGACCGGCGGCGGAGCGCTGCTGCGCGGACTGGACGAGCGGCTGCGCCGGGAGACGGGCATGCCGATCCACATCGCCGAGGACCCCCTCGACAGCGTGGCGCTCGGCTCCGGCCGCTGCGTGGAGGAGTTCGAGGCGCTCCAGCAGGTGCTGGACGCCCAGCCCCGCAGATAGCACCGCAGTTCGATTCCGCCGTACGGGACGGTCATCCCTCGTACGGCGGATCGTTGATATGGAGGCATAAGCTCCCCACAGCGCCTCGCACACCTGAAGAACGCCCCCGCAAGCCCGATGAAGACCCCCACCTCCTACCCGTTCTCGACGAGGAAGGCACGGCCGCCGCACGTGAGGGACACACGAGAGAGCCGGCTGCTCCTGGTGCTGCTGATCGCCATCGCGTTCGCACTGATCACGGTGGACATCCGCGGCGGGGAGGATTCACCGGTCGACGGTGCCCGACAGGCCGCGGCGACCGTCTTCGGCCCGATCGAGAACGGGGTGTCCAGCGCGGTCGACCCGATCGGCAACGCGGTCTCCGCCGTCCGCGAGTCCGGCGAGCGCCACGACCGGCTCGCCGAGCTGGAGCGGGAGAACGCCGCCCTCAAGGCCGAACTCGGCAGCGACGACCGCAGCCGCAGCCGCCTCAAGCAGCTCGACAAGATGCTGAAGACCGCCGGCCAGGGCCAGTACGGCATCAAGGGCGCCCAAGTCATCGCCATCGGAGCCGCCCAGGGCTTCTCCTGGACCATCACCATCGACGTCGGCGCCAACGACGGCATCAAGCGCGACATGACCGTCCTCAACGGCGACGGACTCGTCGGCCGCGTCACCACCGTCGGCCCCGACACCGCCACCGTGCTGCTCGCCAGCGACCCCGACTTCACCGTCGGCACGCGCATGGAGGGCAGCGACGAACTCGGCTTCGCCTCCGGCCAGGGCGACCGCCCGCTGCGCGTCGAACTCCTCAACGGCAAGGCCGAGGTGAAGAAGGGCGACCGCCTGGTCACCTTCGGCTCGCAGGCCGACAAGCCCTTCGTGCCCGGCGTCCCCGTCGGCGTGGTGTCCCGCGTCGACCCCTCCGGCGGCGACCTCACCCGCACCCTCTACGTCACGCCGTATGTCGCCTTCAGCAAGCTCGACATCGTCGGCGTCGTCGTCCAGGCCCCCGGGAAGGACCCGCGCGACACGGTGCTGCCCAGGAAGCCCAAGCCGACCCCCACACCGACCGTGACGGTGACCGTCACCCCCTCCGCCCCTGCCGACGGCCTGAACCAGCAAGAGCAGTAGGAGCTGTCACCCCATGCGCGTCAACCGGATCCTGCTCTCCAGCTCGCTGATCGTCGTCGCCCTGGTGATCCAGGTGAGCGTCCTCGCCCGCCTCCACCTCCCGGGCGCCGTGCCCGACCTGCTGATGCTCACCGTCCTCGGTCTCGCCCTGGTGTACGGCCATGTCGGCGGCGCCCTCGTCGGCTTCGGCGCCGGTCTCCTCGCCGACCTCGCCCCGCCCGCCGACCACGCGGCCGGCCGCTACGCCCTCGTGCTGTGCGTCATCGGCTACCTCGCCGGCCTCGTCAAGCCCGAGACCGGCCGGCTGAAGTCGGCCACCGGCCCCATGGCCGTGGTCGTCGCCGCCGCGATCGGCTCCACCCTGCTCTACGCCGGGGTCGGCGCCCTCGTCGGCGACACCGCGGCCCGCCATGTGGGCCTCGGCGGGCTGCTGTTCACCGCCGCCCTGTACGACCTGCTGCTCGCCCCGTTCGTGGTCCCCGGCGTGATGGCCCTGGCCCGGCGCGCCGAGAACGACCCGCTCGCCGAGACCGGCTCCGCCCCCTCCACCGACATCTCCTCCGGCTGGCTCTCCGGAGGCACCGGACTGCGCATCGGACGCCAGCGCAACGGCCTGCGCGCCAAGGCCGCCAAGGCGCGGGTGGCACGCGCCGGCCGCATCAAGGGGGTCAAGCGCCTGTGACCTCACGGAAGTTCACCGGATCGGGTGAGCGGCGGCGGAACCCCGCCGGACCGGCCGGGCGTTCATCACTCGTACACCCGCACCCGCACGCGCACGGAGAGGGGGAGGAAGCCGCGTGACCAACATTCCCGAGACCGGCCGCAGCCCACGGGTCCAGATCCGGCTCGTCGTCATCCAGGTCCTCGTCCTCTCCCTCCTCGGCACCCTCGGCGGGCGCCTGTGGTACCTCCAGATCCGCGAGGGCGACCAATACGCCAAGGAGGCGTCCGGCAACCACGTCCAGCAGGTCGTCCAGCCCGCCGTCCGCGGCTCCATCCTGGACGCGCGCGGTGTGCCCCTCGCCGACAACGAGACCCGCCTGGTCGTCTCCGCCTCCCGCACCGATCTGCTGAAGATGCCGGACGACGGCAAGGCGGTCCTCACCAAGCTCGCCGGCGTCCTCGGCATGGCCCCCGAGGAGGTCAGGGAGAAGGTCCGGCTGTGCGACGCCAAGACCCCCCAGCCCTGCTGGAACGGCTCGCCCTACCAGCCCATCCCCATCACCGACGAGGCCACCCCCAAGCAGGCCCTCCAGATCCGCGAGCGCGCCGAGGACTTCCCCGGCATCACCGCCGAGCCCCAGGCCGTGCGCCGCTACCCGGGCCACGGCACGGCCAACACCGCCCAGGTCCTCGGCTACCTCTCGCCCGTCACCGACGAGGAGATCCAGAAGGCCCAGGACACCAGCTCGCCGTACCTGCGCTCCGACCAGGTCGGCCGGTCCGGACTGGAGCGCCAGTACGACAAGGAACTGCGCGGCAAGGCCGGCGTCACCCGCTACGAGGTCGACAACCTCGGCCGCGTCATCGGCAAGGCCCGCTCCGACGCCGCCCGGCCCGGCGCCAACCTCGTCACCAGCATCGACGCCCGCGTGCAGCGCATCGCCGAGTACGAGCTCAACGAGGCGATGAAGGCCGCCCGCAAGGAATGGGACCGCAACACCAACCGGAACTACAAGGCCGACTCCGGCGCCGTCGTCGTGATGGAGGCCAAGACCGGGCGCGTCGTCGCCATGGCGTCCAACCCGACCTACGACCCCAACGCCTGGGTCGGCGGCATCTCCGCCAAGGACTACGCACGCCTCACCGGCAAGACGTCCAACTACCCGCTGCTCAACCGCGCCATCCAGGGCCAGTCGGCACCCGGCTCCATCTTCAAGGTCATCCCCACGGCCGCAGCGGTCAACGCGGGCTACTCCTTCGACGGCCCCTACAACTGCTCCAGCTCGTACGCCATCGGCGGCCAGGTCTTCAAGAACTTCGAGTCCCAGAACCACGGCCCGATCAGCCTCGGCCGCGCCCTGGAGGTGTCCTGCGACACCGTCTTCTACCGGCTCGCCCACGAGGAGTGGAAGCGCGACGGCGGCAACAAGCCGAAGAAGAAGGCCGAGGACTGGTTCTACAAGACCGCCCACCAGTTCGGCCTCGGCAAGGAGACCGGCATCGACCTGCCCAACGAGGTCACCGGCCGCGTCCCCGACCGCCGATGGAAGCTGGACTACTGGAAGGCCAACAAGGACGCCTGGTGCAGGACCGGCAAGAAGGACGGCGACTACGCTCAGCGCATCGCCTACGAGAACTGCCTCGAAGGCAACCGCCTGCGCGCCGGTGACTCCGTCAACTACTCCATCGGCCAGGGCGACACCCTCGTCACGCCGATCCAGATGGCCACCATCTACGCGGCCATCGCCAACGGCGGCACCCTCTACAACCCCACCGTCGGCAAGGCCGTCATCAGCCCCGACGGCAAGCAGGTCACGGAGATCAAGCCCGAGGCGCACGGCAAGCTGCCGATGACGAAGAAGACCCGCGACGAGATAGACGAAGCCCTCGAGGGAGTCGCCACCCGCGGTACGGCCGCCTGGCGCTTCGGCGGCTGGCCGCAGGACGAGATCCCGATGCACGCCAAGACCGGTACCGCCGAGGTCTACGGCAAGCAGACCACCTCCTGGTTCGCCACCTACACCGAGGACTACTCGGTGGTCATGACGATCTCGCAGGGTGGTACCGGCTCCGGAGCCTCGGGTCCCGCCGTGCGCAAGATCTACAACGCGCTGTACGGCGTCTCCGAGGACGGCGCCATCGACAAGAAGAAGGCACTGCTGCCCACCCCGCAGAAAAAGCTGCCGAAGGTCAGGACGGACGGCACCATCACCTCCCCGAAGATCTCCAAGGACCCGGCCAAGGACCGGCCCACCGCCACACCCGACGCCCGGGCCACCCCGGCAGACGACGGCGCCACCCCCGCCGACCCGCAGCAGACGGCCACCGTGCCCTCACCGGAGGCCAACCGCGACACCCGGCGCCGCCGCAGGCGCCGCGGCAGCGACCCCGGGCGACCACGGTGCGGCACCGGGGGCCGACGCGGCACGGCACACCGGAGGTCGGTGACATGACCGGCGGTGTGAACAGCTTCCAGGTCTCCGGTTACGGACCCCAGCGGGCCGGCTGGACGCGGCTCTTCGCCCGCGACTCCCTGGCCCGCCGCCTCGACTGGCCGATACTGCTCTGCGCGATCGCCCTGTCACTGATCGGCTCGCTCCTGGTGTACTCCGCGACCCGGAACCGCACCGAGCTCAACCAGGGCGACCCGTACTACTTCCTGGTCCGGCACTGGCTCAACACCGGCATCGGACTGGCCCTGATGATCGGCACGATCTGGCTCGGCCACCGCACCCTGCGCACGGTCGTGCCGATCCTGTACGGCGTCTCCGTCTTCCTGATCCTGCTGGTGCTCACCCCGCTGGGCTCCACCATCAACGGCGCCCACTCCTGGATCAAGCTCGGCGGCGGCTTCTCGCTCCAGCCCTCGGAGTTCGTGAAGATCACGATCATCCTGGGCATGGCCATGCTGCTCGCGGCCCGGGTCGACGCGGGCGACAAGCAGTACCCCGACCACCGCACGGTCCTCCAGGCCCTCGGACTGGCCGTCGTCCCCATGCTGATCGTGATGCTCATGCCCGACCTCGGCTCGGTCATGGTCATGGTCATCATCGTGCTCGGCGTGCTGCTCGCCTCCGGCGCCTCCAACCGCTGGGTCTTCGGCCTGATCGGCGCCGGAGCGATCGGCGCGGTCACCGTCTGGCAGCTCGGAGTCCTCGACGAGTACCAGATCAACCGCTTCGCCGCCTTCGCCAACCCCGAGCTCGACCCCGCCGGCGTCGGCTACAACACCAACCAGGCCCGCATTGCCATCGGCTCCGGCGGCCTCACCGGCTCCGGTCTCTTCGAGGGCTCCCAGACCACCGGTCAGTTCGTCCCCGAGCAGCAGACCGACTTCGTCTTCACCGTCGCCGGCGAGGAACTCGGCTTCATCGGCGGCGGACTGATCATCGTCCTGCTCGGTGTCATCCTGTGGCGCGCCAGCCGCATCGCCCGCGACACCACCGACCTGTACGGCACGATCGTCGCCGCCGGCATCGTCGCCTGGTTCGCCTTCCAGTCCTTCGAGAACATCGGCATGACCCTGGGCATCATGCCGGTCACTGGCCTGCCCCTGCCGTTCGTCTCCTACGGCGGCTCCTCGATGTTCGCGGTCTGGCTGGCGATCGGCCTGCTCCAGTCCATCCGGGTGCAACGCCCGATGTCCGCCTAGCGGACCGCCACCCACCGGTGCGGGGCGGTCCCCTGCCGCTCCGCACCCGGGCCGACTAGATTCAATCCATGGCGGACACCAAACGCGAGATCGAGCGGAAGTACGAGTCCGAGGACGGCGCACTGCCCGACCTGACCGGCGTCCCGGGCGTCGACTCCGTTCTCGACAAGGGCGTCGCCCACCTCGACGCCACCTACTACGACACCGCCGGCGAACTCCTGGCCGCCGCCTCCGTCACCCTGCGCCGCCGCACCGGCGGCTCCGACGCCGGATGGCACCTGAAGTTCCCCGTCGCCCCCGGAGTGCGCGACGAGATCCACGCCCCGCTCTCCGACACCGTCCCGGAGAGCCTCGCCCGGCTGGTGCGCTCCCGGGTCCGCGACGCCGAACTGCGGCCAGTGGTCCGCCTGCGCTCCGACCGCGACGTCCGCCACCTCGTGGACGCCGACGGCCGCCTCCTCGCCGAGGTCAGCGCCGACGCCGTGCACGCCCAGCGCCTCGCCGACGGCGGCGGTACGGCCGAGTGGACCGAGATCGAGGTCGAACTCGCCGACGGCGGCGACCCCGCCTTCCTCGACAAGGTCGAGAAGCGGCTGCGCAAGGCGGGGATACGGCCGTCGAAGTCGGCGTCGAAGCTGGCACGGGCCCTGGCGCAGACCGCCCCGGCAGCGGGACACCCGTCCGCGTCCGACCGGGCCCCGGACCGGGCTCCGGCCCCCGCGTCAGCACCCGCCGAAGCACCGAAGCGGACGAAGAAGAAGCAGTCCGAGAAGCAGACCAAGAAGAAGCGGACGAAACAGTCGGCCGGGACACCCGTCACCGCCGGCGACCACGTCCTCGCCTACGTCCGCGCCCAGCGCGACGCACTCGTCGAGCTCGACCCCGCCGTACGCCAGGACGTGCCCGACTCCGTGCACCGCATGAGGGTCGCCACCCGCCGCCTGCGCAGCACCTTCCGCACCTTCCGCGGCGTACTCGACCGGGCGGCGACCGACCCGCTCGCCACCGACCTGAAATGGCTGGCCGCCGAACTCGGCCGGGACCGCGACCGGGAAGTGCTCGCCGCACGCCTGACCACGGCTGTGGAGGAACTGCCCCGCACCCTCGTCCACGGCCCCGTCGCCGACCGCCTGCGCACCTGGGCCGAGGCCGGCCACAGGGGAGCCCACGCCCGCCTCACCGGCGTCCTCGACTCCCACCGCTACCTGGCCCTGCTCGACGCCCTCGACGTACTGCTGGCCGACCCGCCGCTGCGCACGAAGGCCGGGGCCAAGCCGCGGAAGGTGCTCGCCAAGGCCGTACGCAAGGACCTCGACAAGGTGTCCGCCCTGGTGAGCCGCGCCCTGGAACTGCCCCCCGGCCAGGACCGCGACGTCACCCTGCACGAGGCCCGCAAGAAGACCAAGCGCACCCGCTACGCCGCCGAGGCCGCCGCCCCCGTGCTCGGCGACCCGGCGACCGGCCTCGTCACGGCGATGAAGGACCTCCAGGGCCTGCTCGGCGACCACCAGGACAGCGTCATGGCCAGGGGTACCCTGCGCGAGCTGTCCGCCGTGGCCCACGCGGCGGGGGAGAGCGCCTTCACCTACGGCCTGCTGTACGGCCGCGAGGAACGCCGGGCGGAGATCGCCGAGGCGGCCCTGCCGGAGACCTGGGCATCGATCGGAGAGGACGTTCGGCCCTAGACGGCGTACGGGGGAGTGCCCCGGCCGCGTTAGGCTTGATGGTCACCCCTGTCCACACACGAAGGTTCGCAAGATGCCTGCCGAAGCCGCCGAGTCTGTGTTCCCGCAGCTCGAAGCTCTGCTCCCGCATGTGCAGAAGCCGATCCAGTACGTCGGCGGAGAGCTCAACTCCACGGTCAAGGACTGGGACTCCTGCGACGTGCGCTGGGCGCTGATGTACCCCGACGCCTACGAGGTCGGCCTGCCCAACCAGGGCGTGCAGATCCTCTACGAGGTCCTCAACGAACAGGACGGTGTCCTCGCCGAGCGCACCTACAGCGTGTGGCCGGACCTCGAGGCACTCATGCGCGAGCGCCGCGTCCCGCAGTTCACGGTCGACAGCCACCGCCCGGTGGGGGCCTTCGACGTGTTCGGCCTGAGCTTCTCCACCGAGCTCGGCTACACCAACATGCTCACCGCCCTCGACCTCGCGGGCATCCCCCTGGAGTCCCGGGACCGGACCCTGGACGACCCGATCGTCATGGCCGGCGGCCACGCGGCGTTCAACCCCGAGCCGATCGCCGACTTCATCGACTGCGCGGTCATCGGCGACGGCGAGCAGGCCGTCCTCGAGGTCACGCGGATCATCCGCGCCTGGAAGGCGGAGGGCCGCCCCGGCGGCCGCGAGGAACTGCTGCTCCGCCTGGCGAAGACGGGCGGGGTGTACATCCCCGGCTTCTACGACGTCGAGTACCTGCCCGACGGCCGCATCGCCCGTGTCGTCCCCAACCGCTCCGGCGTCCCCTGGCGCGTGTCCAAGCACACCGTGATGGACCTCGACGAGTGGCCCTACCCCAAACAGCCCCTCGTCCCGCTCGCCGAGACGGTCCACGAGCGCATGTCGGTCGAGATCTTCCGCGGCTGCACCCGCGGCTGCCGCTTCTGCCAGGCCGGCATGATCACCCGTCCTGTGCGGGAGCGCTCGATCACCGGTATCGGCGACATGGTCGAGAAGGGTCTGAAGGCGACGGGCTTCGAGGAGGTGGGCCTGCTCTCCCTGTCCTCAGCGGACCACTCGGAGATCGGCGACATCGCCAAGGGCCTGGCCGACCGCTACGAGGACGACAAGATCGGCCTCTCGCTGCCCTCGACCCGGGTCGACGCCTTCAACATCGACCTGGCGAACGAGCTCACCCGCAACGGCCGCCGCTCCGGCCTGACCTTCGCCCCCGAGGGCGGCTCGGAACGCATCCGCAAGGTCATCAACAAGATGGTCTCGGAGGACGACCTGATCAGGACGGTCGCCACGGCCTACGGCAACGGCTGGCGCCAGGTGAAGCTGTACTTCATGTGCGGCCTGCCGACGGAGACCGACGACGACGTCCTCCAGATCGCCGACATGGCGACGAGGGTCATCCAGAAGGGCCGCGAGGTCTCCGGCTCGAACGACATCCGCTGCACGGTGTCGATCGGCGGCTTCGTCCCCAAGCCCCACACGCCCTTCCAGTGGGCCCCGCAGCTCTCGGCGGAGGAGACGGACGCCCGCCTGGCCAAGCTGCGCGACAAGATCCGCGGCGACAAGAAGTACGGCCGCTCCATCGGCTTCCGCTACCACGACGGCAAGCCGGGCATCGTGGAAGGTCTCCTGTCCCGCGGGGACCGCCGCATCGGCGCGGTCATCCGCGCGGTCTACGAGGACGGCGGCCGCTTCGACGGCTGGCGCGAGCACTTCTCCTACGACCGCTGGATGGCCTGCGCCGACAAGGCCCTCGCGCCGTTCGGCGTCGACGTCGACTGGTACACCACCCGCGAGCGCACCTACGAGGAGGTCCTGCCCTGGGACCACCTGGACTCGGGCCTCGACAAGGACTGGCTCTGGGAGGACTGGCAGGACGCCCTCGACGAGACGGAGGTCGAGGACTGCCGCTGGACCCCGTGCTTCGATTGCGGCGTGTGCCCGCAGATGGACACGCACATCCAGATCGGACCCACGGGCAGGAAGCTGTTGCCTCTGACGGTCAGGAACGCGGCGCCGGCTCCCAGCGGGCACGGGCACTGAGGGAGCGACGCACCCGTCCGGGTGGGGGATGCCCCGGCGGGAGCGAGTCGCGAGTGAGGACGACGTGGCTGCTGCGCCGGCTGCTGTCGGGAGCCGATCCGACAGCGGTCGGCGCGCTGTGGCCGTCCGGCCACCACGGGCCGCTCCTGGCGGCACCCGAGGGAACCGCCGTGCCGCAGCACTCGGGCCATGGGTGAGGGTGGGCCCTACGGCAGGAACAGGTCGGCGAGATAGGTCGGGTTCTCCTCTATCTCCGCATAGCGTCCGGTCTCCTTCGACCACGTGACGTTCCCGGCGGTGAGCGCGTGGAAGTCCTTGACGCAGCGCATCGCGTCGTCGACGACGTCGTCGGGGATGCCGGAACGCGACAGTCGGGCGGGCAGGACCTCCTCGAGGTCGACGATGCGCTGGACGTATCCGGCCTGCATCACCGCCACGCGCTCCACTGCCTCCTGGAGGCTGCACCGGTGATGATGGCAGATCACCGTGACGGCGTTGAACGCGTAGTCGTGTGCGAGTTCCTTGGGCAGGGAGTAGAGGTCGTTGATGCAGGCGTTCGCGTAGATCACCGCCTCCCGCATGTCCGCGAAGGCCGGGTGGGCGTGCAGCTGGTCGGGCAGGTCGACGCCGGTACCGATCTCCACCAGGTCGAGGACGGCGTCGAAGGCGAATGAGGCGCGGCGGTGGGCGAGATACTGCTGCAGGCCGGGTACGCGCCCCTCCTCCCGATGGATCATGTCGGCCCGGTAGCTGTCGAAATACCACAGAAGGTGCGGGACGAACCTTCGCTGCCAGGCGGAGGAACGGATGGCCTTGGTGCGGCGCCAGAGATCGGCCAGGGAGCGCGCCAGGCGCCCGGCCGAGACGGTCCCTTCGAATACGGCGAACAACGGTCCGAAGGATTCCCGCCACAGCTCGGGCTGGTAGCCGCGCACCGGATCGTCGTCGAATTGGTCGTCCAGCTGGAACAGCCATGCGTTCCACTGGGTGATCAAGGACAGGGCCTCCCGTGGGGCGTTCGGGCACAACCACGCGGTGAGCCGGTCCACACGAGTGCGCTGCACGTGCCGGCGTGCTTCCTCGGTGGGGACCAGGTCGAACTCGTCCAGCCACGCCTCGGCGGCAGCCGCCGACTCCTGGAGCTCCGGATTGAGCGCTGCCGGTACGGGTGTGCGGAGGTCCGGGATCCGGAAATTGTCCATACGTCAGCTCGCTTCTCGGTGATTCTCTGCCATTCGCGACATCCGGCGACATGGCCGATGCGGCACGCCCATGGGCAGGATGGAGCATGACCAGGCAGTCCCAGCCACCGACGTAAATTACCCTGCAGGTTGACGGCGTTAGCGGGGAACCGGCCGGGCCGGGACGGGGTCAGCTGCGGTTGCCGGGCCGGTTCAGACGAGCCAGGAGGAGGGCGACGTCGTCGCCCAGACCGTAGGCCTTCCGCGTGTTGGCGAGGAGGTCGTCGACAACGGTTTCCAGATCCGCGGTGGGAGCTCCCCGCAGACCCTGGAGGAACTTCTCGATGCCCTGGTCGATGTCCTTGTCCACGGCCTCGAGCAGGCCGTCGGTGGTCAGCGCGAGCACGCTGCCCGGAGCGATGCGCAGGCGCGTGGTCGGGTACCGCTGCTCCCGGTCGATCCCCAGAGGGAGGCCGCCGGGGACCTCCAGCAGGCGCGGCGGCTTCCGGGGGGTGATCAGCGCCGGGGACGGATGACCGGCCCGGCACACCCGGAGCGTTCCGTCGGAGGGGTTGAGCGCCACGTAACAGCATGTGGCGAAGAGGGCGCTGTCCGGGTCGGTGTTCAGCTCGGCCAGCAGGCGGTTGGTGCGTTCCAGGACGGCCGCGGGCGGGTGCCCCTCGTTCGCGTAGGCGTGCACGGCGGTACGCAGCCGCCCCATGAGGGACGCGGCGTGGACGCTGTGGCCCTGCACATCTCCGATGACCAGGGCCACGCCGCCGTCGGGCAGGCTGATGGCGTCGTACCAGTCGCCACCGATCCACATGCCGGAGGTGGCGGCCTGGTAGCGGGCGGCGATGGTCACGCCCGGCACCGTGAGCGGCCCGCGCGGGAGCATGCCGCGCTGGAGCTCGGTGGCGAGTGCGTGTTCCGACTCGTACATGCTGGCTCGCTCCAGTGACTGGGCGAGCAGTCCCGTGGCGGCGACCAGGAGAGCCCGCTCCTCGGGCAGGAACTCCTGCGGCTGGGGGAAACTGACGAGGCAGGAGCTGACCCGGCCGCGCGAGTCCGTGAGCGGCACGGCCGCCCACGCCTGCGGGGCCGACTCGGCGAGTGGTGCCAGGTGCGGGTGCTCGGTGATCAGCGCGTCCGCGGAGCCGACGAGAACGGGAGCCCCGCGGTCGAGCGATGCCTCCACGAGCGTGCGGGCCGTCGCGTCGAGGACGCGGGGGGCGGCCTCACCCTGGTCCTCGTCGGCGCACGAGGCGATGACGGTCAGCCGGTTGCCCTCCGGGGCGATCACCGCCAGCGCCTCCGCTCCGAACGTGCGCAGTCCTGCCTGTGCGGCCGTCATGATGTCCTTGACCGTCACCGCGGCGGCCAGGGCCGCGGTGAGCTCCCGCATCCAGCGATCACGGGTGGCGCGCTCGTACAGCCGCCGCTTCTCCGCCTCGTGGCGTTCATGGACGGCCGTGGTGTCCATGACCACGCCGACCATGCGGACCGGCAGGCCGTCGGCGCTGGGCAGGACGCGGCCCCGGGCTTCCAGGGACCGGTACCGGCCGTGGCCGGACATGACGCGGTACTCGATCTGGTAGTTGCCGCAGGATTTCGCGATCAGTCCCAGGGCGTCGCGCACATCGGCCAGATCGGACTCGTGCACTGCCGCCAGGAAGCTGGAGATGTCCGACGGGCCGTGCTCGGGCATGCCGTGCAGGGCGAGGGTGAGCGGATCGCAGCTCACCTCGCCGGTGGCGATCTCCCAGCAGAAGAAGCCCGCCTGCACGATGCTCGCGCTGGCCTGGAAGGCGCCGGAATCGGACTCCTCGTCCCGGAACACGGCAGTACGCACCGACCCGACGTCTTTCACCAGATCTCCCTGCGGCGGTGTGAACCACTACCCTTCGAAGGATCGACCGTGCTCGATCGGATCGGCCCCGCGCTGCGGTGCGCGGTCGATGAGAACCAGCCAGTGGGGCCGTCCGCGAGCCTACGGGATCGCGACACCATTGCCTCCCAGAGGTGACGGCGCTCTCGTGAGGACTGCGCTTCCGCACGCCCAGGGAAGATCGCCTGACCGCCCCGACCGTGGCCGGATCGTGCGCATGGTAGTGACTTTCTGGATCTTGCGCTAGACAGCTCACCCCGCAGAACGCGTCGGCCGGGCATGCGCACGCGTTCCTCCGCCCGGATCAGGTTTGCTGCGACACAACGGGGCCGTGGTGGGCAGGATTCCGCTGCCTACGACGGTCAGGAACGATGGTCCGGCGCCTGCTTCCCATGGACACGCGAGGCGTGAGTGAACCACTCGATCGGGTGATTGAGTGCGGAGCGGGCCTCTGGAGGCGGAGGTCCTCCCCTGTCCCCGGACGGTGTCCACGGCCGACGGCCGCCCCTCGCGCTCGCGGGAAGGGGGGCCGACAGGGGCGGGACCGGGGCCGGCAGAGGGGATCGGAGTCGGCGGACGTCCGCCGAGGCTGTCGCCCGGCTGGCCGTTCCTGATTCGCCCGGTGTTCCCCGGCTTCCTAGCGTGGCGGCATCCGCTACGGAGGAGGTAGACGTGCCAGCGAATGAGCCGCCCGCGGGCGGACCGTCGGCCGGTGGCCCTCAGTGGGGGAACCCGGGAGGCGGCGGTCCCACCGGTTCCGGGCAGTGGGCAGGGCCGCGGCAGACGAAGGGGCGGGGTCGTGGCTGTCTGTGGGGGTGCGCCGGGGCCCTGGCCGCGGTGGTCGTCATCGCGGTGGCTCTGGTGGTCGTGTCGGGGGACGGGGAGGACACCACCACGACTCCCGCGCCCAGGAGCACCACCGAGAAGGGGTCGCAGGAGGAGACGCGGGAGGCCGCGGACAAGGGCGAGCGGGCGGACCTGGTCGACTTCCGGCTGGACGACCGTTCACAGGCCGGAATCACCGACATCTGGGTCGTTTGGACGATCAAGAACAGCAGCAGCGAGAAGTCCGACTACTTCTGGGAGTGGGAGGCGGTCGACGCCGACGGCACCCGGCTGGAGAACAGCTCTGAATGGGAGACCGACGTGCGACCCGGCCAGACTGCGCGGGGGGAGTTCTTCACCACGCTCGACAGCATGGAGGGCGTGAAGCTCAACGTCACCGACTTCAACCGCTCTGCCTCCTACTGACGGAGGCGTCGTGCAGGGGGGAGTGCTCCGGCGACGGGCGCGGATGCTGCCGACGGTGTGTGGACCGTCGGCAGCCGGGGCGCGGGGGCGTGCCGGTGGGTTGGGGTCGGGAGGCGAACGGGAGTCAGAACGGGCGGCGGGTACGCGGGGGCGCGAGTGGGATGTGGGGTTCCGTGGCGGACCGGAGGCGGTGGCGGGGGATCGCCCGGCGCGGGGGGCGGGTCAGGGTGATCTGGCGGACGAGTTGCTGGAAGCAGGCCAGGGCGGCGACTCCCGGCAGTGCCGCCGCGGCCGTGTCGGTGATCGTGCGCGGTGCCTGGGCGACGCACAGCAGGACCGCGACCGAGGAGAACAGCAGGACGACGAACCAGGAGTGCAGGGCGCGGCGCTGGTGCAGGGCCGCGCGGAGGACGGACAGGGAACCGGCCAGCCAGGGTCCGTAGACCAGGATGGGCCACCAGGCGGCCGAACTGCCGTGGCTGTGTGCCGTCGTGACCAGGAGCAGGGGTTCGTAGGTGACCACGCCGCTGAAGACGCTGACCATCGACACGGTGACCGCCGCCAGTGCGGCGATGACGTAACTCGCCACCCGCACCCCGTCCGGTCGGCGGCGGGGGGTGAGTTTGCGGTGTCCCCGTGCTGCCCGGCGCAGGGGCGGCAGTTCGGCGGTGATCTCCTGGAGGTTCTCGAGGGGACTGCCGGCCTGCGGCGGGGTGACCGGCCTCTCCTCGCGGGGGTTCGGCACGGGGGGTGGCTGGGAGAGCGGAGAGGCCTGGGGTGCGGCCGTCCTGGCGTAGTCCTCGTTCCCGGCTTCCCTGAGCAGGTAGGCGAGTTCCTCGGCCGGGTCCCAGGGTGGGACCGTGGGCTCCACCGGCTCCGCGTACACGGCCGCCGCCCGGTGCCGGCCGGTGGCCGTCGTCGTGTCGGCCTGGTCCGGGAAGTCGGCGCGGTACCAGAAGTGGTCGAAGCGTTCGTCGTTCATGTCACGATTGATTCGTCGGCTCGGCGGACGGAGTGGTTGTCGGGCGGGCCGATCCATCGGCCGGCCAGGTCGGACTCCAACTGCCGGACCACCGCGAAGAAATGGCTCGGGAGCGGCTCGGTTCCCTGCCATGGGGCGGGAACGCCGTCGTTGCCGGGTGTGCCCCTGGTGCGGGTGTGCGCGCCCATGGTGACCTCGTGGGCGCCGGCCGGGCCGCTCGGCCCCCCGCCGGGCCTGAGTGGCCCGGGCTCGCTTGCCTTAGTCATGTATCGAATAACGGTGGCCCTATCACTTGGATGCGCGGCGAAAGAGTGAACGGCGGTCATTTGAATCGCTTTTCGCAGGGCCTTGGTGATCTTGGGAGACGGTGCCCGAAAAGCGGGTCTGCCTGCTCGTTCGAGGGTTCCCGGCCGTGTTCCGGTCCTTTCCCCGCGATCCTCGGCCATTCATCCATTCGGCCACACCGCACGGCGCGGGACCGGCGGGCCGGTGGGCGGCTCGAGCGGTACGGGATCCGGACCGGCCCCTGCGGCGTCTACGTCGGTATGGATCTGGAGAAGTCACAGGCCGCGGGCCCCGCTCGGGAGGAGTCGGACGTGCGTCCCGACAGGCGTGGTGAGCCGGCGCCCGTCGTACGGGGAGACGCGCGGGGCGGTGAGGGCTGCCTCGTCACGGCGATCCGCCTTCCCGTGCGCATCGTCGCCCTCGTCGTCGTCCTGCCGGTGCGGATGGCGTGGGACGCGCTCGTCGTCGCCGGGCGGTTCCTGAACGACGTCCTGTTCCGGCCCGTCGGGCGGGCCCTGCTGTGGCTCGGGCGGGCGCTGTTCGTCTGGCCGTTCGTCGGGCTGTGGCGGTACGTCCTCGTGCCGCTCGGCAAGGGGTTCGCCTGGCTCGGGCACGTGCTCCTCGTCGTCCCCGCGGTGTGGTTCCACCGGTACGTACTGACGCCCCTCGGACATGCCGTCGAGTGGTTGTACGCGCGCGTGCTGACGCCGATCGGGCACGGGGTGCTGTGGGTGCTCCGGGGACTCGGCGCCGTGGGCGCCGTCGGGCTCGGCGTCTGGACGGTCGTGTCCTGGCTCGTGCGGTACCTCGTCGTGGTGCCCGCGGTGTGGCTCTACACCTGGGTGCTCACGCCGGTCGGGCACGCGGTCGCGTGGTGCGCCGGGGGTGTCGCGTGGCTCGTCGGCACGCTCGTCACCGGGATCGGGACGGCCCTGTACTGGATCGTCCGGATCCTTCTCGTCCTGCCCGCCCTCGCCGTCCGGCGCTGGGTCCTCGCGCCGATCGGCCGCTTCCTCGCCGTCGTGGGACGGGAGATCGTCGACGCCCTGGGGCACGCCTGGCGCATCGCCGGGCACATCTCGCTCGCCGTCGGGCGCTTCCTCGCCACCCTCCTGCGCTGGGTCTTCGTGGAGCCCGTGCGCTGGATGTACCGCAGCGTGCTGACGCCGATCGGGCACGTCGTGCGGGAGGCGGTGCTGCGGCCCGTCGCCGAGGCCGCGCGCGGCGTGGGACGGGCCACCCGGCAGGCCCTCGCCGCCGCCCGCGAGTCCGTCCGGCAGGCCCGCGCCGACTTCCGCCGCATGCTGTTCGGGGAGCCGGGGAAAGCGCAGATCACCCACCGGCGGGAACCTCCCGGCCGGGAGAGACGTACTCTTGGTAGCAGTAAGACCGCTCTCACGAAGGACTGAACGACACTGGGGAAGCGACAGCCCGTAGGCCCGCCGCCCGCACCCGCGGTGCAGCGCATCCGACTGCGCTACACCAAGCGCGGCCGCCTCCGGTTCACCAGCCACCGTGACTTCCAGCGCGCCTTCGAACGCGCGTTGCGCCGTGCCGAGGTGCCGATGGCGTACTCGGCGGGGTTCACGCCGCACCCGAAGGTGTCCTACGCCAATGCCGCACCCACCGGCACGGGCAGTGAGGCGGAGTACCTCGAGATCGCGCTCACCGAGCCGCGCGACCCGGAGCGGCTCAGGGCCCTGCTCGACGAGTCACTGCCCACCGGGCTGGACATCGTCGAGGCGGTCGAGGCCCACACGTCGGGGCTCGCCGACCGGCTCACGGCTTCCGTCTGGGAGCTGCGGCTGAACGGTGTCGCCCCCGAGGACGCCCGCCGCGCGGTGGACGCCTTCAACGCGGCCGAGACCGTCGAGGTCCAGCGCATGACCAAGAACGGCGTCCGCACCTTCGACGCCCGCTCCGCGGTCGCCGGGCTGGAGAGCGTCGATCCCGAGCGTGCGCCCACGCATCCCACGCAGGCCGATAGGCCGACCGACCAGCCCTGTGCGATACTGCGGCTGGTTGTTCGGCACGTGACGCCTGCCGTACGACCCGACGACGTCCTGTCCGGTCTCCGCGCCGTGGCCGACCTGGCGCCGCCGGTCCCCGCAGCGGTGACCAGGCTGGCGCAGGGGCTGTTCGATGAAGAGACCGGCACCGTGACCGACCCGCTCGCGCCCGACCGCGAGGCAGCAGCGACCGAGCCGCACACGGCCGGCGCCACTGCCGCCGCGACGGCGCCGGCGTAGGAAGGTCCCGCCAGGGACGGACGTCGTAGCGCCGCCCTCGAACTCGGGAGCCACCTGGGTCGGGCAGCGCACCGACCAGAAGACTTTCGCCAGGCCGTGCGCATTCGGCGTACGGAACCGGCGAGACAGGACAGAGAGCTCCCGTGCGGCGCCCGCGCCCCGGACGGCGGCAACCGCGCATCGCGCGAGCCGCGGACGTCACCGGCATCGCCGGACCAGGTGCGGCGCCCGGGAGCCTGACGGGAGAAACGCCCGCATGCTCGAACCGACCGAGCCCGTCGAGGGCTCCGAACCCAACACCCCGAGCGACACCCTGCCGCCGCGCAGGCGTCGCCGTGCCGCGTCCCGGCCGGCCGGTCCGCCGGCCGCCACCGCGCAGACGGAGGCCGAGGCCGCTGCCCCGGCCGAGACCGGGACGCCTGCCGCACCGGCGACGGTGTCCGCCGACTCGATCGAGTCCCCCGCCTCCGCGGAGACCGCAGGTACTGCCGAGACCACAGAGGCTGCTGACACCGCGGAGGAGGCGGCCGAGGCCGCCTCCGCCGGGCGCCGGCGTCGTCGTGTGGTCCGCCGGGCGTCCGCGCCCGCCGGGGCCCCGGCGTCCGCGGAGGCCGCCGAGAGCGTCGTAGCGGCGACGGCGCCGCCCGCCGCCCCCGAAGCCACCCCAGAGGCGGCCGCCGAGCCCGCCGGGCCGGTGGAGACCGCCGGGGACGCCGCCCCCCGGCGCACCCGTCGGCGTGCGACGCGCACCGTGACCTCGCCGACCGCGGGTGAGACCGCCGCCGAGAACGCGCACGGCACCACCGAGCCGACCTCCGAGCCCGCCTCCGAGCCGGTCACGGAACCGGTGGCGGACGAGGCCGCCGAGGAGGCGGCTCCGCGCCGCACCCGTCGCCGGGCCGCGCGCCGGGCGTCCGCGCCCGCCGGGGCGCCCGAGGCCGCGGAAGCCGTGCAGTCCGTCCCGTCCACCGAGGAGAAGGCCCCGGTGACGACGACCGAGACCCCCGCACCGGCCACCGAGACCCCCGCCCCGGCCCCCGAGGCGCCCGCCGCCGCGGCCGCGCAGGCCCCGCAGACCGCCGAGCCCGCCGCCACCGCCGACGAGGACACCGCGCCGCGCCGCCGGCGCCGGGTGGTCCGCCGGGCCGCCGCCGGGTTCGCCGAACCCGCGAAGCCCGCCGACGCCCCGTCCGGCCGCCGTGCCGCCGAGAAGCGCGGGAAGCCGGCCGAGGCGGAGCCCGAGGCGGTCCCGAAGCGCCCCGCGCGCCCCGCCGTAGCCGTCTTCCAGGCGCCGGTGTTCACCGAGCCGAGGTTCCAGACCCCGCAGCGGGCCGCCGCCGAAGCGGCCGCCGAGGCCGCCGGGGCGGAGGAGCCCGAGGAGACCGAGGAGTTCCCGGAGGAGCAGCCCACCGCGGCGCGCCGTCGTCGCCGGCGCCGGGGCGCGGACGACGAGCCCGAGGCCGCGCGTCCCGCCGTCACCCGCGCCGAGGCCCCCGCCGAGGAGGAGACCGGGGCCGAGGAGGCCGACGAGACGGCCGACGAGACGGTCGACGAGACGATCGAGGACCAGGCCGACGGCGAGGACCACGAGGAGAGCGAGGGCTCCGGTTCGCGCCGCCGCCGTCGCCGTGGTGGCCGCCGCCGCAGGCGCGGCGAGGCCGCCGACGCCGACGCCGAAGCCGGAGAGGGCGGCGACGCCGACACCGAGCGGCTCTCCGCCGAGCAGGCCGCCCAGGACGCCGAAGACACCGCGGAGCAGGCCGAGGAGGACGCCGAGGAGGGCGCCGAGTCGGCCGAGGACCGCGAGGAGTCGGGCGCAGGCTCCAGCAGCAGCCGTCGCCGTCGCCGCCGTCGCCGCCGCGCCGGGGACAACGGCGCCGAGCCCGAGCCCGCCGCCGACGACCCCGAGCGCACCGTCGTCAAGGTCCGCGAGCCGCGCAAGGCCACCGAGCCCTCGGACGAGGTGCAGTCCATCAAGGGCTCCACCCGTCTGGAGGCCAAGAAGCAGCGCCGCCGCGAGGGCCGCGAGCAGGGCCGCCGCCGGGTGCCGATCATCACCGAGGCCGAGTTCCTGGCCCGCCGCGAGGCCGTCGAGCGCGTCATGGTGGTCCGCCAGCACGGGGACCGCACGCAGATCGGCGTCCTGGAGGACGGCGTGCTCGTCGAGCACTACGTCAACAAGGAGCAGGCGGTCTCGTACGTCGGGAACGTCTACCTCGGCAAGGTGCAGAACGTGCTGCCGTCGATGGAGGCCGCCTTCATCGACATCGGCAAGGGCCGCAACGCCGTCCTCTACGCGGGTGAGGTGAACTTCGAGGCGCTGGGCATGGCCAACGGCCCGCGTCGCATCGAGTCCGCGCTGAAGTCGGGCCAGTCCGTGCTCGTCCAGGTCACCAAGGACCCGATCGGGCACAAGGGTGCCCGGCTGACCAGCCAGGTCTCCCTCCCGGGCCGCTACCTCGTGTACGTCCCCGAGGGCTCGATGACCGGCATCAGCCGCAAGCTGCCCGACACCGAGCGGTCCCGCCTGAAGACGATCCTCAAGAAGATCGTGCCCGAGGACGCGGGCGTCATCGTGCGCACCGCCGCCGAGGGGGCCAGCGAGGAGGAGCTGCGCCGCGACGTCGAGCGGCTCCAGTCGCAGTGGGAGGACATCCAGAAGAAGTCCAAGAACGGCAACGCCCCGTCGTTGCTGTACGGCGAGCCGGACATGACCGTCCGGGTCGTGCGGGACATCTTCAACGAGGACTTCTCCAAGGTCGTCGTCAGCGGTGACGACGCGTGGGCGACCATCCACGGGTACGTCTCGCACGTGGCGCCCGACCTGGCCGACCGGCTGCAGAAGTGGACCAGCGAGGTCGACGTCTTCGCCGCCCACCGGATCGACGAGCAGCTCGCCAAGGCGCTGGACCGCAAGGTCTGGCTGCCCAGCGGAGGTTCGCTGGTGATCGACCGGACCGAGGCGATGGTCGTCATCGACGTCAACACCGGCAAGTTCACCGGTCAGGGCGGGAACCTCGAGGAGACGGTCACCAGGAACAACCTGGAGGCGGCGGAGGAGATCGTGCGCCAGCTCCGGCTGCGCGACCTCGGCGGCATCATCGTCATCGACTTCATCGACATGGTGCTGGAGTCCAACCGGGACCTGGTGCTGCGGCGCCTGCTGGAGTGCCTGGGCCGGGACCGTACGAAGCACCAGGTCGCCGAGGTGACCTCGCTGGGCCTGGTCCAGATGACCCGCAAGCGGGTCGGCCAGGGCCTGCTGGAGTCGTTCTCGGAGACCTGCGTCCACTGCAACGGGCGCGGTGTCATCGTGCACCTCGACCAGCCGACGACCGCCGGTGGCGGCGGCAAGCGCCGGAAGCGGGCGCGGGCCGGTGCCGGTGAGCAGCCGCAGGAGCACGAGGCCGTCGACACCTCCGTGACGGCGGAGCAGGAGGCGGAGGCCGAGTCCGAGACCGAGACGGCGGCCGAGGTCGCCGCCGAGGCCGCGGCACCGGTCGCGCTGCCGGCGCCGGAGTTCACCCCGGACGAGGAGCTGTACAGCAGCGCCGCCGAGGCGGAGGCCGCGGCCACCCGCGGGCGGTCGCGCCGCCGCGCGAGCCGCCGGGCCTCCGCTCCGGCCGGTTCGCCGAAGGGCGCCCGGGCCGGGAGGTCGCGCGCCGAGGAGCTCACGACCGAGGCGTTCAGGGCCGAGGAGCCCAGGACCGACGGGCTGACGGCCGGCGAGTCCGAGGCGCAGGCGCCGACCGCTCAGGACGTCACGGCCGCGCAGGAGGCCGCACGCCCGGTGCAGCCGGAGGGTGCCGCCGAGGCGCACGCCGAGCCGGTCGCCGCGGAGGACCCGGTCGTCGAGGCGCCGGTCGCCGAGCCTGCCGAGACGCCGGTCACCCAGGCTCCGGCGGCCGAGGAGGCCGCGCCCAAGGGCCGTACGCGTCGGCGGGCCACCCGCAAGGTGTCCGCGCCGGCCGGTTCCCCGGCAGGAGCCGAGGCCGCCGTGGTGACGGTGGCGGACACCGCGCCCGCGGTCGCCACGACGCCCGGACCGCAGCCCGAGGAGGCCCCGGCCGCCCCGGCCGAGGCCGCCGCCGAGCCCGCGGCTCCCGCCCGCCCGCGCCGCCGGGCGGTGCGCAAGCCCACCACGCCCACCGCGTCGGAGGAGGCGGCCGTCGTGGTCGTCCCGTCGGCCCCGGTGGAGCAGGCCCCGGCCGGCGAGCCGGCCGCCGCCGAGGCGGACGAAACCGCGCCCGCGCAGGCCCCGTCCGGCGAGGAGACCGCCGACGGGACGGCTCCGGCCAAGAAGACCGCCCGCAAGGCGGCCAAGAAGGCCACGGCGAAGAAGGCCGCCACCAAGACGGCCGTGAAGAAGACGGCGGCGAAGAAGACCGCCGCCAAGAAGACGACGGCCAAGAAGGCGGCGACGGCCACCAAGACAGCCGCGAAGAAGGCCACCACCAAGACGACCGCCAAGAAGACGGCGTCGAGGACGACCGCGGCGGCCCAGCAGCCGTCCGCCTCGGTCACGGCCGTGACCGAAGAGGGCTGACCGGCCGTCTACGCTGTGTGGTCCTGTCCCCCGTGGACAGGACCACATCCGTTCCACGCCCTGTCGCAGCGGTCCCCGGTGCGGTGGGCGCGCCCGTCAGTTGAGTTTCCGCCGCCGAGATGACACCCTCCCCGACTCGGCGGGATCCGGGGAACGTAAGGAGAAGAACCGCGATGATAGGCCTCGTGCTTGCGGCCGGCGCCGGACGGCGTCTGCGCCCCTACACCGACACCCTCCCCAAGGCCCTCGTGCCCGTGGGGGCGGAGGACGGACCGGACGCGCTGACCGTCCTGGACCTGACCCTCGGCAACTTCGCCGAGGTCGGTCTGACCGAGGCCGGGATCATCGTGGGTTACCGCAAGGAGGCCGTGTACGAGCGCCGGGAGGCGCTGGAGAAGAAGTACGGGCTCAAGCTCACGCTGATCGACAACGACAAGGCCGAGGAGTGGAACAACGCCTACTCCCTGTGGTGCGGGCGTGACGCCCTCAGGGACGGGGTGATCCTCGCCAACGGCGACACCGTGCACCCGGTCTCCGTGGAGAAGACCCTGCTCGCGGCCCGCGGGGACGGCAAGCGGATCATCCTGGCGCTGGACACGGTGAAGTCCCTGGCGGACGAGGAGATGAAGGTCGTCGTCGACCCGGAGAAGGGGATGACGCGGATCACCAAGCTGATGGACCCGGCCGAGGCCACCGGCGAGTACATCGGCGTGACCCTGATCGAGGGCGAGGCCGCGGACGACCTGGCCGACGCCCTGAGGGCCACCTTCGAGCGGGACCCGCAGCTGTACTACGAGGACGGCTACCAGGAGCTGGTCGACCGCGGCTTCCGGATCGACGTGGCGCCCATCGGCGACGTCCCGTGGGTCGAGATCGACAACCACGACGACCTCGCCCGCGGACGGGAGATCGCGTGCCAGTACTGACCAGGCTCATCCCCTCGCCGGTCGTCGTGGACATCCGCCCGGGTGCCCTCGACGACCTGGCGAGTGTCCTCGCGGACCAGCGGATCTCCCAGTCGGGAAGACTGGCCGTCGCCATCAGCGGCGGCTCGGGCGCCCGGCTGCGCGAGCGGCTCTCACCGGCCCTGCCCGGTGCCGACTGGTTCGAGGTCGGCGGCGGCACGATCGACGACGCGGTCCGGCTGGCCGACGAGATGAAGTCCGGCCGCTACGACGCGGTCGTCGGGCTCGGCGGCGGCAAGGTCATCGACTGCGCGAAGTACTCCGCGGCGCGCATCGGCCTGCCCATGGTCGCGGTGGCCACCAACCTCTCCCACGACGGCATCTGCTCGCCGGTGTCCATCCTGGACAACGACGCGGGCCGGGGCTCCTACGGCGTACCGACGCCGATCGCGCTGCTCATCGACCTCGCGGTGATACGGGAGGCGCCGATCCGCTTCGTGCGCTCGGGCATCGGGGACGCCCTGTCCAACATCTCCGCGGTAGCGGACTGGGAACTGGCCAACCGCGTCAACGGCGAGAAGGTCGACGGCCTTGCCGCCGCCATGGCGCGCCAGGCCGGCGAGGCCGTGCTGCGTCACCCCGGCGGCTGCGGCGACGACGGGTTCCTGACCGTGCTGTCCGAGGGGCTGGTGCTGTCCGGCATCGCCATGTCGATCGCCGGTCACACCCGGCCCTCCTCCGGGGCCTGCCACGAGATCAGCCACGCGCTCGACCTGCTGTACCCCAGGCGCGCGGCGAGCCACGGCGAACAGGTCGGCATCGGCGCGGCCTTCGCCATGCACCTGCGGGGCGACGAGGAGAACTCCCGGCTGATGGCCGAGACGCTGCGCCGGCACGGGCTGCCGGTCCTGGCGCAGGAGATCGGCTTCAGCGACGACGAGTTCGTCCGGGCCGTGGAGTTCGCCCCGGAGACCCGGCCGGGCCGTTACACCATCCTGGAGCACTTGGAGCTGCCGCCGGCGCGGATCAAGGCCGCGTACGCCGACTACGTCGCGTCGGTCGGCGGGTGAGACAGGGGTCCGGTTTGACCCCCATGGGCCGGGCCCCGTAACCTTGACCGTCGGCGTGTCCATCTGGATCGCCACATCCCCGTAAACCTCTTCCTCCCGGGCGCGGGCCGCGGCCGGGAGAGGTCGTCCGCGCGTCAGGCGCGGGGCGGCTGGCCTGCGGGGGTGCCGTTCATCGAGTGAGAGAGTGAGATCCGCGTGTACGCCATCGTGCGCAGCGGTGGTCGCCAGCACAAGGTTGCTGTCGGCGACATCGTTGAGGTTGACAAGATTTCCACTGCCAAGGTTGGCGACACGGTCGAGCTCTCGACCCTGCTCGTTGTCGACGGCGACTCCGTGACCAGCGACCCGTGGGTGCTGGCCGGCATCAAGGTCCAGGCCGAGGTCGTGGACCACCACAAGGGCCAGAAGATCGACATTCTGCGCTACAAGAACAAGACCGGCTACCGCCGTCGTCAGGGCCACCGCCAGCAGTACACGGCGATCAAGGTCACTGAGATCCCCGCGGCTGCGAAGTAAGGGACTGAGGAGACATGGCACACAAGAAGGGCGCATCGTCCACCCGGAACGGCCGCGACTCGAACGCCCAGCGCCTCGGCGTGAAGCGCTTCGGTGGTCAGGTCGTCAACGCGGGTGAGATCCTCGTCCGCCAGCGCGGCACCCACTTCCACCCGGGCGCCGGCGTCGGCCGTGGCGGCGACGACACGCTGTTCGCGCTGCAGGCCGGTGCGGTGCAGTTCGGCACCAGCCGTGGCCGCAAGGTCGTGAACATCGTTCCGGTCGCCTGATCGGAAACCTTCGCGAGGCGGACCTCACTTCCCGGCCGGGAAGCGGGTCCGCCTTTCGCTTGTTGGGTTGAGAAACATCTCGTACGTCTCTGGAGGCACCGAACCATGACCACCTTCGTGGACCGCGTCGAGCTGCATGTCGCCGCGGGTAACGGAGGTCACGGCTGTGCCTCCGTCCACCGTGAGAAGTTCAAGCCGCTGGGCGGTCCCGACGGCGGGAACGGCGGGCGCGGCGGCGACGTCGTCCTGACCGTCGACCAGTCCGTGACCACGCTGCTCGACTACCACCACTCCCCGCACCGCAAGGCCACCAACGGCAAGCCCGGTGAGGGCGGCAACCGGTCCGGCAAGGAAGGACAGGACCTGATCCTGCCCGTGCCGGACGGGACGGTCGTGCTGGACAAGGCGGGCAACGTGCTCGCCGACCTCGTCGGACACGGCACCTCCTACGTCGCCGCCCAGGGCGGCCGGGGCGGGCTCGGCAACGCCGCCCTCGCCTCCGCGCGGCGCAAGGCGCCCGGCTTCGCGCTGCTCGGCGAGCCGGGGGACGTGCAGGACATCGTCCTGGAGCTGAAGACCGTCGCCGACGTGGCGTTGGTGGGGTACCCCAGCGCGGGCAAGTCCTCGCTGATCTCCGTGCTCTCCGCCGCCAAGCCGAAGATCGCCGACTATCCGTTCACCACGCTCGTGCCGAACCTGGGCGTCGTCACCGCCGGCTCGACCGTGTACACCGTCGCCGACGTGCCCGGCCTGATCCCCGGCGCCAGCCAGGGGCGGGGCCTGGGGCTGGAGTTCCTGCGGCACGTGGAGCGCTGCAGTGTCCTCGTGCACGTGCTGGACACGGCGACGCTGGAGTCCGACCGTGACCCCGTCTCCGACCTCGACGTCATCGAGGAGGAGCTGCGGCAGTATGGCGCCGGGCTGGAGAACCGGCCCCGGATCGTCGTGCTCAACAAGATCGACGTGCCGGACGGCAAGGACCTCGCCGAGATGGTGCGGCCCGATCTGGAGGCGCGCGGTTACCGTGTCTTCGAGGTGTCGGCCGTCGCCCACATCGGGCTCAAGGAGCTGTCGTACGCCCTCGCCGAGCTGGTGGCCGCGGCCCGCGCCGCCAAGCCGAAGGAGGAGGCGACGCGGATCGTCATCCGGCCCAAGGCCGTGGACGACGCCGGCTTCACCGTCACCCGTGAGGAGAGCGGTGGCGAGCCGCTGTTCCGCGTGCGCGGCGAGAAGCCCGAACGCTGGGTCCGCCAGACCGACTTCACCAACGACGAGGCCGTCGGCTACCTCGCCGACCGGCTCAACCGCCTCGGTGTCGAGGACGAGTTGATGAAGGCCGGTGCCCGCTCCGGCGACGGCGTGGCCATCGGGCCGGAGGAGAACGCGGTCGTCTTCGACTGGGAGCCGTCCGTCACGGCCGGCGCCGAGATGCTGGGCCGGCGCGGCGAGGACCACCGGTTCGAGGCACCCCGCCCGGCGGCGCAGCGGCGGCGCGACCGGCAGGCGGAGCGGGACGAGTTCGAGCGCGAGTACGACGACTTCGAACCGTTCTAGGCACGCCCCCGCCCTGCGACGAGCCGTGGGGGGGCCCCCCGGGGGGCCCCCCCGGGGCCCCCCCCCCGCGCCGCCCCGCCCCCGGGGGGGGGGGGGGCCCCCGGCCCCCCCCCCCCCCCCCCCCCCGCCCCCCAACACTCACCGGGGGGGGAGAGGCAACCC